>JAFZVU010000020.1 GCA_017617655.1 Bacteroidales bacterium
GCCATAACTCTCCATGTCCATCGCGGCTAGAAGATAAATCATTATATCGTTGATTATCAATAATATAAAAATATATCCCCACAAAAAACATCAATAAATTTTGTTTTTCAACTGGAAAGGATAACCTTCTTATAAGTCCTTGAGGCAGGGTGGCGATGGGAGGGGTATGGGCAAGTTACGGGGATGGGGTTATCTCCAGTCCGCCAGCAGGAGCTCTTTGGGGGGCTCCTGCTGCCGGCCTAGGATAACCCCGCCGGACCGCCAACACCTACCGGAACCAAAGTGCGCCACAGTCAGCAAGTTTCGGGCGATTCTTTCGGACCAAGGCAGTAAAACTGGCTTTCTGAAGAGAAACGGCGCCACGGTCAGCATGTTTCGGGCGATTTTTCCTGACCAAGGCAGCAAAACGGGCTTTCTGGAGAGAAACGGCGCCACGGTCAGCAAGTTTCGGGCGATTTTTCCTGACCAAGGCAGCAAAACGGGCTTTCTGAAGAGAAACGGCGCCACAGTCAGCATGTTTCGGGCGATTTTTCCTGACCAAGGCAGCGACATAGATCCTTCGCTTCGCTCAGGATGACAGAGTGCTGCGCTCAGGATGACAAGCGCTACTCGGGGCGGAAGAAGGCGGTGTCGGGGAGGTTGCGGAAGGTGGGGGAGGCGGCGGGGCGGAGGGCGATGGCGGCGCTGTCCCAGTTAGACGGGACGCCGCCGATGATGTGGCCCAGGAACACGATCTTCACCTCATGAAGGCCGGCCTCGAGGACGAGACAGTTGTCGCGGCGGCTGTAGCGCTTCACCTCGTCGTTATTGTCGATGACAAGACGGCCGTCGATCCACACCTCGTTGTTGTTGGAAGAAATGTAGTAGACCCCGGTCTCATCGATCTGAACATAACCCTCGGCGATAGCCGCGTACTGCTCCACACCCCGCATGTGAGCGTCGGTAGCAGACTGCGCGCTGATCTCGCGAAGACGAGTGATGGCCTTCGGCGTCCAGACGCGCGGCGCGGCTTCAAGCTCCGCAGTATTGAAGAACTCGCCCGGAGTAGTCCTCATCGCCAGACCCTGCACCAGAGTGCCCGCAGGCTTTGCGGCCGGCAGCGGATCCATCTTGACGATATCGATAGTGCGGACCGTGCTCATCTCGCCAGTAGGTAGAACAGAGCGTATCTTCAGAGTAGCATTGTCGGTGAAATGCAGCGGAGCAGTGTACTCGCGGCTGCGGGCGCCAGGCTCCCTGCCGTCGAGAGTATAGACCATCTTCACCGGACGTGTAGTAGTGAAAGTGACAGTGACGCTGTCCGGGAAGGCCACAGTATTGCAAGAGCCGCCCGGCTGCTCAGGCAGCGGGATGTGGTAGTAGATGTGGTGCATGTCCAGCCTCAGATGAGCGTCGTCGAGCCTGCGAAGGAAATCGCCCCAGTCCTTGTTCTCGTACTGGCTCCACGCAATCTCGCTGACAGCCACGGCACGCGGCCAGGTGCGGTACTCAGTCACGGAATCAGTGTAGAAATACTCCGACCAGGTGTTGCACTGCACGCCCAGGATATAATCCTGAAGCCCGAGCGAAGCTACCTCGGCAGGAATCGGGTCGTAAGCATAGACCCTCTCCATGGTGAAGTAATTGCCGATGCCCACCGGCTCGATCTTGCGGTCGCCCTGGTAATAGTCGAGATACATGCCGTCGCTCGAAGGAGTCATTATCACCTGATGGCCGTGCTCAGCCCCGGTGATGCCGCCCTGCAGACCCCTCCATGACATGATGATAGCCGACGGGTCGATGTCACCCTCGAGGATCTCGTCCCAGCCGATAATGCGCTTGCCCTTGCCGTTGAGATACTTCTCGATGCGGCGCACCACATAACTCTGGAGCCTGTCCTCGTTGGTAAACTTGCTCTCGTCGCCAGCCAGATGCTCGTCGCGGATGCGTTTCTGGCAGAGAGGACATTTCTCCCACATCTCCCTCGGGCACTCGTCGCCGCCGATGTGGAAGAGCTCGTAAGGGAATAGCTCCACCATCTCGTCGATGACGTCCTCGAGGAATTCGAAAGAAGACTCCTTGCCGGGACACATCACTATGTTCTCCACACCCCAGATCTTGCGGGGCTCATACTCACCCTCCTGGCAGCTCAGCCAGGGGTAGGCAGCGATGGCAGCCATCTCGTGGCCCGGAATCTCAAGCTCCGGAATCACGTCGATGTGGCGCTCCGCAGCGTAAGCCACGATGTCGCGGATCTCGTCCTGGGTGTAGTAGGGGCCGAAGCTCGTGAGCTTGGGATATTTCTTGATCTCGATGCGCCAGCCCTGGTCCTCGGTCAGGTGGAAGTGCATCTTGTTGAACTTGAACATAGCCATCACGTCCAGCTGCTTCTTGACCCACTCAGCGTCGCGGAAATGGCGGCAGGGGTCTATGTGCATGCCTCGGTAATGGAAGCGCGGAGCGTCCTGGATGCTGACGGCCGGGATCGAGAGGTCGAGGCCGCGGACCACACGGTCGCTCTGCGTCTGAGGCGGCAGCAGCTGCAGGACAGTCTGCATGCCGTAGAAGAGGCCGTCGCTGTCGCTGGCAGTAACACGCACGGCACGGCTGTCGGCCTCGATGGTATATCCTTCCTCGGGAATGCCGCTGGAAGGATCTATGGTAAAAATGATAGCATTGGAAGCCGCCGGCTCAGAAGTAATGGCCAGCGCCTTACCTGTGGAAGCGGAAATCTTTCCGGCGAAGAATCCGGCAGTGGCCCGCTCGTCGTCAGTAGCTGCCACCAGCTTTGTCGAAGAAGAAATCTTGAAAGGAGAGCCCTCCTTTACTTCAAGACTTGACGGAGCCGGGATAATACTTATCTGCCTTGTGCCGCCGCTCTTGCAGG
Source organism: Bacteroidales bacterium (assembly GCA_017617655.1). Taxonomy (GTDB): domain Bacteria; phylum Bacteroidota; class Bacteroidia; order Bacteroidales; family UBA932; genus Equibacterium. Next base: position 2,867 of record JAFZVU010000020.1, read on the forward strand.
CGCACAAAAGAGCCATGGCGCAGACCAGAGCTGCCGCCAGAGCCGGATTCTGCCGAAAGATTTTCATAATGTCAGTCTATTTGAAACTTACCCAGTCGATCTGGATGCAGCTGCCGGAAGTCATTACGGCGAAGATGTCGTGGACACCCGGTTTGAAGTCAGACATGGGGATCTTGTTCTCCACCCAGCCCGGATTGCCGGCCACATCGAAGGTGGCGATGGTCGGGCCGTCGATGGCGTCGAGCCTTATGTCAACCTTGCCTCCGGCCAGAGACAGGACTTTCATGGTGGCGGTAGTGAGTTTTTCCTTGCCGAAATCCACCTTGTTGTACCTTACCCAGATGGGCTCCCTCTCCTGGATGGTGTTGTAGAGGATCACTTTCCAGCCGTCGAAAGTACGGTCGGCGTTTACGAACTGGATGTCGGTGCAGGTGTCCTTGATGTCAGAGTAGCGGTCGAGCTGGATCTCGCTGGTGGCCTTGGTGATGCCTACGCCGCGCTTGGTGGGCTTAACCTCCTGGATGGTGCCGTCGGCATTGAAGAAGAGGCTGTCCACGCATACTGAACGGTTCTTGTCGAAGTAAGGTGAATAGTCGTTGTGATGATAGAACAGATACCACTGGCCGTCAACCTGTACTACAGAATGGTGGTTGGTCCAGCAGACGTCAGCGTGCTGCTCCATGATCTTGCCCTTGAACTCGTAAGGACCCATCGGGTTGTCGGCCATGCAGTATGCGAGGCACTCGCGCTCAGCCTCTACCCAGGGGAAGCTGAAGTAGTACTTGCCGTTAGCCTTGAAGAGGTACGGGCCTTCGGTCTGTCCTCTCGGAATGGCGGTAATCCTTACGGGTTCTCCGTCAAGCTCCTTCATATTGTCTTTCAGCTTGCAGATTACAAGTCCGCCGCCTGCCCATACGAGATATGCCTGGCCGTCATCGTCGATGAAGCAGCAGGGGTCGATGCCGAAGGTGCCCTTGATGGCAGTCTCCTCGGGAACGAACGGGCCGTAAGGAGTGTCGGAAACGGCGACGCCGATGCTGCCGTCAGGCCTCTGGCCGTTGACGCGCTTACCTGTGGCGGGGAAGTAGAAGTAGTACTTGCCGTCCTTGTAGTTGCAGTCAGGAGCCCACATCTGGAAGGAATTGGGCTGTACCCATTCAACTTGGTTCTGAGAGAAGATTCTGCCGTGGTCAACCCAGTCTACGAGGTTGTCGGAAGAAAAGACATGGTAGTCTTCCATGACGAACCAGTCTTTGCGGGCATAGTCGAGCGGTGCGGGGATGTCGTGTGAAGGATAGACATAAACCCTGCCCTCGAAGTAGTGGGCGCTGGGGTCAGCCGTGAACTGGTCGCGGATGATGGGGTTCTGTGCATTTGCAAACACTACTGCGAACAGCAGGCATGCAAGCGAGAAAAGCAGTTTTTTCATAGGATAAAGTTTATATAAGATTGAGATTATTCGCCTTTGTCGTAATTTTCTACCTTCCAGTTGAGAGGAATACCGCTCGGTCCGCGGGTCCAGGTCTGCTTGGTTTCGTCCGCTTCGTCCTCAGGGATGCGGATGTCCGGGCTCTTGATGAAGGTGCCGTTCTCAGCAGTATAGAACAGCCAGTCTTCAGTACAGTCGCTTGCGGAGATGTCTGTTGCAAGGCAGGTGATTGAGTTCAGATACCTGCAGTTGTGGAACAGCTTCTGGTAGCATTTGTCCGCCAGTTTCTCGGCGGGCAGGACAGGGGCTTTCTTGATGTTATAGCAGTTTGCGAACATTGAAGCGTAGCAGCTTGTGGCAAGCTTGGTGGCAGGCAGTTCGGGAGCTTCGGTAAGTTTTACACAGTTCATGAACATCGCATGATAGCAGGATGTGACCATTGTCGTCGCCGGGAGTTCAGGCGCTTTGGCCAGGCTTGAACAATCCTGGAACATCGAATAGTAGCAGCCGGTTGCCATAATCTTGGCGGGCAACTCGGGCGCTGTCTGCAGCGAGCTGCAATCCTGGAACATCGACTGGTAACACATGGCAGCCATGGTCGTGGCATTCAGCTCCGGAGCTTTCTGCAGCGCGGTGCAGCCCTGGAACATCGACTGGTAGCAGTAGTTAGCGAGTTGGACGGAAGGAAGCTCCGGCGCTGTCTGCAGTGCGGTGCAGCCCTGGAACATGGAAGCATAGCATCTCACGGCCATTATAGTCGCCGGCAGCTTGGGAGCCTTCGTCAGCGAAGTGCAGCCCTTGAACATAGATTCGTAACAACGGTCTGCCTTAGCCATCACAGTTGATGACAGTTTGGGCGCCTCCAGCAGGGAGGTGCACTTCTCAAACATAGATTTGAAGCAGCTGGCAGCCAGAACAGCCGCCTGTATGACAGGTGCTTCCTTCAGAGCGGTGCAGCCCTCGAACATGCTTTCGTAGCAATGGGCGGTCAGCTCTTTCGCACTCAGGCGGAGGTTTTCAGCAGACACCAGTTTCGTATCGTCACAGAACAGTTTGTAGAACTGGTAATCCTCGTTGGTATCCTTGGAATAAGAAGAGAGGCTCATCAAATCGCCCGAAACGCTGTGATTCACAGTGGCGGAAATGGTCCACCAGCCGAGTTTTGACTTGATGTTCCTGCCATAAGCGGCATTATCTCCATAAAGACGTACGGTGCCGTTGGTAGGGATAGGGATCTCAATGGTTTCAGTGGCTTTTACCTCGCCGGTTTCATTCCATGTACGGCCGTTGTCGTTGGAATACACCAGAGAGATTGAAGGAGCGTTGACATTGCCGGCCTTTATGCGGACCTGTCCGGAGCTCTTACCCTCGTTTGTGATTGTCAGGTAATTGTTGTTGTTGACCTTCACCGTGCAGGTGGCCTTCGCATCACCCGCCTGCGCAGTGATGACAGCTGTTCCGGTCTTGATGGCGGTGACCCTTCCGTAATCAGTCACTTTGGCTACCGACGCGTCGCTGGAAGACCAGGTGACAGTCTTGTCGGAGGCATTCTCGGGATATACGGTGGCCTGAAGATTCTCAGACTCGTCAGGATTCAGAGTCAGCTCGGTCATGTTGAGCTCGATGGCATCTACTGCCACAAACTTGACGGTAACCAGGCAATTGGCAGATTTTTCGCCAGCGGTGGCGGTGATTGTGGCGGTGCCTTCGCCGACACCTGTGACTTGTCCGCCACGGACAGTGGCAATGTCATCGTCAGAACTTGTCCAGCGGACGGTCTTATCTGTGGCGTTATCCGGCAGTACGGTGGCGGTAAGGGTCTCGGTCTGTCCGACTTCGATGGTCAGCTTCTTGATGTCGAGGACCACTTCGCTGACGGGAACCTTCGCAGACACCTGCACCTCGCAGGTGGCCGACTTGTCGCCGGCGGTGGCAGTCACGGTGGCCGTGCCCGCCTTCACCGCAGTGACGGTGCCGTCGTAGACTGTCAACACCTTCTCGTTGGAAGAAGTCCATGTCACGGTCTTGTCGGTGGCGTCAGAAGGACTCACCGTGGCGGTCAGAGTAGCCTTCTCGCCCTCGAGCAGCGACAGGCTGGTCTTGCTGAGAGTCACAGAAGTGACTGCGATGACAGCCTCCTTGACGGTGATGGTGCAGGTGGCGTTCTTACCGCCGGCCGTAGCCGTGATGGAAGCGGAACCGGCGCCCACGGCCTTCACTACTCCGTCGCTGACGGTGGCTACGGAAGTATTGTTGGACGTCCATGTCACAGTCTTGTCGGTAGCATTGTCCGGCAGCACGGTGGCCTTGAGGGTCAGACTCTCACCGACTGTAATAGTGGCTTCCTTCTGGCTGAGGGAGATGCTTTCCACATCGATCACCTTCGCCGCTACCATGACTTCGCATGCGGCCCTCGCCCCGCCGTCCTTGCTCGCAACAGTAATTGTAGCAGCGCCTTCCTTGACGGCAGTCACCACTCCGTCCTCGACGCTGGCGATGCTGGCGTTAGAAGAACTCCAGATGACAGTCTTGTCGGTGGCGTTGTCGGGCAGCACCGTGGCGGTCAGCCTGTAGCTGTCGCCTTCGGTCATGTCCAGCGCGGTAGAGTTGAGGGTTATGGAGCTGACTGTGACTACAGGCTCTTCGCAGGAGTACAGGCAGAATATGAGAGCCAGCAGGATGCTGGATAAGAATAGTCTTTTCATGATGATCAAAATTGTGAATCAACCAATAAAGGTACTAAAATAATATAGAAACGTCAACTGCGGCCGGCAAAACAAAACCCCGCAGGCGCCTGCCTCCGGGGTTTTGACTATGATGTGCGGGTATTTGTTACTCCCTGATTGCTGCGATGCCGGGGAGAACCTTGCCTTCGAGGTACTCGAGCATTGCGCCGCCGCCGGTAGATACGTAGCTTACCTTGTCAGCGTAACCCATCTGGGTAACAGCTGCTACAGAGTCGCCGCCGCCTACGAGGGTGAAAGCGCCGTTGTCGGTAGCTTCCTTGAGAGCCTCGGCGATTGCGTTGGTGCCGACAGCGAAGTTGGGCATCTCGAATACGCCTACAGGGCCGTTCCAGAGGATGGTCTTGGAAGCCATGATAATCTTCTTGGCTGCCTCGATTGACTCGGGAGCTGCGTCCATTCCCTCGAATCCGTCAGGAATGTTGTCAGAAGGGCAGATGACGGTCTTGGCGTCGTTTGCGAAAGCGTCGGCTGCAACAACCACGTCTGAAAGGACTACATTGACACCTTTCTCCTTAGCCTTGGCGAGGATGTTCAGAGCCACTTCCTGCTGGTCGTCTTCGCAGAGAGAGTTGCCGATCTTGCCGCCCTGGGCTTTCTTGAAGGTATAAACCATACCGCCGCCGATGATCAGGTTGTCGACGAGGTCGAGCAGGTGCTCGATGATGCCGATCTTAGATGACACCTTGGCGCCGCCGATGATGGCGGTGAGGGGACGTGCAGGATTGCCGAGCACTTTGTCGATAGCGGCGATCTCGCCTTCCATCACATAGCCGAACATCTTGTCGTTCGGGAAGTAAGAAGCGATGAGAGCGGTTGAAGCGTGAGCGCGGTGAGCGGTACCGAAAGCGTCATTGATGTAGCAGTCGGCATAGCTTGCGAGAGTCTTCACGAACTCTTTCTGGCTGGCCTTCACTACAGCCTTGGCAGCTTTCTTCTCCTCGTCGGTAGCGTCAGCTGCGAGGCCTCTCGGCTTGCCTTCCTCTTCTGCGTAGAAACGCAGGTTCTCGAGCAGCAGGACTTCACCCGGCTTGAGAGCTGCGGCCTGTGCGCCGGCCTTCATGCAGTCGTCAGCGAACTGGACTTTGACACCGAGGAGCTCCTCAACACGGTAGATGATGTGTTTGAGAGAGAATTTGTTGTCAACTCCCTTCGGACGTCCGAGGTGAGACATGATGATAAGAGAACCGCCTTTTTCGAGCACTTTCTTCAAAGTGGGGATGGCAGCCCTGATGCGGGTGTCGTCTGTGATCTTGAAATTTTCATCCAGAGGAACGTTGAAGTCCACCCTGACAATGGCTCTTTTGCCTTTGAAATCGTAGCTGGAGATGTTTTGCATAGTATTGTTGTGTGTTTGTTGTATTCGAGACGGCAAAGTTATAAATATTTTAAATATTTAAATCGTTGCCTTTAGGTTGCGGTCGCCCCAGCCGTTGTCCACGCGGGCGCAGAACGGCCAGAACTTGTTGTCGCGGATCCACTGAAGAGGATAAGCGGCCTGCTCCCTGCTGTAAGGGTGAGCCCAGTTGTCGGAGCAGACCTCCTCGGCGGTGTGCGGCGCCATCTTCACGGGGTTGTCTTCGGCGTCGAAGTCGCCGTTCTGGATGGCCTTGCATTCAGCCACAATGGTCTTGAGGGCCTCGACGAAGCGGTCCAGCTCTTCTTTCGACTCGCTCTCGGTAGGCTCCACCATCAGAGTCTCGTGGACGGGGAAGCTGAGGGTCGGGGCGTGGAAGCCGAAGTCCATGAGCCTCTTGGCCACGTCGGTGGCGTCCACTCCGAATTCAGCCTTGAAGTTGCGCAGGTCTATGATGCATTCGTGAGCCACGCGGCCGGTGGTGCCGGTGTAGAGGGTCTCCAGCTCGGGACGCAGCTTGGCAGAGATGTAGTTGGCGTTGAGGATGGCGATCTCGCTGGCCTTGCGAAGACCCTCGGCGCCCAGCATCTTGATGTAGGCGTGGGTTATCGGGAGCAGCAGCGCAGAGCCGTAGGGAGCTGCGGAAACCGCCGTCATGCCCTTGCCGCCGCACTGCGGGACAACCGGGTGTCCGGGCAGATAAGGTTTGAGAGCATCGGTGCAGCAGATGGGGCCGACTCCGGGACCGCCGCCGCCGTGAGGCATTGCGAAGGTCTTGTGGAGGTTGAGGTGGCATACGTCGGCTCCAATGGTGCCGGGGTTCGTCAGGCCCACCTGGGCGTTCATGTTGGCTCCGTCCATGTATACCAGTCCGCCGCCGTCATGCACTGCAGCCACGATCTCGCGGATGCGGGCCTCGAACACTCCGTGGGTAGAAGGGTAGGTAATCATTATGCCGGCGAGCCTTTCTCCTGCCTGCAGGACCTTCTCCTTGAGCTCCTCGACATTTATGTTGCCGTTGTCGTCGCAGCTGACAAGCTCGATCTTGAAGCCTGCCATGGCCGCCGAAGCCGGGTTGGTGCCGTGGGCTGAGGTGGGGAGCAGCATTATGTCGCGGCCGTCGCCGCCGTTGGCGTGGAGATAGCCGCGGATAGTCATCAGGCCGGCGTATTCTCCGGCGGCGCCGCTGTTAGGCTGGAGCGAGCATGCAGCAAAGCCGGTGATGGTGGCCAGATCCTTCTCGAGGTCGGCAATGAGAGCCATGGTACCCTTGGCCTGAGGCAGCGGGGCGAAAGGATGGATGTTGCCGAACTCGGCCCAGCTCAGCGGCAGCATCTCGGTGGCCGCATTGAGCTTCATGGTGCAGGAGCCCAGCGGGATCATGCTGTGGGTGAGAGATATGTCGCGCCTTTCGAGCTTCTTGATATACCTCATCATCTCGGTCTCCGAATGATATGAGTTGAATACTTCTTCGGTGAGTATCGGGGTCTCGCGGGTCATGAACTGCGGGCAGGCGGGCTCGGCGTGTACAGCAGAGACGCTGCTGAAGATCTCGCGGAGCTTGGCGGCCTCCTCCTCTGACGACAGCTCGTCGAAGCTGATGCGGATGTGGCCGTCTTCGGTATAGTAGAAATTGTAGCCGGACTCCACGGCCCTGGCGCTGATGGCCTCGAAGTTCGGGGCGATCACTTCTATTGTGTCGAAGAAACGGTCAGACACTATGCGGTAGCCGCTCTTCACCAGCTTGGCGGCGAAGTCGCTTGCGAAGCCGTGTATCTTCATGGCGATCTCGCGGAGTCCCTGAGGCCCGTGCCATACCGCATACATGCCGGTCATTATGGCCATCAGGGCGGTGGCGGTGCAGATGTTGGAGGTGGCTTTGTCGCGCTTGATGTGCTGCTCGCGGGTCTGCAGGGCCAGACGGTAGCCCTTGTTGCCGAGGCGGTCCACAGATTCTCCTATTATACGTCCGGGCAGGCTGCGCTTGAACTCGTCGCGGGTGGCCATGTATCCTGCGGTAGGGCCGCCGAAGCCCATCGGCAGGCCGAAGCGCTGGGCGGAACCTACTGCCACGTCAGCTCCCCATGCTGCCGGCTCCTTGAGGAGGGTCAGAGCGAGCAGGTCGCAGTATGCAGTTACCATCACGCTGTTCGAGTGGGCGTTCGCGCAGAATTCACTGTAGTCGCGGATGTCGCCGTCAGCTGCGGGATACTGCACAATCGCTCCGAAGAAGCGGTCGCTGAGATTTACCTTGCGCCAGTCTCCGGTGACAACCTTGATGCCGAGCGGGTTGGCGCGGGTCTGGAGCACCGACAGCACCTGCGGGAAGACATCCTCGTCGACGAAGAGCTTGTCGTAACCCGACTGGGCCATGTTGCGGCTGCGCAGGTTGAACATCATTCGCATGGCCTCGGCAGCAGCGGTGGCGTCGTCGAGCATCGAGCAGTTCGCGAGCGGGAATCCGGTCAGGGAGGCGATCATGGTCTGGAAAACTATGAGAGCCTCGAGCCTTCCCTGGGAAATCTCAGACTGGTAGGGGGTGTATGACGTGTACCAGCTGGGATTCTCGAAAATGTTGCGAATTATGACCGAAGGCGACGCAGTCCCGTAGAAGCCCATGCCGATCATAGAGCGGAAAGGCTTGTTCTTCGCCGCGATTTCTTTCAGCGAAGCCAGGTATTCCGACTCGCTGACAGCCGGGGCCAGGTCCAGCGGTTTGTCGAGCATGATGTCGGCAGGGACGGTCTGGCTTATCAGTTCGTCGAGCGACCCCGCTCCGATGGCTTCGAGCATTTCCTTAATCTGGAAGTCCCGGGGTCCGTTGTGTCTGTATGCAAAATCCTGATACATATATGTTGGTTTTATTAATGTTTGAGGTATTTCCACTGGTCAAGGTCAAGGCGTATGAAGATGAACAGCAGTATGGTGAAGGCCAGCAGCGACGATCCGCCGTAGCTCAGGAAGGGCAGGGGGATGCCGATCACCGGCATCAGGCCGATGGTCATGCAGATGTTTATGAGAATGTGCATCAGCAGGCAGCTCGCGACGCAGTAGCCGTAGATGCGGGTGAAGGCGTCGGCGTTCTGCTCCGCTTTGTTGAGGATGCGCATCAGCAGCAGGAAGTAGAGCAGCAGCACTCCGAACGAGCCGACGAAGCCCCATTCCTCTCCGATGGTGCAGAAGATGAAGTCGGTGGTCTGCTCGGGGACGAAGTCGAAACGGGTCTGGGTGCCCTGCATGTATCCTTTGCCGAACATGCCGCCGGAGCCGATGGCTATCAGCGACTGGTGCACGTTGTAGCCGACTCCCTTAGGGTCGTCTTTCATGCCAAGCAGCACTTCGATGCGGGCCCTCTGGTGGTCCTGGAGCACATTGTTGAAAATGAACTGGACGGAGAAGATGAAGCCCGTGAAGAGGATGTAGCAGATGAGCAGGTAGCGCATGAACTTGTCCTTGGAGCGCATCAGCAGGTCCCTGACCAGGACGAAGAGGCAGGCGGCGCAGCAGATGGCGGCAAGCCAGACCTCGGCCGGGAAAGGATTCTTGGCGGCTATGGCTTCTACGGCAAGGAGCTTCGGCAGGAAGGCCAGCAGCGTTATGGCGACGACGGTTAGTATGCTGCCGGTGAGAACGTGCTTGTTGCGTACGAAAAATATCAGCAAGAAAGTGCCGGTGAGCACGAGCATCGCCACATAGGGCGAGAACACCAGGCCGAGGATGAACTCCAGGATGGCGAACAGGCCTGCCAGCAAGAACCAGCCGCTCATGCCTTCCCTGTAGAACACGAGGAAGAAGCCGATGTAGACCAGCATCGAGCCGGTCTCCTTCTCCATCAGGATGAGCAGCATCGGGATGCCCAAGGTGGCGAAGGCCCTCAGCCAGCAGCTGGTGCGCTTGAACACGAAACCGTATTTGCCCATGAGGGCCGACAGAGCCAGTGCGGTGGTGATCTTCGAGAACTCGGCCGGCTGGAACTGGATGCCGCCCAGGGAGATCCATGAGCGGGAGCCCTTGACTTCCACGCCGATGACCAGGGTCACCAGCAGCAGCCCTATCATCAAGATGTACATCCACCAGGCCAGACCGTTATAAATCTTGGAAGGTATGACGAAGATTATGGCAAGCGCCAGGCCGAAAGCGATGCACATCCAGATGAAGTGCATGCCGTATCTCTGGCTGAAGTCGAACAGGATCGAATTCTCGGCGTGTACTGAAGAATATATGTTGAGCCAGCCGAAGACGACCAGTATCAGGTAGTAGATGATCAGTCTCCAGTCCAGTTTGCTGTATATGGAAGTGTTGGCCATTACTTAGTCTTTACCTTATACAACAGATTGGCGTCGAACATACGCTGTTCGAGATATTTCCTTTCCGGGCTTATCTCCCCCTTGAGGTAGCGCTCCACCAGCAGCGAAGCGATAGGGGCGGCCCAGGTGGCTCCGAAGCCTGCGTTCTCCACGTATGCCACCACTGCTATCTTCGGGTCGTCCTTCGGGGCGAAGCACATGAATACGGAGTGGTCGCTGCCGTGGGGGTTCTGCGCGGTGCCGGTCTTGCCGCACATGATGATGCCCGGGATCGCCACCGACCTGGCCGTGGCTCCCGGCCCGCCCTGCACTGCCATCTCCATACCCTTCACCACTTCGGGGAAGTAGGTGGTGTCGACCATGGTGTAGTGACGGGTGGTGTAGACATTGTAAGTGCTGTCCACCGTCTCACCTGGCTGGTATTTGACGTAGTGAGGTATGTAGTAGTAGCCCCTGTTGGCCACCGTGGCGCACATGTTGGCGAGGTGGAGCGGCGTGCAGCCCAGCTCTCCCTGGCCGATCGAGAGCGAGATTATGGACAGCGACTTCCAGCGGTCCTTGCCGTGCAGCCTGTCGTAGGTGGCCCTGGTCGGGACGTTGCCCGCCAGCTCGTAGGGGATGTCGCTGCCGAGTTTGGTGCCGAAGCCGAACGAAGTCACATATTCCCTCCATTTGTCGAAGGCCTCGCCCACGCTGCCGTACTTGGGATTGTCTATTATGTTGCGGAAGACATAGCAGTAGTAGGCGTTGCAGGACATCATCAGCGACTGGTACATGTCGATCGGAGAGACGTGGTTGTGGCAGCCCAGCTTCACCCTGCCCACCTGGTAGCCCGCATGGCAGGGATATTTAGTGTCGGGAGTCAGGACGCCCTCCTGCAGGCCGATGAGGCCGTTTACCACCTTGAACACCGAGCCCGGAGGCTGGGCGGACTGCACCGCACGGTTGAACATGGGCTTGTAAGGGTCGTTTATGAGCTCCGAGTAGTATCTGTTAATCTCGGCCAGCTGCGACACGTCGATGCCGGGGCTGGACACCATTGCCAGGATCTCGCCGGTAGAAGGTTCGATGGCCACTACAGAGCCCACCTTGTTCTGCATCAGCTGCTGGCCGTATGCCTGCAGGTGCAGGTCGATGGTGGTCATCACGTCGCTGCCGCCGATGGCTTCCTTGTCGTATTCTCCGTTTTCGTAGTGCTCCTGGATGCGGTTGTGCGCGTCGCGCAGGAAGATCTCATAGCCCTTCTCGCCCTTGAGGCGGTCTTCGAAAGCCATCTCCATGCCCGTCTTGCCGGCGAAGTCGCCCATCACATAGCCATCGTGGCTGTTCAGGAAGTTCTGGTCCACTTCGCTGATGTAGCCCAGCAGGTTGCCGCCGGAATTCACCGGATATTCGCGGGCCGTCCTGATGACGGCGTCGAAACCCGGGAACATGTAGCTCTTCTCGGCGAACTTGTCGTACATCTCGCCCGGAATCTGCTTCAGGAATGAGACCGAGCCGAAGCCGATCCTGGAGCGGTAGCGGCGGTAATAGTCGAAGCGCTCCTTGACGAACTCCTCGTCGAGGTCGAATATCTCGCAGAAGGCAAGGGTGTCGAACGGCTGCACGTCGATGGGCGTCACCTCAAGGTCGTAGATTATCTTGTTGTCGACCATTATCTCCCCGTTGCGGTCGAGGATGCGGCCGCGGGCAGGGTAGTTGACTTTATATTTCAGCGCGTTGTTCTCGGCGTTGATGCGGTACTTGTCCTCGATTATCTGAACATAGAACAGACGGCTGATGACAGCCAGGAACGCAATCGCGATCGCGGCGATGAGGATGTTCTTTCTGCTGACGGATAGTGACATGCCTTACCTCCTCGAATTGAACATGAAATAATCGATGGCCAGGACGAGGACAAGGTTGGCCGCACAGCTGAGAACGAGCCTTAGCAGGGTGGTCTGAAGGCTCTCCATGCCTACCGAGTCGAGACAGATGTAGACGAGGAAGTAGATCAGCAGGGAAATGAGGATGTAATTGATGTGCTTGAAGACGCCGGATTCGCTGATGGTCGGGATGACGGCCCTCGCCAGGTTGTCCCTGGTGAAGAAAGCTGCGAACAGCGGCTTGCGGACGGCGGCAAGGGCCACCGACGCGGCTGCATTCAGGCCGACTATGCCGTCGCAGAGTATGTCTATGGCCAGGCCGCAGGCGAAAGCAATGAGCATCGACAGAAAGGTCTCCTGATAGAGCGGGAGATACAATACTATGAGCGGCAGGCAGCACAGATAGATGTACGGGCCGACATTAGCATAGCTCGACAGCACTATCTGGATTATCAGCAGCGCCGCGAAGAACATGAAACGCCCCCAGTTGTCTTTCATCGCTCACCTCCTTGTTCAAGTTCGTCTATCTCCTTGCGGTCCCTGTTGGCTACGATATATACGTGGCGCAGCGAGTTGAAATCCTGGAACATGTCTATCTCCAGGCTCAGGTAGAGGCCGCTGACAGGTTTGATCTTGCTGACGACTCCGATAGGGATGTCGGCAGGGAAGATGCTGGAGTGTCCGCTGGTGGCTACGGTGTCGCCCACGGCGGCCCCGCAGTTGAGGGAGATCTCGGTCAGGGTAGCCTTGTGGGGATTGACTCCTTCCCAGCGCAGCAGGCCGAAATGGTCGCTCTTGGTAAGGCGCGCGCTCACCGACTGCTCGGTGTTCAGGAACGAGATTACATACGAATAGTTGTCGCTCACGGCGTCGATTATGCCCACGATGCCGTTGGCGGTGACCACGCCCATCCCTTCGGTGACGCCGGCGCGGGTGCCCTTGTCGATGAGCATGTAGTTATGCTGCTTGCCGCGGGTGCTCTTGACTATGTCTGCCGCCATATATGAATACAGTCCGGCAGGATGCACGAAAGCCGTGTCCGGTTTCACGGACATGGCTTTGTACATGTTGAGCTGCCGCTGCAGGTCGACATTCTCCTGAACCAGCAGGCGGTTGTCTTTCTTGAGCGAGAAGTAAGAGCCGATCTCGCTCGTGCGATGCCAGATGGCAGACTGGGCTTCGCGTATGGCCCCGAGGATCTTGTACCGCTGCACGACGCTGTTGTTGGCTATCATAACCAGACACAGCACCTCCAGTGCAATGAATACCACGATATTTATTGCGATGCGTACAAGAGCGGGGCGTCCTGTCATCTGAACAGGAATTTATATGTTGATGTGTTCTTGAGTGCCTGGCATGTGCCGCGGGCAACCGCGCGGAGCGGGTCCTCGGAAACATGGAACGGGATGTTGATCTTTCTGGCAAGCCTCTGGTCGAGACCCTTGAGCAGGGCGCCGCCGCCGGTCAGGAAGATACCCTTGTGGACGATGTCGGCATAAAGCTCCGGGGGAGTCTTCTCGAGCACTGTGAGGATGGCAGTCTCCAGCCTTACGAGCGACTTGTCGAGGCAGTGGGCGATTTCCTGAGAGGTAACCTCGGCCTCCACGGGATGGGCGGTCATCAGGTTAGGACCGTTCACTATGTACGGGTCCGGAGTCTCGTCAAGCTCGGAGATGGCTGCGCCGATCTTGATCTTGATGTCCTCGGCAGTGATCTCGCCGACGCGGATGTTGTGCTGCTGGCGCATGTACTGCTGGATGTCGCTGGTGAATACGTCGCCTGCGGTGCGGATGCTCTCGCTGGCCACGATGCCGCCGAGAGAGATGACTGCTACTTCGGTGGTGCCGCCTCCGATGTCGACAACCATGTTGCCTGAAGGAGCGGTGACGTCAAGGCCGATGCCGAGCGCAGCTGCCATAGGCTCGAACATCATGTAGACGTCGCGGCCGCCGGCATGTTCGCAGGAGTCGCGGACGGCTCTGATCTCAACTTCGGTACTTCCCTTGGGGATGCTGACTACGATCTTGAGGTTCGGAGCGAAGAGGGTGCGCTTGCGGTTGATCATCTTGATGAACTCCCTGAGCATGATCTCTGCGGCTTCGAAGTCTGCGATTACGCCGTCCCTCAGAGGTCTGACGGTACGGATCGTGGGGTTGGTGCGTTCGTGCATGAGCTTGGCCTGGGTGCCCACGGCGATAGGCTTGTTGGTGGGGATGTCTATCGCTACGATAGAGGGCTCGTCGATCACCTTCTTGTCGTTCATGAAGATGACGATGTTCGCGGTGCCAAGGTCAATAGCAAGTTCTTGAGTTAGAAACGAGAATGCCATATCGATAAATAATAGTTGTCTAGTGTTTGAAATGTCTGAATCCGGTAATCACCATGGCAATGCCATGATTGTCGCAGTAGTCAATGCTTTCCTGGTCCCTGATGCTGCCGCCCGGGTGGATGACAGCGGTGATGCCGGCCTGGTCGGCTATCTCGACGCAGTCGGGGAAGGGGAAGAAGGCGTCGGAAGCCATGACTGCGCCCTTGAGGTCGAAGCCGAAGCTTAGGGCTTTGGCAATGGCCTGTTTCAGCGCGTCTACCCTTGAGGTCTGGCCCACTCCGCTGGCGAGCAGCATGCCGTCCTTGGCAAGCACTATGGAGTTAGACTTCGAGTGCTTCACAAGTTTGTTGGCGAAGAGCAGGTCCGCAACCTGGGCGTCGGTCGGAACGACCTTGGTGACAGGCTTGAGGTCGGCCGGGGTCTCGCTCTTGGTGTCCCTTTCCTGCACGAGGGCTCCGCCAAGCATAGAGCGGAACTTGATGGCAGAAGGAACGGTCTTGCGGTTGACCATGATGATGCGGTTCTTCTTCTGCTTGAGGATCTCGAGGGCGGCGGGAGAATATTCAGGAGCGATTATCACCTCGAAGAATATCTTGTTGATCTCCTCTGCGGCGGCTTCGTCGACGGGCACGTTGGTGATTATGATGCCTCCGAAGGCAGACACGGGGTCGCCGGCCAGGGCGTCTTTCCACGCCTCGAGGACGGTGCTTCTTGTGGCGCAGCCGCAGGCGTTGTTGTGCTTGATGATGGCTACGGTGGGATCCTTGAAGTCGGAGATCAGTTCGATCGCAGCCTCTATGTCAAGCAGGTTGTTGTAGGAAATCTCCTTGCCGTGCAGCTGCTCGGGAAGGGTGGAGGCGTCGCCGTAGAAGGCTGCACTCTGGTGAGGGTTCTCGCCGTAGCGCAGATGGGTCGAGCTGGCGTAGCTCCTCGAGAACATGTCCACTTCGCCGTCGCTGTTGAGGTAGTTGAAGATGGCAGTGTCGTAAGAGCTGCTGACAGAGAAAGCATATTTGGCAAATGAGAGCCTGTCTTCCTCGCTGGTGAAGCCGCCTTTCTCCTTGAGCAGGGCGGCCAGCTTGCCGTAGCAGTTCTTGCAGGGCACGATTACCACGTCTTTATAGTTCTTGGCGGCTGCGCGGATGAGGCTGATGCCGCCGATGTCGATCTTTTCAATGATTTCCTGATGGGTCGCGCCCTTGGCGACATATTCCTCGAAAGGATAGAGGTCGACTATGACGAGGTCCAGGGCAGGTATGTCGTACTGCTGCATCTGCTCGCGGTCGCCGGGATTGTCGCGCCTTGCGAGGATGCCGCCGAAAACTTTGGGATGCAGGGTCTTTACCCTTCCTCCGAGGATAGACGGGTATCCGGTTACGTCTTCGACCTTGGTCACTTTATAGCCTTTGCCGGCCAGGAAATCGTATGTTCCACCGGTGGAGTAAAGGGCAACGCCCTGGCTCGCAAGAAGGTCGGCGATCTCTTCTATACCGTCTTTGTAGAAAACGGAAATGAGGGCAGATGAAATCTTTTTCAATTCTGATGTCATGGTTTTAGCTTAAGCACACAAAAATAGTTAATAATGGCTAATTAAAAGTTAACTTTGTGGACAAGTTATTGACAAATGGAAAGAAAAAAATACGCTGTGATTGTGGCTGCCGGTTCGGGGTCGAGGATGAATTCAAAATTGCCCAAGCAGTTTATTGAAATTGCCGGCAAACCGCTCTTGCGCCACACCGTCGAGAAGTTCCTTGCGATGAGCTCTCCCGTGGAGATAATCGTCGTTCTGTCAGACGAATACAAGGAATACTGGAAGAGCTACTGCCGTCGCAGCGGCTTCCTTCCGAGGTACACTCTGCCCACCGGCGGCTTCACCCGTTTCCATTCTGTCAAGAATGCTCTGGAATATGTCCCCGACGGGGCGCTCGTGGCCGTCCACGACGGGGTCCGGCCGTTCGTCACTCCCGAGTTCCTCGAGAGCCTGTTTGAAGAGGCTGACAAGTGCGGCGCAGTCGCTCCGGTCGTGCCTCTGGTGGAGAGCATCCGTGAGCTTACGCCCGACGGCACCGTGCCTGCCGACCGCAGCCGCTTCGTGTCTGTCCAGACTCCCCAGGTCTTCCATTCGGAAATCCTCCGCAAAGCCTACGCCCAGAGTTACGACACATCCTTCACCGACGACCTTACCGTGGTGCAGAAAGCCGGCTTCCCGGTAAAAACCGTCGAAGGCCTCCGCTACAACATCAAAGTCACCACCCCCGACGACCTTCGCCTCGCCGAAGCGTTACTTTGATCCCCCGACGACCTCCGCCTCGCCGAAGCGCTACTTTGATTCCCCGACGACTCTCGGACCTTCATCCGTCCACAAAACACCCCCTTTTTGTGGACAGTGTCGTTTCCTGATTTTGGTTGACTCGGGTTTATAGATTATTACTGATATAAGTTGACTATTAGTCGTTATCCCTAAGATAGGTTTACCATCCGAGTCTTATCACTGTCTGAGGTTGAC
>JAFZVU010000021.1 GCA_017617655.1 Bacteroidales bacterium
GCTGCGCTACTTGAACATCAGCGCGGCCGAGCGTAAGGCCAAGGTCACCGAAATCATGAAGCGCATGGCCATCAGCCACCGTGCCAACCACTTCCCGCAGCAGCTCTCCGGCGGTCAGCAGCAGAGGGTGGCCATCGCCCGTGCCGTCGTCGCCGGCCCGAAGCTGATCCTCGCGGACGAGCCGACCGGTAACCTCGACTCCAAGAACGGCAAGGAGGTTATGGACCTGCTGAAGGAGCTGAATGCCGAAGGCACTACCATAGTCATGGTGACCCACAGCCAGAAGGATGCCGCCTGCGCTCAGCGCACCATCGACCTCTTCGACGGCCAGATTGTCTCAGACGTAAAGAATGAACTTTAAGTGCGCCTGCCGTCCGGAATCTACGGACGGCAGGAGCGAAAATGGGGGTAAAATGCTCCCGCCGTCCCAAAATCCCGGACGGTAGGAGCACCAAAGACAAAAAACAGATGAAATCATATCTCAAATTCCTTTCCCGCAACAAGCTTTACACCGCCATCGAGGCGGCGGGGCTGGCAGTGAGCCTGGCCTTCGTAATCTTGATCGGCAGCTACGTGGCGCAGCAATACCGGATGGCGCACGAGAATC
This sequence comes from Bacteroidales bacterium, assembly GCA_017617655.1. Taxonomy (GTDB): domain Bacteria; phylum Bacteroidota; class Bacteroidia; order Bacteroidales; family UBA932; genus Equibacterium. Next base: position 608 of record JAFZVU010000021.1, read on the forward strand.
CGGCCTGGGACCGTATATATGCACCGGGCACAGACAGCTATGCCGGACTCAGTCTCTGGGACAAGGAAGAAATAGAGATGTCCATCCCCGAGGTGGAAGTTGCTACCAGAATGGCACTGATGCAATGCTCTGTCGTTGAATACGGCGGCCAGAAATGGCCGGGAGTTTCCACCTATGGATGGGAAGTCGATCCGGAGTTTTTCGAGATTTACTCATATCTGGAATGGCTGGAAGGGTCACCGGCGATGTTCGAGGTCAAGGATGCTGTCGTGCTCACCGAGCAGATGGCACGTCAGATTGCGAGAGGGAATGATTTCTCTGCACTCATCGGCCAGCCTTTCGTGGTCGGAGAAGGGACCTACCAGATTGCCGGAGTTGTCCGGATACCCGATAACAGCATTTTGCCGAATGTGGATTTGATGGCAAATATCGCATCCAACCCCCATCTGGAGGACGGCAAGAGTTTCAACAGCATTGGCAGCGTCACCACTTTCTGTCGCGTTCGCAAAGGAACGGACCGGGCTGCATTCGAGACTAAGCTGCACGACCTCATACTCAAGAATTACAAGCCGGTCTGGGGAGATCAGGTGGAGGAATGGAAGATCTGGCGTTCTGACGAGCTTTTCTGGACTCCGGGAATCGCCGGCAACGGCACCAACAAGACCGGAAACAAGCAGATGGTGCGGCTGCTGACCGTGGTGGTTCTGCTCCTGCTGCTTTCAGCCATATTCAATTATATCAACTTGAGTTTCGCTCTCAGCGGCAAGCGGGCCAAAGAGATGGCCACCCGCCGCCTGTTGGGCTCTGGCCGCAGCGAAATCCTCTGGAAGTACATCGGCGAGTCGATAGCCTTTACGGCAGTATGTTTCGCCGTCGCTCTGGTGCTAGCCAAGTTGCTGGTGCCGATGATGAATAATCTGCTGACCTCCCAGGACAGCTGGCTTTCGATGGAGACGGAGATGAAACTCCAGTTTATGATGACTCCCGGTTACATCGCAGCTTATGTGGCGGGAATTCTGGTGCTCGGAACCCTCTGCGGGCTTCTTCCGGCCCTCAGGGCTGCCCGTTACGAACCCATCGACATCATCAAGGGGACCCTCCGTCGCAAGAACAAGATGGCCTTCAACAAAGTGTTCATCATCGCCCAGAATGTCCTGGCGGTATTCCTGATCGCCATAGCGCTTGTGATGGAGCTCCAGATGAAGCACATGATGGATCGGCCGACCCATTCGCAGGTCGACAACCGCTTCTATATGGACTATTATGCCACTTCATACGACCAGATGAAGTTGCTCAAGGATAAGGTGGAGCAGCTGCCCTTCGTGACGGGGGTGGGCGTCGGCCGCAACCTTCCGGGCTTCATCAATATGTCGGTAGGAATAAAGCAGGAAGACGGCAGCAGTTTCAACCTGCCGGTCATCCTTTGCGATACCGCCTACTTCCGCCTTATGGGTCTGGAGGTGCTGGAGGATTTCAACCATCCGCAGCTGAATTCCATCTGGCTGGACGAGACGGCTTTCAATGCGCTTGGAGTGGCGGACACTTCTTCATATTTCAAGAACAGGGTGGGAATCAACGGAGCCAGAGTCGATTATATCGGCGGTGTGGTGCGCGACTTCCCTGTCGAATCTGCCGCATCCAACGAAGTGAAGACCCTCAATGCTGCGGTGATTGTGTCTCCCATGGAAGATATTTATTTCTCTCACGGACTGCTCATCGGCACGATAGGGGAGGACAAGGATTATGAACGGCAGATAATGAAGGCCTACGAGGAATACCGCATGGAGCAGTCCGGCGTGTACGAGGCGCCGTGGAGGTCCGGATTTGTCCGCGATATCTACCTCAGCCAGCTGATTCCTGCCAGAAACACTATGCGGCTGCTGGAACTCTTCACGCTGCTGGCGGTGCTGATCTCGATGCTGGGCCTGCTGGCGATGAGCACCTATTTCGCCGGGGAGAACACAAAGCAGATCGCTATCCGCAAAGTCTTCGGAAGTGACGTGACCGGCGAGACCTGGCGCAGCGTCCGCAGCTATATGGTGATGGTCGGCATCGCCTGCGCCATCGGCATCCCGCTGGCCGTCTGGGCCGCCAGGCTCTACCTGCAGGTATTCGCCTACCGCATCGAGGGCTACGGCTGGGCCTTCGCCGCCGCAGTAGTAATAACTTTTGCCATTGCATTTGCGACCGTGCTCTGGCAGACATTAAAGGCCGCCCGGACCAATCCGGTGGAATCGTTGAAAAATGAATAGATCCTTCGCTGACGCACAGGATGACAAATACTTGACCTATGAAAAGCTACCTTAAATTCCTGTCCCGCAACAAACTCTACACTGCTATCCAGGCGCTGGGACTTATCGTAAGCCTGGCTTTTGTAATAATCATCTTCTGCTATGCCTGGCAGCAACTCGCCATCACCAGGGAGGCTCCGGACTACAAGCGCATCTATGCGCTCACGCAAGGACGACAAGACTATACTGGCGCATATCCCGGTGAGATGTCTGTAGTACAGGACCGAGTCCCGGATGTAGAGGCCGCTGGAAGGCTCAAAAGGTATGGTACAGCAGTAACTTTCAATGGACAGCAGGCTCCGGGCAATCCCATGGTTAACGAGGTTGACCCCGAAATATTCGAGTTCCTTCCGCAGACTTTTCTGGCCGGGGATGAGAATGTCTTGCATGACAGGAATCAGGTAATCCTGGGTGAAACGTTTGCCCGGAGGGTATCTCCTGATATGGATCCGGTTGGTAAAACCATAGTCATCATGAGAGACACTTGTATTGTGGGAGGCATTCTCCGGGTGCCGGAACGCTCCTTACTACAAGAAGGTGACATTTACCGCGCTTTTAAAGAGCCTGATGCTCCTTCCTCTTCACAATTTGTCGTTCCGGTAGACCTGGTGCTGGTCCGGCTGAGGGAAGGGGCCGACCATAAGGCGGCTAGAACGCTCATCGATACTGTTATAACCAGGGAATTCTCCCAGATGTATCAGAATTATAAACCGGAGCGCTCTGTGACAATCCCCTTCAAGGATTTGTATTTCACTAAGATTGGGAACGCCACAAAACACGGTAACTCCACATTAGTATATGTTCTGATTGCGGTAGGTATACTGCTCCTTATCTCTGCCCTTTTCAATTATATCAATCTCAGCATCGCCCTGGCCGGGAAGCGGGCCAAGGAAATGGCAATACGTTCTACTCTGGGAGAGCCAAAGAGCCGGATCCGGTGGCGGTATATCGGCGAATCCATCCTTTTCATGGCGTTTTGCCTTGTGCTTGCCTTGCTGCTTGCCAAAACGCTGGAGCCGTTGTTCAACCGGTACATTGCGGGTGATGTAGGACTTGAAGTGGCCATTACGCCAGCATATCTTGGTGTCTATGCCCTGTTTGTCATTCTGATAGGTCTGGTTTCCGGGCTGTTCCCCGCGTGGATTACATCCCGCTACAATCCGGTGGAAGTTATCAAGGGCGAGCAGCGCCGTCAGACAAAGACGGTGTTGTCAAAGGTGTTTATTATAGTTCAGAATGTTATTACCGTAGCTCTTATATCCATGGTCCTGGTGATGGAGCTCCAGTACCATCATCTGATGAATATGCCCTTGGGAGTAGATATGGACGGGCTATACTATATCTCAAGCGGCCCTGTCGGCAAAGATGTCCTCGCAGAGAAACCTTATGTTGACAAGATGGGCACCAGCAATGGATATCCGGGCAACGAGCAAATGACATTGACCTCTACTATAGATGAGCAGAAAGTACAATTTGCAATTCTTTCTTGTGATGAAGACGCTTTTGAATTGTTCGGATTTGATGTCATCAAGAATTATGGGACGCCGATGATACAATCATTGTGGTTGACTGAATCTGCCGCCAGCATCTTATCTCTTGATGAAGATAATCCCAGCATTCCGTCACAGTTGTCATGGTTCTATAAAGACTCACACATTGGAGGAATAATAAAAGATTTTGCAGTCAAAGGGCCGACCGAACTGGCAGGCAACGAGGTCGGGGTTGTGTCGGTGAGTAACCTTGAGGGCAATTCTAGCGTTGTGCTTAAACTGAACCGTCTCGATTCAGAAGTCCGCGCAGAACTGAGGGAGATTGCCCGTCAGGAAAGCATCAGGATTACGGGAGATGAAGAATTCATAGACATGTACGGATACATTCCGGAACTGATAGAGAAAAGCATGGAATCAACGCGCAACTTCATCAGCGTAATTGAGATATTCATGATTCTTGCGGCCTTGATTTCCCTGCTTGGCCTTGTCGCCATCAGCGCCTATTACGCCGGGATGCAGACCAAGAACATCGCCATCAGGAAAGTCTTCGGCAGCAACGTTGCCACTGAGACGAGGCGTTCTGTGCAAGAGTACATGGTGCTGGTAGGCATCGCCGTAGCCATCGGTATCCCCGTCGCCGTATTCCTTGCCGAACGCTACCTGCGCCAGTTCTGGTATCGTATCGAGAGTTACGGCTGGGTATTCGTCGTCGCCGCCATAATAGCCCTGGCAATCTCCTTCCTTGCCGTCCTCTGGCAGACCCTCAAGGCCGCCAAGACCGACCCGGCCATCGAGCTGAAAAAGGAATAGATCATTCACTAACGCTCAGGATGACAACCATACTGTCATTCTGAGGGAGCGAAGCGACCGAAGAATCTTAAGACGAAGTGAAGAATCTAATAATATGATACTAAAGAATCTCAAAAGCCTGATACGCCGTTATCCAGTGGCGGTGGTCCTGAACTTTACGGGTCTGGTGGCAGCGTTCGTGGCTTTTGCCCTGATCTTCCTGCAGGCGGATTATGAACTGTCGTTCGATAAGTGTCATCCCACTGCGGACCGGGTGTTCCGGGCGGACAAAAAGGGCGATGAAACCCTCTTCCGAAACATCTTCCCGAGGGGCTTCGCCGATGATATCATCAGCTCATCGGCCCACATCGAGGCGGGATGCACGGTGATGCCCTTTATGGGAGAAATCTATTTCTCCGTGGCAAAGGATGGCGGCACACCGTCAGGTTACAAACGGGACCTCCTCTTCGTGTCGGAAGGGTTAATCGATGTCTTCGGCATCAAGATGATTGAGGGCGATTCCCACGCGCTGGAGGGGCCCAATTCAGTGATTATTCCCCGGTCTCTGGCGGAGAACCTGTTCCCCGGGGAGCCGGCGTTGGGCAAGTTGCTGAAGACGGACGCCAAGTATATGGAACTGCCTCGGGAAATCACTGTGACGGGTGTTTATGAGGATTTCCCTTCCAATACTCAACTGGGGAACGACCTGTATCTGACAGTTGGAGATGTCCAGAAGGGTTCCTACGGCGGCGCCAATTTCATCTGCTATCTATTGCTGGACGATGCTGGCAGTGCAGAGGCTGTGGCCGATGAATTCAACAGCCATTTCGACTTTGCACCGCACGGGGACTGGTTGACTCCCATTGAGCTGGTGCCACTGACGAGCATCTATTTCCGGAACGAGGGGAATGTCTATAAAAGCGGCAGCCGGTCTCAGCTGCTTCTGCTGATTGCTATCGCCATCCTGATCCTGGCCATCGGTCTCATCAATTTCACGAACTTCTATGTGGCGCTGACACCGCTGCGTATCCGGAACGTCAACTTGCAGAAGATCCTTGGCTCCTCCACGACACGCCTGCGGACGCTGGTGGTGGCCGAAGCCGTCATTTGGTGCATATGCGCCTTTGTGGTGGCCGCCCTGCTGCTGGGACCAGTATCCGAGGCGCTGGCCACCCAGGGAGTGCTGATGCAGTCCTTTACGCTCGGCAAGCACTGGGGACTTCTGGTATTCGTTGGAACAGTAGCGCTGGCTACGGGCATCATTGCCGGCATCTGGCCTGGCATCTATTCGACCTCCGGGCAGCCGGCGCTGATTCTTCGGGGCAACTACGGGTTGTCACAGTCCGGGAAGACGTTGCGCTCGGTGCTGGTGGGTGTGCAGTTTGTTGTCTCCATTGCCCTGCTCATTTTCGTCCTGTTTGTGCAGCGACAGAGCCGGTATATGCAAGGATATCCCTGCGGCTACAACAAAAATAACCTGGCCGTGGTGAATATCGGCGGTGAAAATGGCCGTGAAAAGGCAGACTGGCTGCGGGAACGCTTATGCGCGTTTCCGGATGTGGAAGACGTGGCCTTTGCGAATGACCTTATCGGCGGCTCTGATACCTATTCTACCCAGGGCGCCAATTTCGGCGACGGAGAGGTGTTGATGAGTATGATTTACTGCAGCTGGAACTTGCCGCAAGTGCTGGGGCTGGAGGTGATGGAAGGCCGTGATTTCAATGAGGGTGAGTTCGGGCCTTACTTGCTCACGCAAGACATGAAAACCCGCGGGGCGGAGCTCACTGAATCCGGCGACGGAGAACCTATCATCGGCTTCATCAATAATGTGAATATCACCTCGATGCGAAAAGCCGATTCACCGGTAGCCTTCCAGGTGCATACCAAGAAGGGGCATTCGATGCCATTCGCATATATCCGCCTTGCCGTGGGCGCCGACCGTTTTGCGGCTGTGGATAAGATCAAGACCGTCCTGACGGAGATGGATCCGACTATGCCTTATGATGTGCAGTTCTATGAATCCATCGGCAAGAATCTTTATAGCGGCGAAGAAAGGCTCCGCGTGGCTGTGTGGCTGTTCTCGCTGCTGGCGGTGCTGCTGTCGCTGGTGGGCATCTGGGGTCAGGTGCTGATGGATGTGCAGTATAAGCGGATGGAGATTTCCATCAAGCGGGTGTTGGGAGCAGAGATCCCCCAGATTACTTCGGAGGGCCTGTGGATCTACCTGCGGACGGTGGCCATCTGCTATGTTGTTGCCGCGCCGATAGGCTGGCTGATTGTGCGGTACTACCTGCAGCAGTTCTCTCACCGGGTGGGCTTCTCGCTAGGCGTGTTTGCCCTGACGCTCATCATTGTGGCGGCGCTATGCGCTCTGGTTGTGCTGTCGCACTATCTGCGGGCGGCCAGGATGAACCCGGCCGAAGTGCTGAAAAAGGAATAATACACTCTTTGCGCCAGACATTTCCTGCCTCAACGGCGATTATTATCCAACCCGAAATTCACAGAGCGGATGATGGTGCCCTGGAGATGCTTCTGGGTGGTGGTCGCCTGCTCTGTGAGCCAAAATCGCCGCAGAAAGCGGGTGGGGATGCCCTGCAGACCCTTCTGCGAGGGGGTCATCCGCTCTGTGAATTTTGGGTTAAGTTTTTGTTGGACACAAGGGGCAAAAAACATAACTTTGCTAGAGAGCAGCCATAAGCGGCGCTGGCAAAGAAGATGGAGAAAAATCAAAAACTGCTCGGGCAGATCGTCTCTGATCTCGGGCTGAACGCCCCCTTCGTAAAAGGCGAAACAATCAAGATCAAGAATTGCTGGCACTTCTCTACAGACGGGAATGCTGTCGACCAGATGTTTTATGACGAATCTGATTTCATCGACGGGATGAACAGGATATATGTCACATCGCTGGACTATAAGATAACCATCCTGGCCTTTTCCTTGATGGATACACATGTTCATTTCGTCTTGTATGGAGAATTTGATGAATGCAACCGCTTCATGCACGACTATGTGAAACGCACCTCCAGGCATATTTCGAACAGATATCAAGAGCGCCACAAGTTTGATGGAGTTCCGATCAACCACCAACAAGTCGATACCGATTTCTATCTTAAGACTGTCATCTGCTATACTGTTAAAAATGCCCCCGTCGCCGGATTGCGTCATAACGCTCTGGATTACCCCTGGTCAAGCGGACCTCTGTACTTCAAAACGCCCGGCCTTTGGTGCTCTCCCCGGTGGACGGACATGAGCCAGTACGACACATGTTCTTCTCAAATGACTTTGAGTTGGCGGCGCGATGCCATGAGGACCCGCAAGCAGGAATCGGCAGAAGTAAGGATGATCGACCGGCTGATTTTCCCCGGTGAATATGTCGCCTATGGTATTGTCGAGCAGATTTTCAAAACTTGCAGGAGCTTCAATTTCTTCTTGTGTCGCACGAAGGAAGAAGATGTCGATGCCCGAGGCGGAAGCATCTCGCACTTGTCCATCCCTATGCAGGAAATGCGCCAGCACAAAAATGAAATATGTAAAGAACTGTTTGGCGCAAATAGCATAAAGGGCTTAACGACTGAGCAGCGCTTGCGTCTCGCCCGCACTATGAAGGCACGATATAACAGCTCACTTAAGCAAATAATCCGTTTGTCGGGATTGGTCTACGACGAAGTTAAGGATCGTCTTTAATCCATATAGTTGCCAACCCAATAAATAGCATGGTAACGGTTGTCGATGCCAACCAAAAAAAGGCCTGGCAACAGTTGTCCCCCCCCCCCAACCCGAAATTCACAGAGCGGATGATGGTGCCCTGGAGATGCTTCTGGGAGGGGGTCGCCCGCTCTGTGAGCCAAAATCGCCGCAGAAAGCGGGTGGGGATGCCCTGCAGACCCTTCTGCGAGGGGGCCATCCGCTCTGTGAATTTTGGGTTGGGGCGTGAGTTTGGCTTTCATGATATGATAAACCCGCAAGGTGTCGGTGACCTTGCGGGTTTTCGCGATAAGCACCAGGCGTCTTGTATGCGCCGGCGGTGAGATAATGCTCAGGCGCTGTTTATGCGCCGGTAGTGAGATATTCTTTCAGGGCGGTGACGTAGGAGTCGAAGGCTTGCCGGCCGGCTTCGGTCATCTTGCAGGTGGTGCAGGGCATCTTGCCCTTGAAGCCTTTCTCCACGGTAATGTACCCTGCTGAGGTCAGCTTGTCAATCTGCACGCTGAGATTGCCGGATGTGGCGCCGGTCTGCTTCTTGAGGTAGGTGAAGTCGGCCTCATCTACCCCGGCCAGTATCGACATGACGGCCAGTCTCAGTTCAGAGTGCAGGAGCGGGTCCAACTTGGGAAACATGGCTTACCGTTTTATTTGTATTGATATTTGATGATCAGACCCGTGGCTGCGAGGACGATGCCTGCGAAGGTGAAGATAAGCATCTGCTCCTGGTTGGCGCCAGTGATGTAATAGATGGCCATTCCGCCGATGCCTGTAACCCATCCTGCAATCTTGATAGCCCAGTTCTTGAGGGCGATGCCGCTGATGGTTTCGGCCATGCCAAAGAGGAGGACGATCATTGCGGTAAGGCTGGCTCCCATTACGAGGTTGGCCAGAGGAGAATCGCTGAACACCCCGAAGAGCACGGTAAAGAGGGCTACAGAGCATGCAAAGAGGCCGAATGTGCCCCATACTCCGCCATTGATGCGGCTGATGAAGTTTTCTACGTGAACGGGCTGCTCTTTGCTTTTACTCAGTCTTGCAAGAGGGAAGCCGACAGCGGGCAGTGCAAACCAGAGATTGTTCCAGGCTGCCTTACCGGTGGTCTTCCAGAGAATGTACACAGCAATAGAGAAAACCGTAAGCAGAATGCCCCACATTACGAAGTACTTTCCGCTGTGGCGGACAATCTCCTTGCGGCTGCTGTTCATAGTTTCAGTGATGAGCTTCAGACTTTCCTGAGCTGTCATTTCTTTGTTTTGTTCCATAATATCAACTGTTTAACTTGGTTTTGGGTCAAGTCCAGCTGCGCAGTCTGTCTTGATCTCACTGCAAAGATAAACTAGTTTACAATATAAACCAAATTTATTTGCAATATTTTTTTCGATGACGGGTTTTTTGAAATGATTACCTTTGTATTAATACGAAACATGCGTGGATGACGGCATTGATCACAGGCGGGAGCTCCGGGATGGGGCTTGAGTTCGCACGGCAGCTGGCCGGACGCGGATATGACCTGATTCTGGTGAGCAACCGTCAGGATGAGCTCGATGCGGCTGCAGAGTCTCTGAGCGCGCAATTCCCCGTCAAAGTCACAACGCATTTCCAGGACCTGGCTCAGGCAGATTCTGCCGACCAGCTCTATGAATGGTGCGTGAACCAGGCCGGCATCCTCCCGGACGTTCTGGTCAACGATGCGGGGATGTTCTTCTTCAAGGAGCTCGAAGCTGCCGACCTTGGCAAGGTGCAGGCTATGCTGAATCTGCACATAACTACGGTGACCCGCGCCTGCATCCTCTTCGGCGACGCCATGAAGAAGCGCGGCAGCGGCTTTATGTTGAACATGTCGTCCATGGCCGCCAAACTCCCCACCCCGGGTATCACGATATATTCAGCCACCAAGGCCTACCTGAAGAGTTTCGGAAAATCCCTCTCTTTCGAGATGAAGCCTTACGGTGTGGGCGTGACCACAGTCTGCCCGGCCGCCATCGCTACGCCGCTCTACCGGCTCAGCGAGAAGTGGATGAAGGTAGGAGTCCGCACAGGTCTCATCCGCACTCCCAGGTGGCTTGTGAAGCGAGCCCTCCGCGCCATGTTCCGCGGCCGCCGCGTCATCAGCCCGGCGTTCATGAATGTCTGGCTTCCCTTCCTGATATCTATTCTTCCCGCACCCATCGAGGCTGCCCTGTGGAAAAAGTTCAAATAGCCTTATGTTTTCACCCCACACCTTCAACCTCTTCCTTATAGGCATGGCCATCGTGGCCCTGATAGTTTTCGTGTGCCTGTACTTCGTCAACGCCGGCTACGGCAAGTTCTACACTGCGAAGTGGGGGCCTTCTGTAGACAACCATCTGGGCTGGTTCGTGATGGAGGTGCCGGTGTTCATCGCGATGCTGCTGCTGTGGTGGATGTCCGACCGCAGGACCGACACGATAAGGCTGGCTTTCCTGTTGATTTTCGAAGCTCACTATTTCCACCGTTCCTTCATATTTCCATTGAAACTGCGCGGCCACAGCAAGATGCCGCTGGCAATTGTGCTGATGGGAGCTGTCTTCAACACCCTGAACGCTCTGATGCAGGGCGGATGGATATTCTACGTGTCGCCGGCTGATTTCTATCCGGAAAGCTGGTTTACCAGCCTGCCTTTCCTTGCCGGCACCGCGCTGTTCATCTTCGGCATGTATGTCAACATCCAGTCGGACAGCATCATCCGCAACCTCCGCAAGCCGGGTGACACTGCTCACTATCTGCCGAAGGGCGGGATGTTCCGCTTCGTGACCAGCGCCAACTACTTCGGGGAGTTCACGGAATGGGTGGGCTTCGCCATCCTCACCTGGTCGTGGGCCGGGGCCGTGTTCGCCCTCTGGACCTTTGCCAACCTGGCACCCCGCGCCGCCCGCATCTACGACCTTTACAGCGCAGAGTTCGGCGACGAGCTGGACACCAGCCATGTGAAACGTATTTTGCCGTTCATATATTAATATGGTCTCAGAACCTCAGTCATCTCCGATATTCACACCGGTCACCATAGGCCCGGTGACGCTGCGCAACCGCGTAATCCGCTCGGCCGCTTTCGAAAACATGGCCTACGGCAACAGCCCGACCAAAGATCTTTACGATTATCATGTGGCCGTGGCCCGGGGCGGAGTGGGAATGACAACTCTGGCCTACGCCTCGGTGAACCGCAGCGGACTGTCGTTCGACGGCCAGCTGTGGATGCGCGAGGAGATAGTGCCGGGGCTGAAGAAGATTACCGACGACGTGCATGCCGCCGGAGCGAAATGCTCCATCCAGCTTGGCCACTGCGGCAACATGACCCACCGCGCCACCTGCGGCTGTATGCCGGTAGGCGCTTCGAGCGGCTTCAACCTCTATTCGCCGACTTTTGTAAGGGGGATGAAGGTGGCTGAGATCGACGCTCTGGTGGAGGATTTCGGCAAGGCGGTGAATCTGGCCCGCGAGGCTGGCTTCGACTGCGTGGAAATCCATGCCGGCCACGGCTATCTGATCAGCCAGTTCCTGTCGCCCTACACCAACCACCGTCACGACGAGTATGGCGGCTCGCTGGACAACCGCATGCGGCTGATGCGTCGCGTCATCACCAGGGTGATGGAGGCTGCCGGCGATGATATGGGTGTCATTGTGAAGATGAATATGCACGACGGATTCCGCCGCGGCATGCAGGAGGCTGAGTGCCTTGAGGTGGCCCGCGAGCTGGAGAGGCTGGGCGTGCATGCCATCGTGCTGTCGGCCGGTTTCGTCAGCAAGGCGCCGATGGAGGTGATGCGCGGGGCGATGCCGCTGAAGACCATGACGCACTATATGGACATGCGTAAGTTCTGGTGGCTGCGCGCTATGGTCCGCGTGTTCGGCCGCATAATGGTTCCCACCGTGCCGTACTCCGAGGGCTATTTCCTGGAGGATGCCAAGAAGTTCCGTGCAGCAGTGAAGCTGCCGCTGATATATGTGGGAGGCCTGGTATCCCGCGCCAAGATGGAAGAGGTGCTGGCAGCCGGCTTCCAGGGCCTGCAGGTGGCCCGCGCGCTGGTGCGTGACACCGATTTCGTAAAGAAACTCCGCAGCGGCGAGATCGACCGCAGCCCGTGCGGCCACTCGAACTACTGCATCGGCCGTATGTACACCCTCGAGATGAAATGCAACCGCTGCGTGGCTGATCTGCCGAAACGCCTTAGCCGCGAGGTGCAGAAAGCCGAAGAAAGGTGGAAATGAACGGCCGTATCATAATCACAGGTGCTACCGGGAGCATGGGGGCTGCAGCCGTCGAAGCGCTGGCTACCCGTGGCGTTCCGGTTCTGATGGCCTGCCGCAATCTGGCCAAGGCCGAGGCCGTGCGTTCTGACATCCTTGGCCGCATTCCTGCCGCCGACATTGAGCTGCGCCAGCTGGACCTGGCTTCGATGGCTTCGGTGCGCAATTTTGCCGAGGGCATAGATGCCGGCACGGTGGCCGGCCTTTTCAATAATGCCGGTGTGATTTCAAAAGGCTACAGCATCACCGGCGACGGCTTCGAGAATACCTTTTCGGTGAATTACTTCGGGCCTTGGCTGCTGACACAACTACTGCTGCCCAAGCTGCCGGAGGACGCACGCATAGTGAACATGGTGTCGCTGACCTGCCGTTTCGCACCGCTGAGCGAGCAGACTCTCCGGCCGGCAGAGAAGGATTTCAGCCAGCTGAGCACCTACGCCAGGGCCAAACGCGCGCTTCTGTCATTTTCGATGGAGCTGGCGCGGCGCCACCCTTCGTTGCGGGTGAATCTGGCCGACCCGGGCATCGTCGCTTCCAATATGATCGACCTCGGGCACTGGTACGACCCGCTGGCCGATGCGCTGTTCAAGCCGCTCTGCAGAAAGCCTGAGGTTGGTGTGCAGCCAGCCCTCCGCGCCCTTTCCGGCCAGTCTCGCAACCGCTACTTTGTCGGTCGCGGCGACAAGGCCATCCCCGTGCGCTACTTCACCCCCGATCTCGACGCCCGCATCTGGGCCGCCACAGAAGAAGCGATGCGCTGAGACGCCCGCATCTGGGCCGCCACCGAAGAAGCACTCAGCTGATTTGGCCTGATGCCTCCTCGCACCTACTCCCTTTGAGCAGCCACTGACTGACCCTCGGCTCCAGATTGCGGCACGATATCCCAGAAAGCCCATCCCTGGCACCAACCCAAAATTCACAGAGCGGATGACCCCCTCGCAGAAGGGTCTGCAGGGCGTCCTTGCCCGCTTTCTGCGGCGATTTTGGCTCACAGAGCGGGCAACCCCCACCCAGAAGCACCTCCAGGGCACCATCATCCGCTCTGTGAATTTCGGGTTGGTGTAATTTTTGTGGCGAGGCTGGGCTGCTGGGCGCGGGGGTAACTCCTATAAAAATATTGAATTCTACTAAAAAATTTAGGAGTTTAAGAAAATTGTTTTAAATTTGTTCTCAGAAACTATTTCTGACTGCAGCTTATGAAACCAAAACTGACAGCGAAAGAGGAGATGCTGATGGACATCTTCTGGGAGCACGGAAGTCTGTTTATCCGTGACCTTATAAGCTATATCCCCGACCCCAAGCCCCACTACAACACTGTGGCGACTCTTGTGAAGTTCCTCGAAGAGAAAGGTTTCGTGGAGAGGGAGCCGATGGCCAATTCGTTCCGCTACAAGGTGAAGATTTCCGAGCGGCAGTACCGCGGCAACACCATTTCCGATGTGGTAGCCCGCTATTATGACAACTCCTACCTGAGTCTGGTGTCGCAGTTCGTGGAGGAAGACAAGATGGATCTGCAGCAGCTGAAGGACCTTATCGCACAAATCGAAAACGGCAAGAAATGACGGCGTTTTTATTATATATCGCACGCGCAGGGCTCTATCTGAGCTTGTTCTACGCCTTTTACCTGCTGGTTATGCGCAGGACCACCTTCTTCAAGCTGAACCGGGCCGTTCTGCTGGCCGGGTCGTACCTTTGCCTCCTGCTGCCGCTCATCAGGCTCCGTACGGTGACTGTCAGCGTTTCGGCCGAGCCGCTCACGATGGTGGCCGCCGGCGAAGAGGCCGGGGCTGTGCAGGCCGCATTCCCCTGGCCGGCAGTCCTGCTGGCTGTATATATCGCCGGCATGATTGCCACGCTGGTGCTGTACAGCATTACCACATGGAAGATGGAGCGCAAAATCCGTAGTGGTGCCGCTACAGAAACGGACGGCTGCCGGCTTGTGCTCTCGGAAGAGCAGACCCCCTCTTTCAGCTGGGGACGGAACATCGTGATGAGCAGGAAAGATTTTGAAGAGAACCCGGCCATCTTCACTCACGAGAAAATGCACGTGAAGTGCCGCCATTCTCTGGACATGATTCTTTTCTTCCCCCTTCAACTGCTCTTCTGGTGGAATCCGCTGGTGTGGATCACCCGCGAGGAGCTCCGCCTGCTGCACGAATACGAGGCCGACGAAGGGGTTATCCAAAAAGGCATTGATGCTACTCAATATCAATTATTACTGGTGCGGAAAGCCGTGGGAGAAAATCGTTTCACCCTGGCCAGCGGCTTTCAGCACGCCCAACTCAAAAACAGAATTGCCATGATGCTCAAATCTTCTTCTTCACGCTGGATGCGCTGGTCGTATCTGGCCCTCATCCCCCTACTGACCGTCTTTATGTTTGCATGCAATCCGTCAAAGTCTAAAGATGGGCAGGAGGCCGAGCCGGTTCCCGCAGCTGACAAGCTAAAAGTCGAAACCAAAGTCTCTCCCGATGTCAACCAGGATGCAATTCCTTTCTCAGACATCGAGCATAAACCTACTTTCAACGGTAGCGATGCCAACGAGTTTGCAAAATGGGTAGGCACCCAGCTCAAATATCCTGAGCAGGCCAAGGAAGATGGCATTGAAGGACGCGTTATGCTTCAGTTCACAATCGGAACAGACGGTGCTGTACGCGATGTCAAAGTGCTCCGCAGCGTCCGTGAAGACCTGGACGCCGAGGCCGTCAGGATCGTATCCTCTTCTCCTAAATGGGAGCCTGGCGTAACTGCCGACGGCAAGAAAGTGCCCGTCACTTTCACCTTCCCGGTGGTTTACAAGCTTCAGTAACGACGGCTTTCAAAGCAAAAACCGCAAGACCTGAAGAACGGGCCTTGCGGTTTTTTATTTGAGTAATGTACATCAGCTGAGCTTGATGCACAGCAGGGTCATGTCGTCGTTGGGATCTGAACCGTCACGGTGTTTCTCGACTTCTGCTTTCAGCTTGTCAAGCACTTCGGCGGAGGTCATATTGCCAGCCTTTGCCATGAATTCCAGAATGTGGTCGTCTCCGAAGAGCTCCTTGGCAGGGTTCTCAGCTTCGTTGAGACCGTCGGTGTAGAGAAGCATCATCTTGCCACGGATGTCGTCGATGCTCTCGCCCTGGAATTCGAAGCCCTTGAAGAGTCCGAGAGGAAGGTTGGCGTGCTTCATTTCGAGGAACTTGCCGTCGAGGACAGGTGCGTTGTGACCGCAGTTGCAGAACTCCAGCTGACCGGTGTCGGTGTGGAGCAGAGCGATGAACATAGTCACGAACATGTTGGTGTCGTTGTTCTCGGACAGCTCGTTGTTCATGTAGGTGGCGATGTCTTCAGGCTTTCTTCCCTGGGCGGCCAGCACGCGGAACAGCTGTGCGCTCTGAGCCATGAACAATGATGCCGGAACTCCCTTTCCGCTCACGTCGCCGACGCAGAAATACAGCTGGTTCTCTTTCTCTACAAAACCGTAGAGGTCGCCGCCGACTTCCTTGGCAGGAGACATGGAGGCATGGAGGTCGACGCCCTTGATATCAGGATATACGCTGGGCACCATACTCATCTGGATGTTGCTGGCCACTTTGAGCTCATTCTCGAGAGACGCCGTCATGGCAGTGGTCTGCTTCAGCTCTTCGATGTAAGTCACCAGTGACTGCTGCATGTTGCCGAACGACTGGCTCAACTGACCGATCTCGTCGGTACGCCCGTCATCCGGCAGCGTCTGGTCGAAGTGACCTTCTGCGATAGTTCCGGTCTGGGTGGCAAGCTTTTTCAGAGGTTCCATCTCCTTGCGTATGATGCGGACGAAAACGAACAGCATCAACAACAAACCTAACAGCACGATAGCGGTAACGATACGTCTCAGGCGCGTATATCCGCTGAAGATATCGCTTTCGGGGCAGACGATGGCCACGCTCCATCCGGTGTTTCCGAGAGGCTTGAAGAACACATAGCTTTCAGCACCGTCGATGACCAGCTGGCGCATGCCTTCCTCGCCGCGCAGCATGGCGTGTCCCAGTTCGGAAATTTCCGGGTTGGGGGTCTCCAGTGTCTCGGTGAAGATGGTCTGGTAGAACAATTTCTCCTTGTCAGGATGTACGAAGTAGGTGCCGCCCTCGCCGATCATGATGCTGTATGAGTTCGGGTAGGGTTTGACTGCAGAAATCGTATTGGACAGCCAGTCCAGCGAGATGTCGACCGACAACGTGCCGATGAAGATGCCGAAGTCGTCTTTGATAGGTTTGCAGTAAGACGCAATCATCGCATTGTAGGTGACATCATCGGGGTTGTAGTCGAAGAAAGGTTCTGTCCAGATAGGACGGTCCAGCAGCTTCGGCATCAGATACCAGTCCATGTAGAAATACTCATAGTGGTCGTTTCCTTCCTGAGTAGTAGATATCTCATCTCCTTCCCTGAGAGAGAAAGCAGAGAAGTAAAGACCCCGGTCTCTGAAGTAATAGGGTTCGAAAGCGATGGAGCATCCGTTCAGGTCGGGATTGTTCACCAGAATCTGTCTCGAGTAGATGAACATCGAGTCCGGAGCATCGATATGTTTCTTGATCACCCATTCGGTGTTCTCTGTTGCAATTTCAACCATCTGGAGAATCGAATTCACGCGGAGGGTTGTATTGTCAAGCACCTGGGTTGCACGGTTGACAGCTTCCTGCCGCACGGTACGGAGCGACTGCGAGAACATGAACCCCAGTGAGATGAGGAATATGATGGCGGCGAAGGATACTATCCAGAGGCTGAGCTTCCTGGACAGAGACTGCTTGATATAGTCAGAAAAATGTGGAGTGCTCATAATATTAATCCGCCTTCAATTGTTCGTATGTAACTGGATTTTCAAGCATGCCGCATTCTACCATAAGGTCGCTGGCCAGTTTGACCATGTCCTCGCGCATGCGGAACTCGCGTTTTCCGGATTCTCTGTCGATCTGTGCGTCAAGCACATCGTCAAGCATCAGTTTCTGCAAGATCCTGTTTGTGGCGATATGGTTTTCCTGCACATATTTCATCACGATCTCAAGAGTCTCCTTCGGATGCTCGGCTGCCCATTCCCATCCTTTGCGGCTGGCATCGGCGAACCTGCGGGCCTGGTCCTTATGTTTCTCATAGTATTCGCGGGTCATATAGATGGCGTCTTCCTGGACGTTGTAACCAGAATCCCGGAAACGGTAGACCTCTTCATCCGTGAGATCATATCCGGCCTGTACGATCTGGTAATACTCATTGTAGCTCATGGCCAGCGTAGCGTCCAGGCCTCCTTTGATAAAGAGGTTGACGTTAGTGGCGAAGGGTATCCAGTCGTAGTTCAGATTATCTTTAATGCTCATGCACTTGGCCAGCTGGCCGAAGCCTACGCTCCAGATGCCTACGCGCTCGCCTTTCTGTGTGAGAGGATTCACTCCGCGACGGGATACGATTACCATGGAATTATTCATCGACGTCTGCAGGATATTGACCAGAGGAATACCCCTGTCGATAATCTCCATAGCCTGGCAGAGTTGCAGTGTGGTGGCGTGGCTCTCGTTGCTGCGGATACGGTTTATGGCCGTCAGGGTAGCAGAAGGGTGGACGATCTCGACATCTAAGCCGGCATCTTTATAGAAGCCCATGTCAAGAGCCACATAGTAGCCTGCGAACTGAGCCTGTGCAGTCCACTGTGGAGTAAAGATGAACTTCTCCTGCGCCGTCAAGGCGACAGAAGAAGCCATAATCAGGATTGCCGCGAGGGCACGTCGGATAAAATTCATTCTTTTTCGGGTGTGTCAGCTTTGAATTCGTAGTCTTTGCCAGGCAGGATAGCGTTAAGGATAACACCTACGAGGGCGGCTACTGCCAGGCCTGAGAGGGTGGTGAAGCCGATAGACAGGGCGTCGTTGGCTCCGTACTTGATGCCGATTGCGAGCACAAGTATGAGGGCTGAAATGATAACATTTCGTGAAGAGGTGAAGTCAACGTGGTTCTCGACCATGTTGCGCACGCCGACTGCCGAGATCATACCGTAGAGCACGAGGGAAACTCCGCCGATGGTGGCTGCGGGCATGGCTCCGATGAGTGCTGAGAACTTCGGGCAGAACGA
The DNA here is from genome assembly GCA_017617655.1 of Bacteroidales bacterium. Taxonomy (GTDB): domain Bacteria; phylum Bacteroidota; class Bacteroidia; order Bacteroidales; family UBA932; genus Equibacterium. Next base: position 19,225 of record JAFZVU010000021.1, read on the forward strand.
CAGCACGATTGCGAAAATGGCGGCGAGACGGATTACCTTCGGGTCGAACACTTTGGTGAGGTTGAGCACGCCGGTATTCTCTCCGTAGGTGGTGTTGGCGGGAGCGCCGAACAGAGAGGCGAGCATGGTTGCAAGACCGTCACCCATCAGAGTGCGGTGGAGACCCGGGTCGCCGAGGAAGTTCTTGCCTACGGTAGAAGAGATGGCGCAGATGTCGCCGATGTGCTCCATCATAGTGGCCAGTGAGATGGGAACTATGGTGATGATGGCTGATACCAGAAGGCCCCAGTTAGGATTGCCGAATACTGCGAAAGCGGTGTTTTCCATCTTGAACGGAACACCGACCCAGGCAGCATCCTTGACAGCCGAGAAGTCGCAGAGGCCGAAGCAGGCGGCAACTATGTATGAACCCAGCACGCCGAGCAGGATGGGGAGGATCTTGATCATGCCCTTGCCCCAGATGTTGCAGACTATTATGATAACAATCGCGAGCAGGGCGATCCACCAGTTGGTCTGGCAGTTGTTGATGGCTGAGCCGGAGAGGGTCAGACCGATGGCGATGATGATGGGACCTGTAACAACCGGAGGGAAGAAGCGCATCACTTTCTTGGCGCCGAAAGCAGCGATGAGAGCCGCCAGCACGAAATAGATGAGACCTGCGCAGAACACTCCGATGCAGGCGTAGGGCAGTGAATGAGCTGCGTCAAGCCCTTGCTCGGAACCCATTGCTACGACAGAAGCATATCCGCCGAGGAATGCGAATGAAGAACCCAGGAATGCCGGGACTTTCATCTTGGTGAGAAGGTGGAAGATCAGAGTGCCGAGACCTGCGAAGAGCAGTGTGGCGGACATTGAAAGTCCGGTGAGTACAGGGACGAGGACTGTAGCGCCGAACATGGCGAACATGTGCTGGAGTCCCAGGGTAAACATCTTGCCGCGACCAAGAGTGCGGGCGTCGTAGATGGGTTGCTGAGTCTGTATCATAGTAGTTTAGTTAATAGTTCAGGTTTATCGTACGTCCTTGGCTGCAATTGTACTTTGCGAAATGTTGATGATGAAGTCTCCCATCTTCTCCAGGCCGTTCACTACGTCCATGTAGAACGAGCCGGTCTCATAAGGGTAGCTGCGGTCCTCGAGGTTGGCCAGGTGCTCCTCTCGCAGTAGGTCACGGTACGCGTTGATCCGCTCTTCCGCACGCTCTGCATTCGAGATGTCTTTCAACTTGACCAGAGGAGTCTCCAGATTGTCGTGCATCTCAGCAAAGGCTTCGTCGACCAGAGTTGTCATGCGGTCGATCTTAGTGACCATTTCCGGAGTAAAGGATTTGTTGTGAGCCCAGGCCCTTGCAATAGAACGGCCGATGCTCTCGCCGCTGTCGCCGAGAGACTCCATTTCACCGATGATACGGTAGAAACTGCGTACGCGGACGATACCTTCGTAAGAAGTCTCGCCTTTTGTGACCTGGGCCAGATAAGTGGCTATTTCCTTTTCCACCTGGTCGGTGATTTCCTCATATTTGATCAGCTTCTGGTTCCACTGTTCGAATTCACTCTCGCTGGTGGCGTCAGCCGCATTCTTGATGAAGCCGACTACCCGCCTGCAAAGGTCGCCGTAACGGACAATCTCCATCTTGGCGGAGTTGAGGGCCAGGTCACCGGTCTGCATGACAGCATTGGCTCCGATATATTTGAGCCTGAAGGTTTCCTCTTCAGATTCCTTGGAGGGCACCATCAAAGTGACGATCTTCTCGATCTGAGGGATGAACCATACGAGGATGAGAGTGTTGATTATATTGAACAGAGTATGCAGTGTGGCGACGCTGTAAGGCAGTGATGCCACGAGAGCGGCGCGGGTTGCCTCGTCGGCCAGCGCGAAATCCGTCACGTAAGGATCGGGGAAGCCGAACAGGGTTACTATCTTTCCAATCAGTCCGAGGAACGGCCGCATCAGACATGTCACCCAGATTACTCCGAACAAGTTGAACAGAAGGTGGGCGCGGGCAGTACGGCGGGCGCTGACGTTTGCCACCGAAGCGGCGATGTTAGAAGTGATCGTGGTTCCGATGTTTTCGCCGAGCACCATTGCGGCCGCCATAGTAAAGGGAATGTAGCCCTGAGCCACCAGCACCATGGTGATGGCCATCGTGGCTGCAGAAGACTGCAGCATCAGAGTCATGCAGGCGCCGGCCACCATAAACAGCAGGATGCTGCCGAAACCCCAGTGGGTTATGCTGCCAAGGAACTGGCGCACCGGTTCGTTGTCCAGCAGGAGTGTGGAAGTTTCCCTCAAAGTCGACAGACCAAGGAACAACAGTGCGAAACCCATCAGGAATTCACCCATATCGGTCCTCTTCTTGGCTTTGGACACGAACAGCAGGTATGCAAAGAACATCAGGGGCACGGCGATGGCACCGAGGCTGAAACTTCCTCCTCCGAAACTGAGGGCGAAGATCCACGCTGTCACGGTGGTGCCGATATTGGCGCCCATGATGACGGAGATAGCAGTGGCCAGTGAGAGCAGACCGGCATTCACGAAGCTGACCAGCATCAGCGTGGTGGCGGTAGAGCTCTGAACTAATGCAGTGACTCCGATACCGGTGAGAATGCCTTTGAAAGTGTTGGAGGTCATCTTGGCCATGAAGTGACGCATCCGGTCACCGGCCATTTTCTGCAAACCTCCGCTCATGAGGGACATACCGTAAAGGAACATACCCAATGAGCCGAGAAGAGTCAGAATCCGCAGTAGAAGCATACTATCTTATGTGGTTATATAAAGTGTGCGAATATATATATTTTGTCAGAATATGTAACCGGCATTTACGTATATACCTGCGCGATGCCACAGTGAAGACCAGTGTACCTGGACGCTGATCGGACCCATGAAGGAATCGTAGGACAGCTTGACGCCGGCTCCGTGGATGTCGTATCGCTGGTGGCCGGGTTTGCTGGCTTTCAGGTCGGTGGCGGTGATGGCGTAATTGTACATAGCGTATGCGTAGAACTTGGGAGAGATCTGGAACCTTGCATCGAGCCTTGCGACGCCAAGCCAGTCGTATGCGATGGCGGCATCGACAAGACCAACGAAAGGCGCCTGGACTTCAAAGTACCTGCCGGACCAGTCTCCTCCTACGGCGTTGCCCAGAGGCGTGCTGTACAACTGGTTGTTGTCATTTAAGATCATCCTCAGATAAAGAGATGTCTCAAAGGCGAACTTATTTCCGAAAGGGATGGCGCCAAGGAAATCGTATGAAGCAGTAAAAGGACCGCCGGAAGACGCCGGGTCTTCATAAAAGTCCTGACTCAGGTTGTATTTGTAAGCCAGAGTGGTCTTTATGCCGTGATAGGGATAAAAGGCATTGTCAAGCACGTCATAGTCGAGCCTTCCTCTCAGCTCTACCACATGGTTCTGGGGCTCCTGGAGTACTTCAGCCGTGACCTCGCTGGAACTCTGATACAGTTTATACCTGCTGTATCTCAGTCCGAGGTAGGCGGTGAAGTATTTCGAGTAAGTCTCCCTGAGGAAGACTTCGGACTGGACCCTGTTATATCCCTCGAAACTCGGGAAAGGATTGGTGCCGGGGATGGTATAATCCAGACCGAGTCTCTTGTAAGAGTAGCTGACACCTACGCTGGGGAAGTAATAAGGCACATAAAGCAGCTGGGCCTCGTACTGCGGGTAGTATCCCAGACGCGCGTTCAGGTTCACCCTGAAGCAATTCATCCTCTGGGCGTTCAGCCCGACTTCGACCAGGATGTTGGCAGCCTCGTCGTTGTCATATCTCACGCCGAGTCCGAGCTGGTGGGGCGGCCTCTTGCCGAGGTCGAACACAAGCCTGTATTTGTCCCCTTCCGGCAAGAAATGATATGAGATGCCCTTGTACACGCCTGTTCCCGAGAAAACAGAAAGGGCCTTGTCGACATCGTCGCCGGTGATTGTGGTCTTGTCCTTGAGGCGGGCCTTCAGCAGGAGCCATTTCTCGTCCCGTTCAGAGACTCCGTTGATATCGATGCCGCTCAGATTGAAGGTGGTCTTGTACATGTTGATCGCCTTCGGTATATCTTCCCTGGAGTCGCCCGGACCGAATTTGTCAATAATCTGCTTTACCTTCATCAGCTCAGGTATGTGGGCCAGGGCTGAATTGTAACCCCTTTCGATAAGGGTATCGATCGATGCGCTGTCAAAGCTCAGCGAACCGTAGCCGCTGATGTCCGGGACTATCAGCACGTCGCAGAGCTCGGAGTGCTCCACGTGGGCTTCATTAGTCGATATGTTGAGGAACTGCTGCAGGATCTGGGGCAGAGAACGGGTATTGTCGGCCTCGTGCACGCCTTTGCTGCTCACGTCCACGCCGATTATAATGTCAGCGCCCATAGCCTTGCAGACGTCAGTCGGGAAGTTGTTCCTGAAGCCGCCGTCTATAAGAATCTTGTTGTCCATCTCTACCGGGGCGAACACACCTGGGATAGCCATAGATGCGCGGATTGCAGTGGGCAGTTTGCCGCTGTGGAACACTACTTCTTCATTTGTGATGAGGTCCACGGCCACGCAGGCAAAAGGAATGGGAAGGTCGGCGAAGTCGATGGAGTCCTGATAGCCGACGCTCAGGCCGGTGAACAGGTTCAGCACGTTCTGTCCGTTTATAACTCCGGCCGGGAGGCTTGTGGTGAAGTCGGACATGGTGTTGCCGTTGACGTCTTTCTGGCTGTCCAGGTTGTCGAGCAGACCGAGTCCGGTGCTGAACGGCACGTCGAGAAGAAGCCTCTCGTTAGTCCTTTTTCTCTGGGTGGACAGTTCGCTTCTGTTTACGGTGTTGCTCATGTAGATCGACCAGTCCATGCCGCGTATGATGGTGTCGAGCTCCGAGGCGTTGTAGCCAAGGGCATACATGCTTCCCATGATGGAACCCATGCTGGTACCGGTGATGTAGTCGACATGGATGCCGAGGTCTTCCAGAACCTTGAGTACGCCGATATGTGCGGATCCTTTCGCTCCTCCGCCGCTGAGCACCAGTCCGACCTTGGGACGGGTAGTACTGTTGTACAACAGGGAGTCAAGCCTTTCCGCAGCATTGCCGCTGATGGAGAACGCAGAGAATATCAGCAGTACAGCGAGTATTTTTGCGGAAAAAGATTTCATAGTGTTTCTTTTTAAATCAGAAGATTATAGATGAAGAACCCCAGATAATTGCCCAGCGCGAAGCCGATAATGCCCACAGTGATGCCCGGGACGAGCACTTTCTTGTTGTTCATGGCAGATACGACGATGGGAACGAAGGGGGGCGAGTTGATGAGTGCTACCGAGGTGGCTATCATCATGTCTGCATCTACCTTCAAAAGTTTTGACAGGATCACCTGCAGCAGCAGCGACACGAAAATCACGAAGAACAGGAACAGGAAGGCATAGAGGCCTTCGCGGATGTTCAGCTTGGTGACATCGGCCATGGAGGCGATGGTGATCGAGAAGATGTATATGAGGTAAAGGCCGAGGTCGTAGCTGAAGGTCAGCTTCTTTACGGGCTTGGTGTTGGCGGCTATGAGGGCGAAGGTGCTTATGCCGAGGATGAAGATCGGCATGAACCAGCCTTTCGGGAACAGCTTGGTGAGTCCGAACGACAGGCCTACGCAGATTATTACGGCAAGCAGGATCCTCCATACCTGGCCCCAGCCCTTCGCGGTTTTCAGGATTCTGTAGGGATTCTGGTGGCTCTCGATAATCTGCTCGTTTACCTCCAGCTGGGCTTCGGTGAGGGCGGCCTTGTCGTCCTTGGGCGCAATCTTGAGGAATTTGCGGAAGAGGCGGATGCCGACGCTCAGCAGGAAGACGAAGTAGAGGAAGCAGACTAGCATGTCGTAGCTGTTCAGCATCACGAAGGTCTCGCTGGGCACGCCGAGGAGCATCTGCAGGGACGCCATGTTGATGGTTCCGCCGGTTTCGCAGCCGGTGATCAGAGCGGCGATCTCAGGGGCCTGGGTGCCGACATGCCTGCCGAAGAGCCAGTATCCCACGAATATGGAAACTACTATTGCGATCAGGCCGGCTATCAGCGAACGGAAGATGCCTTTCAAACTGTTGCGCGTCAGAGCGCAGGCGAAGAGCATCATAGGGAGCGCCATTGGGATGAGCGCATTGGTGAGGGTCTCCTTCAGGCCGTAGTTGCCGTCATTGATCCAGGGCAGGTTGCCGATTATTACGCCGAGGATGTAGAGGATAAGGATGGGGCCTATCTTTCCGAAGAAAGGAATCTTCTTGCACAGCCACAGCACGAATGCAGGTGCGAGGCAGAAGATCAGGACCAGTAGAATCTTTGATACCATAGTTCAGGTTTATAGTGTCAGGATCAGAAAAGCCCGTGAAGCTGGGCGTCGATCATGTCGGTTACAGTGTTGAAATCGTCGACGTTCTCGCCGAATCTCAGACGGTCGACATCTACTATGAGCAACTTGCCGTCCTTGTATTCGCTGATCCATTTCTCGTAGCGCTCGTGGAGGCCGGTGAGATAGTCGATGCGGATGCTGTTCTCATACTCGCGACCGCGCTTGTGGATGTTGTTGACGATGTTGGGGATGCTGCTGCGCAGATAGATCAGCAGGTCAGGCGGCCTGACGAGGGAGATCATCAGCTCGAAAAGCTCCTGATAGTTGTCGAAATCGCGGCTGGACATCAGACCCATGTCGTGGAGGTTGGGGGCGAAGATGCAGGCATCTTCGTATATGGTGCGGTCCTGGACTATTACATCGTCGCTCTTGCTGATCTCCACTATGTCGCGGAAGCGCTTGTTGAGGAAATAAATCTGCAGGTTGAACGACCACCGCTCCATATCTTCATAGAAGTCTGCAAGATAAGGGTTGAAATCCACGGGTTCATACCGGGCCGTCCAGTGATAATGATTTGCAAGAAGCTGGGTCAGGGTGGTCTTTCCGCTGCCTATGTTGCCGGCTATCGCAATGTGCATGGCAAGTTGTATTTGTATATTTTAGTATTCACAAATTTACAAACTCTTTTCGTATTTTTGCGAAAAAGGAACTGTCGAAAATGGGCGAGATAAAAACTTTTTACGTCAACTCATTGAGGGAATGTCTTTACGTGCTTTCTTCCGCCGGGAAGGAGTGCGTGATAGTGGATCCGGGCTGCCAGAACGACCGGGAACGCGAGCGTGTATACGATTACATCGCGGCGGAAGGCCTCAGGCCGGTATGCATCCTGCTCACCCACGCCCATTTCGACCATGTCCTTTCAGTCCCCCATTTTGCTGAGAAATACGACATCCCGGCAGTGATGAATGCGGCCGACTGCGGCCTGCTGTCCCATCTGCATGACTATACCAATCTTTTCGGCATGGAGTTCATGCCTATGGACAAAGTGACCTTCCGCTATGTAAGCGACGGCGAGACAGTCTCATACGCCGGTTTCAACTTCAAGGTCATAGCCACTCCGGGCCACACCAACGGCGGAGTCTGCTATCTCGAAGAGAAGGAGAGGATCCTGTTCACGGGAGACACCCTTTTCGAAGGCAGCATAGGCCGTACCGATTTCGAAGAGAGCGGAGAGGAAGACATGCTCATCTCTCTTGAAAAACTCAAGAGGCTCGACGAGGACCTCGCAGTCTATCCCGGCCACGGATATCATACCACCATCGGCGATGAGCTGAGGTCCAATCCATACCTGCGCTGACATGGATTTCATAGAGATCACGGGTGCCAAGTCGCACAATCTGAAGAATATCTCCCTGAAGATTCCGAGAGACCGGCTGGTCGTTGTCACGGGCCTGTCCGGCAGCGGCAAGTCGTCGCTCGCCTTCGACACCATATACGCCGAGGGGCAGCGCAGATACATGGACACCCTGTCTCCATACGCCCGCCAGTTCATGGGCATGATGGAAAGGCCGGACGTCGACGACGTGCGCGGCCTCAGCCCTATAATCGCCATAGAGCAGAAGACGACTGGGCGCAATCCTCGCTCTACCGTCGGGACCATGACCGAGATATATGATTTCTTCCGCCTGCTGTATGCCCGTGCTTCTACCGCATATTCCCCCGCCACCGGCAAGGAGATGGTCAAGTATACCGACGACATGATTGTCGATCTGATCATCAGCGATTATGAAGGCGAGAAACTGCTGCTGCTCGCTCCGATAGTCAGGGGCCGCAAGGGCCACTACAAAGAGCTCTTCGAGCAGCTTGTCAAGCGCGGCTATTCACAGGTGCGCATAGACGGCGAGATCCATTATCTGCGCGACGTTGAGCCGCTCGACCGCTACAAGAACCACTTCATAGAGCTGGTGGTCGACAAGCTGGTGCCCTGCGCTGAGGACCGCAAGCGCATCCGTTCTTCTGTCGTTACCGCCCTCTCCCAGGGCAAAGGCTCGATAGCTCTGCTGAAGGCTGACGGGCGAGGCGGCCTGCGCTATCTAAGCAAGAACCTTATCTGCGCCGACACCGGCATCTCATTTTCGCTGCCGGCCCCCTATACTTTCTCGTTCAATTCGCCCCAGGGCGCCTGCCCTCATTGCAACGGTCTGGGCGTCGTGGCGGAGCTCGACATGTCGAAGGTAATCCCGAACGACAAGCTGTCGATAGCGGAAGGCGGCATAGTCTCCCTCGGCAGCATGAGGAGCAACTCGACCTTCGAGGTGCTGGAATCCATAGCCCGCAAGTATGGTTTCTCGCTCCACGACCCTATCAAGACCATCCCCCCCCAGGCGCTTTCCACCATTCTTTACGGCTCGCAGGAGCTGTTCAGGGTGGGCAGCGGGCCGACCGCCCAGATGGTGACCTTCGACGGCATACTCGCCCGCACGCGCATCACCGGTGAGGAGAGCGAGGAGTCGCTGGAGAAGAAGGACAGCTTCATGAACATGACCGTCTGCCCGGTCTGCAACGGCACGAGACTGAAAAAGGAGGCTCTGAATTTCAAGATTGCCGGGCTGGACATAGCGCAGGTGGCGGCAATGGATGTAAGCGACCTGTACGACTGGGTAATCGACCTGCCGTCAAAGCTTAACGAAAGGCAGCTTCTCATAGCCAACGACATCCTGAAGGAACTGGTCGACCGGATAGGCTTCCTGAAAGAGGTGGGGCTGGGCTATCTTTCACTGGACCGCGCCACATCCACCCTCAGCGGCGGTGAGAGCCAGCGCATCAGGCTGGCCACCCAGATAGGATCCAAGCTGGTTAATGTGCTGTACATCCTCGACGAGCCTTCGATAGGCCTGCATCAGAGGGACAACCGCAAGCTCATCGACTCTCTCAAGAAACTTCGTGACGAAGGCAACTCGGTGATGGTGGTGGAGCATGACAGCGAGATGATGGAAAATGCCGACTGGCTTGTGGATCTCGGCCCCGGAGCCGGAGAACTGGGCGGAAAACTGCTTTACAACGGAGAGCCGTCGAAGATTGCTGAAGTGCCCGCGGGCAGCAGCATGACCATAGATTATCTGCTCAAGAGAGAATCGATACCTGTACCCGAGACGCGCCGCACCGGCAACGGGCTTTTCCTGAAACTGCACGGAGCCCGCGGCAACAATCTCAAGGATGTGGACCTGAGCTTGCCTCTGGGCACGTTCATAGGCATCAGCGGAGTGAGCGGCAGCGGCAAGTCGTCGCTAATCAACGAGACCCTCATGCCGATACTCTCGGCCCATCTTTACCGCTCCCTCGACAGGCCGCTCGCGTACGATTCGATAGAGGGCATAGAAAACATCGACAAGGTGATAGAAGTCGACCAGTCGCCCATCGGTCGTTCACCTCGCAGCAACCCCGCCACCTACACCAACGTGTTCGGCGCGATAAGGGAGCTGTTCGGACAGACTCCCGACGCGAAGATCAGGGGCTTCAAGGCCAGCCGCTTCTCGTTCAACGTGCGTTCCGGCCGCTGCGAATGCTGCAAGGGCGCCGGCATCCAGGAGATAGAGATGCACTTCCTCCCGCCGGCCCACGTAACCTGCAAGGAATGCGGCGGAAAGCGATACAAACCCGACACTTTGGCAGTCTATTACAAGGGCAAGAACATAAGCGACGTGCTCGACATGACTGTGTCGGCGGCTGCAGAATTCTTCCGTTCGAATCCTTTCATTTACCCGAAGATAAAGGCCATGGAAGATGTCGGTCTGGGATATGTGCGTCTGGGCCAGCCTTCTACCACACTGAGCGGCGGCGAAAGCCAGAGGGTGAAACTGGCTGCCGAGCTCGCCCGCAAGAGCACCGGCAACACCCTCTATCTGCTGGACGAGCCCACCACCGGCCTTCATTTCGACGACATCAAGAATCTTCTTGCAGTGCTTCAGAAGCTGGTCGACCAGGGCAATACGGTTCTCATAATAGAGCACAATCTGGACGTGCTCAAGAGCGTCGACTATCTGATTGACATGGGGCCTGAGGGAGGCCGTGACGGAGGCCGCATAATAGCGGAGGGCACTCCTGAACAAGTCGCCGCCAATCCCGTTTCCTACACGGGACAATATCTTAAAGAAATGCTGGATTAGAAGCTTAGAAGCTGAACCTTACGCCGGCTTCGAGGCTGAACATGAGAGGCTGCTCGGTGCGGATGCTCTTAGGCTGGGCGCAATCGAAGTAATATGATGCCGAAGGATCGACGAAGAGAGCGACCGGATTGGCAATCTTGTATTCCAGGCCGACACCTGCATTGACAGACCACTGCAGCCCTGCAGCGTCCTGTGCGACTGACTGGTCGCCGAAAATGAGGTTTGCCGAGAGGCATTTGTCAACCGCTCCACCTGCGCGGCCGTAAACCTTCAGCCTGCCTTCCTGGATGAAATCGTAGAAAGCTGAAGCGGTGAGGCCGGCATAATGCAGACGGGACGTCACGCTGTTATATTTCTCTTTGTTGACCAGAGCGCTGAAGTTGCGCTGGAGATAGGTGTAGTTGACGCCGGCGCCCAGATAGAACTTCTCGGCAAGCGGATAGCGGAACTGCACTCCGAACGACAGAGGGATAGAGTATGAAGACTCCGTCAGCTCCTCGACTACTATGCCGCTTGAACGGCCTGTAACAGATGCGCTGTGAGACGGGGCCATCTGGTAGATGAAGCCGTCCGGACTGGCGATGCCAGCTACGTTTGAAGATATAGATATGCTTGAGTGAGTGTGTCGTTTAGAAATTTCCTCTTCTTCGAACAGATAGTAGTCGTCCATGAGCTGCGTGCCGGTGGGAGTACGGTAGGTATTCCCTGACGGCTGGCCGGCAGCCTGCTGACCGCCCTGCTCAGGAGCCTTGCTGTCTTCAACCTCATCTTCAACAACTTCCTGCACATCGTCAGACGACGTCTCTGAAACAGACTCGACAGCCTTGATTATTTCAGAAGGCAGGACTTCGGCGACAGCGCTCCCCGAACGGAGGGCTTTGATCTGGTCTGCAATGGAAGGGATGTCCTGGGAGTCGCCGGGAGTATCCAGCTCCTGCGGGACGACAGACTCCACTACTGCGACAACCGGAGCCGACTGCAGCTGTGAAGAAGGAACATCATTGCCATTGAAGAGGAAAAGGCCGAGGGCGACGCATGCGGCCGCTGCCACGGCACCGTAGACTACGCGCAAAAAGACCTTGCGGCGGCGGTTTGCAGCCAGCCTGGCTGAAATGCCGTCCCACAGCGATTCGTCAACCTCGCACTCAAAGCCTTGCAGCTTGTCCCTGAAAATCTGATCGAACTGTGAATCAGTCATATTTTTCATTAGTCTTTATCTTCCTCCGGAGCCCTGCCC
>JAFZVU010000022.1 GCA_017617655.1 Bacteroidales bacterium
CCAACACCACCATCCCTACCCGCAAGAGCGAAGTGTTCTCTACCGCAAGCGATAACCAGCCTTCAGTTGAGATCCACGTTCTCCAGGGCGAACGTCCCATGGCCCGTGACAACAAGACCATCGGCAACTTCCACCTCGACGGCATTGCCCCCGCTCCTCGTGGAATCCCTCAGATCGAGGTTACTTTCGATATCGACGCCAACGGTATCCTCAACGTATCTGCCAAAGATAAAGCTACCGGCAAGGAGCAGAAGATCCGCATCGAGGCTTCTTCAGGCCTGAGCGACGACGAGATCAAGCGTATGCGTGACGAGGCCAAGGCCAACGAGGCCGCCGACAAGGCCAAGAAGGAAATGGTCGACAAGATCAACGCCGCCGACGCCATGATCTTCCAGAGCGAGAAGAACCTCAAGGATTACGGCGACAAGATTCCTGCTGACAAGAAGGGCGTAATCGACTCATCACTCGCAGCCCTCAGGGAGGCCTACCGGGCAGCCAAGGACGAGTACGACGCAGGCCGCACTCCGAACATCGAAAGGCTCGACAAGGCCAGCGAAGACCTCAACAACGCATGGCATGCAGCTTCTGAGGATATGGCCCGCGCAGCACAGGCCGGCCAGGGTGCAAATCCGGGCGCAGGCTTCAACCCCGGCGCAGGCGCTCCCGGCGCTGACAATTCAGGCAGCAGCAGCCAGGGCGGCGGTGCCGAAGACGTAGACTTCGAGGAAGTGAAATAATACTCCATAAGCAATACTTTAAGAGTGCGACCTTCACGGGGGCCGCACTCTTTTTTATATCAATAGTTTTATATCTTTGTAGTTGATGATTTCCGCCCTTATCATAGTTGCGGCCCTGACCGTCGGAATATCCTTCCTTTGCTCGCTGCTGGAGTCTTCGCTTCTGTCCGCCCAGATTTCCTATCTGGCCATGAAAGAAGATGAAGGATACAAGCCTGCGATCCGCCTGAAGGAATACAAGAGCGACATCGACCGCCCTCTGTCGGCGATACTGATCCTCAACACCATAGCCAACACTATGGGAGCGGCGGGTATCGGTGCTATAGTCGGCAAGATGTACGGAAGCGCCGCGGTAGGAATCGCATCTGCAATCGTCACGGTGCTCATCCTGGTGTTCTCCGAAATAATCCCCAAGAGCATCGGCTCGAATTACTGGAGGCGCCTGATATGGTTCACCGCAGCTACCATAAGGGTCTTGATAATAATCACTTATCCGCTGGTAATAGTTGCCGAATGGATCACCGGCCTGATCTCTCCCGAGAATCCCGACTACACGGTTTCCAGGGAGGAAGTGTCGGCGATGATTGACGAGGGCGAAGAGGACGGCGTCTTCGAGGAAGACGAGAAGCGCCTCATGCACAACATAATCCGCCTCGACGACATCACTGCCAAGGAGATCATGACTCCCCGCGTCGTAGCGTCCATAGCTCCGGAAGAGATGACCATCCGCGAGTTCTTCAAGGAGCATGACCTGCACCACCATTCCCGCATCCCTGTCTACAAAGGCGAAAACGACGAATATATCACCGGCTATATTCTGCTTGTGGAGGCCCTGGAGCTCATGGGCCGTGACAAGTTCGACGTGAAGCTCTCCCAGATACGCCGCAACATATCTTCATTCCACGAGACCACGCCCATCAGCGAAATATGGGATTCCCTTGTTCCCAAGAGGGAGCATATAAGCGTCATTATCGACGACTACGGCTGTATGCAGGGAATAGTAACCCTTGAAGACATCATCGAGACTACCACCGGCGTCGAAATCATCGACGAAATTGACGAGGCTTCCGACATGCAGGAGTACGCCAAGTCCCTTTGGATTAAAAACCGAAAGAAAAAATAAAATGAAACGCATTCTTCTTATGCTGGTCGGACTGTCGGCAGGCCTCTGCGCCATGGCAGCCCCGAAAGACACTATCGCTGTAAAAACATTCCGTTATGCAGGTCCATTCGACACTGCAGCTCCGTTCTTCGTCGACAGTACTGACGTAAACGGCAAGGCATTCAACGACACCAAAGCCCAGCTGGACGCAGCTTTCTCTTCAGATGTACTGAGAAACGCAGTTACGGTCAGCGAGTTGCCGGCCATAAGTGACAAAGGGCAGATGCATTTCGCAGCTTTCAACGTCGAGACCATGGACTTCGCTAAGGTTGACATCAATGTCGACGGCATCAAAAACTGCAGGATCTTCGTGGACGGCAAGAAAAACGAGAGCGGCAAGGTAAACTTCGAGCCCGGCACTCATGAAGTGGTCATCAAGTATCTGACCGACAAGGAAAGCGCTGACGAGGGCATCGAGGTTTCCATGGCCTCCGAGCAGACCAAGTCGCTGCGCCTGAGGGAAGACGGCCGCAAAATATATTCACTAGACCTTAATACCCAGGGCGACGGCTGCGGCGGCGTCAGCCTGTCTCCCGGCGGACTCTACTACTCTATCCGCCACTCCCTGATTGCCGACGACGGCAAGACTACCTCTTACACCGAGGTGTTCGACACTGCCACCGGCGAGCTGCTGATCCACACTGCCGACCCGATCCGCTGGATGCCCGTCAGCGACGAGTACTACACCACCCAGAAGACAGTGGCTGGCAGGAACCTGGTCAGCGTCAACCCTAAGACCAGGAAAGAAACCGTAATAGCCGTCAACGTACCTGACGGACGTTTCGAAATCGCTCCGACTGAAGATTACCTCATCTACATGATGAATCAGACAGGTCCAAAGGAGGGTGACGTCCACCAGATCCTCACCCCTGACGACCGCCAGCCCGGCTGGAGAGACCGCAGCTACATCAGCCGCTACGACCTCGCCACCGGCGTAATGCAGCAGCTGACCTTCGGCTATCACGACAGCTATCCGATGGATATCTCCGACGACGGCAGGTATCTGCTTTTCACCGTGAGCAAGTATGACCTCAGCCACAGGCCTACAAGCTACGTTTCCGTATATATGATGGACTTGCAGACACTTCAGACAGAGTGTCTGATCGAGAAGGACGGCTTCATAGGATCCGGCCAGTTCTCTCCTGACGGCAAGCAAATCCTGGTGAGAGGCAGCGCCGAAGCCTTCGACAAGATAGGCATGGTGCTTCCGGAAGGCAGGATACCCAACCAGTACGACTATCAGCTCTATCTGTTCGACATAGCCAGCAAGAAGGTTACCCCTCTCACAAAGACATTCGATCCTTCTGTCCAGACTTTCCGCTGGAGCCGCTACGACGGCAAGATTTATTTCTACGCCGAAGACAAGGACTGCTACAACCTCTTCCGTCTCAACCCGAAGAACGGCAAGTTCGAGAGGCTTGACAACAAGGACAGCCACCTTGACTACTTCGACATCGCCCTGAAATCTCCTGCTCTTATCTATTCGGGAGACAACCTCGACACTCACGACAAGGCTTATCTGATGGACACGAAGACCGGCAAGCAGAGCCTTGTCTGCGACTTCCACAAACTCCGTTTCGACGACGTGGACGTGGCCCAGGGCGGCGAATATGAGTTCACCAACAGCCGCGGCGACCGCATCAATGGTTTCTACGTGCTTCCGGCCAACTTCGACCCTGCAAAGAAATACCCGATGATAGTGCACTACTACGGCGGATGCTCCCCCAGTCTGAAATACTTCGCAGGTTCGTACTCTCCACATCTGTATTCATGCCAGGGCTATGTGTTCTACGTAGTCAATCCTTCAGGAGCTTCCGGTTTCGGCCAGGAATTCGCCTCAAGACACGTCAATACTGCTGGAGAAGGAGTTGCCGAAGATATTATAGAGGGCGTTGAGCATTTCTGCGCAGACCACCCCTTCGTCGACAAGGACAAGATCGGCTGCTTCAGCGCTTCTTACGGCGGCTTCATGACCCAGCTGCTGCTGGCCAAATCTGACATCTTCGCCACAGGTATTTCTCATGCCGGCATCAGCGACCACACCAGCTACTGGGGCGAGGGCTACTGGGGCTATTCATACAGTGAGGTCAGCATGGCTGACAGCTATCCCTGGACTCGTAAAGACCTTTATGTAGACCGCAGTCCTCTCTACTTCGCCGACAAGATCAAGGAGCCCATCCTCTTCCTGCACGGCTCAGCCGACACCAACGTGCCAATCGGCGAGAGCATCCAGATGTTCACCGCCATGAAACTGCTTGGCGTCGAGACGGCATTTGTAGTGGTGGACGGCGAGAACCACGGAATCCAGGAGTACTCCAAGAGACGCCAGTGGCTGCGCACCATCTCGGCATGGTTCGCAAAATACCTGAAAGACGACAGCACATGGTGGGACGAGCTCTACCCGCCGAAGGAGCTGTAATGAAAAAGAAAGACGTCCTGGATGGGCGTCTTTCTTTTTTCTACAGCAGACAGTCTGCTAGTAATTCTCCTCATGGATCTCGAAGAAGCTCTGGGGATGTGCGCAGACGGGGCAGATCTCTGGAGCCTTCTTGCCCACTACGATGTGTCCGCAGTTGCGGCACTCCCACACTTTGATCTCACTCTTTTCGAAGACAGCGGCTGTCTCGACGTTCTTCAGCAAGGCGCGGTAGCGCTCCTCGTGCTGTTTCTCGATTGCTGCAACACCGCGGAACTTGGCGGCAAGCTCCTTGAAGCCTTCTTCCTCGGCGGTCTTTGAGAAACCTTCGTACATATCTGTCCACTCGTAGTTCTCGCCGTCTGCGGCGGCAGCAAGGTTGGCTGCGGTGTCGCCTATACCGTTAAGCTCCTTGAACCAGAGTTTTGCGTGTTCTTTCTCATTTTCAGCAGTCTTGAGGAAAAGGGCGGCAATCTGCTCGAAACCGTCTTTTTTCGCCCTGGAAGCGAAGTAAGTGTATTTGTTGCGTGCCTGTGATTCACCTGCGAATGCAGCTTCCAGATTTTTCTCGGTCTGGGTGCCTTTGTATTTGTTTTCCATAATCGTGTTATTGTTATTCTTTGGTTCCAAATTTAAGCAAATAATCTCTAAGATTCTTTAACATTTGCGAAACAAGAAAAAAAAGCTACCTTTGCATCGCAATGGGGTACTAGCTCAGTTGGTAGAGCGTTTGAATGGCATTCAAAAGGTCAGGAGTTCGATTCTCCTGTGCTCCACGAAAATCCTCCTCATACTTTTTGGGGAGGATTTCTCGTTCATAATTTCCCAATAGGATAAAAGCCCAGGACAAAATACTATCATGCCAGATTGTTGGGTCTGTTGGCCAGAAAATATGAGGACTAAGAAGGGAATGAGTTCTATAGGCTGTATTTCGGTCAAATTGATGGCGCTGAAGATATGGACGAGGATATCGTGTTGAAATGGCCTGACGGCTCCAAAGACACAATCCACTACCATTGCTCCGACCATACAAGTCGCCCTCCCATAGAATGCAACCGCTGGTTGAAATTGAACGGCGTGAGCCACGAAGGCTGCACCTTCACATTCACAAACAAGAGTCTTTGACACTCCTCAAGGCATAATCTTCGATATCGTATCCGGCTACTCAGCCGCTCACATTATGATTGAACACTCCATATTCTTTATTCGTTTTCCTTTTTGAAACTAATCAGGCATGCATCGCTGATGGATATCATAGCACACCAATAGTGCCAATCCTCCGGGTAGTAGGTACGCTGGCCATCACGAACGCAGGAGACTATCTTGAGGGTGTACTCGTCGCCCTCAGCGGTAACTTCAACCGGGTTGGCGTCGTAGTTCTCGGAGCCGTCGGGCTCTTCTTCGTCGATATAAGACAGTACAAAATCCTTGAACGGGCTGTTCATCCGACCCTGGAGATCCATATAGTCCATCAGGGTGAATCCGGTCTGATATCCCGACATATGCTCATTGGCGGCGCGGATCTTGGCGTTGATGGTTTCTAAACTATCGTCATCGGTAATCTTGAAATCGCAGGACGAACACATACTTAAAGCCCGGTTTAGAATCCGGATGATGGCCTCCCTGGTTCCTGCTACGAGGACTGTTGTTTTGGTCGTAGCTTCACCCATTATTTTTCTTTTGAATAGTATAACGTTGCCCCGCAAATTACAAGGAGAAGAACACACAATACAACCCCGCCTATATTCTCCCAGACAGCATGACGAATCGAATGGACCGCCAGAGCGTAAATATTATAGCAAAGGCCAAAGAAGATGACCACTGTCATAGCGACCAACGCGATCGCGCCCTTGCGATCCATGTGAACTGTCTTCTTGACTTCAGAGGCCTTGACGGAGGGTTCCTCCTCGTAATCGCCGAAGGCGGTTGCATAGCAGCTGAGTGTGTCGTCATCCTCGTCGGTCTCGGCGAAGATGCCGCCCTGGTCGTCTATGCTGAACAGCAGGCTGCCACCAGCAAGATACACCGGGGTGCCGGCGTCGAAATCCTTGAGTTGTTCAAGGAGTTCTCCCACATAATAGGCGCCGCCACCGGCCCATTCCTCTTCTATCTCAATGCGCAAGTCACCATCCTTGTCGAGCTCCATTCCGGTGATGATGCAAGTCGGGTCTTCTTCTTCACCTTCTACTCCTTCGGCCGTGATTTCAACATTCCAGTCCCAATGCTTCTTCTCATACCCCGTCAGCTCTTTCACAAGCTCGCCGACGGTAATCAGTTTTGTGTTGCCAGTCTTTTTCATCTTAAAATCTCATTTTTACCAATAATACTGGTAGAGTGAGATATCGTTACCTTTTAGAACGGAAGCTCTTCGTCGTCATTGCCTTTTGCTGGAGCCGTTGCAGTTGCGCCAGGGTTTTCATCAGGTCTATTGTAATCGGCCTTTAAATCCTCCAGTTCATTTTTGAGGCTGTCAATAAGGTGTTCAAGGCTATTAATCTCGAACTGGAGAAACTTTTCCCGATTGAGCTTCGTCAGATTGTCGAGGGCCATCTGATATCCCCGATACTCTGAAAACGGTTCAAACCGGCTTTGGGTTACTTCTCCTGTTGCGGCATTTTCAAGCCTGAATGAAGACGCATACTTTGGAAACTCTTCGCCACCTGTGACGAATTCAGCCTCCAGGCCATACTGGCGTACGGCATCATATAAGAATTGAGGGAAATCCCGCTCCCCATATAAGTCATAACCAAAAAAGTCTTCACGAGTCCAGTAATAGAGTATCACGGTGAGACTTTGTTCGTTCTCAATTATATCAGCCACTTTAAGACCGAAATCTTCATTGAACTCACTATAATCTTCATCCATTGGTATGCGCGTCCTGGGCAGGGGTTCTCCTGTTGTATTTAGCAGATCCTGAAACTGGAAAACCATGGCGTCGCCGGTCACTTTCTGTATGACGGCTCCTAAATCATCGCCGTCTTCAACAAGATTTGTGAAACCGAGACTGAGGATGCCAGCGTTAAGAATCTTCACCACATTGGCTTTAGGACCGGTCAGGGTTATTACGGTGGTTAAATCCATATTGTTCATAATCATTCATTTTTACAATAATTACCATTGATCCTCATCGTGCAGGTCTTTCAGAAGACTCTCATAACACTTTGCGAGTTCATCTTTAACCCCTTTCCATTTTTCCATGCGAAGGTTCATGACCGTTTCCAGATCCTCTTTTGTCAACCAGGCGTTTTTCTTCTCTGCTTCCTCAAGATGGGCCGCGTATGTGCACCTTATGGCCTTGGTACAATCCTCTTCCCAAGACGCGAAATTATGCCATACCGTATAATGGATCTTAATCCCTCGCTCCTTCTCAAGTCGGACTCTTTCTTTTTCGTCCTCTTTCTTCTTGAGGTATCGGTCACGGATCGGGCGATACCTGTCGGGATACTGTTTGGCAAGTGTCTCCATAAAAGTATCATACTCCTCATCGGTAGAACCAGATTCCAGCCTGGTTGTTTTTACAACCCCTTCTACCGGTTCATAGATTGTTGCTGCCTCAAAGCGCATAAAGCGGCCGTTACTGTAATAGTTGTCGTCGATGAACACGCGGCAGTCATACAGGCGGGCGATATCTTCCCAATCAACCCAGTCACAACCGTAGTAGCACTCATATAAGTACTGCGAAAACTTGGCGGTATAATTATCTCCCGACCCGGCCTCCACGCGTACGATTTCTATGTCGCGGCTCGGCCCGGGATTCTCGACTTCATAAGGCTCACCCCAGGGGCAATAATTTCGCATCTTCTTATAATACTCCTCTTCGTCCGCATCTTCAAGATTTTCAGGGGCAACAAAACCGGCGTCCCGTTTAGCATGGGGACAGTCAAAAGGACAATTATTGCAAGCATTTAACATCTTCTTCTTTTCCTGAACCTGTTGATTTTCCAAACAGGCTTCGTCCAACAAGTCGGAAACTCCAATGCTCTTGCCTTCACGGCCGATGAATTCCTTCAACTTGAGGTTGATGGCATCAATGTCATCATCTTCCACAATAACTTCTCCATTACCGGCATTTCTTATCGCGGCATTCATCATCCTAATGATACTTTTCCGGGATCCGGCGACGCCAATCAAAAAAATATCAGACTCTACGCTCATATTATTTAATTGTTTTCTTTCTGTATTTTTAAGAATATCAAAAACTCCTTTACTGTCATCAGCCGTTCGAGCGCAGTGATAAAGCGCTCAATTTCGTCATCTTCGAAGACGCCGTTCTCCTCGTAGTAGTCCTCCACGTTGACCATCACCCTGTCTTTAGTGAAGGATGTAATATGCCGGACACCGTCTTCCACACCCTCAATACCGTCGTATACTATGAATCCATCGAATAGGACCTCCTCGTCCACAATATGGTCGGGCAGTTTCTCCACCACGTCCACCATCTGGCCGCTGATGTTGGAGATAAACACCTTGTCCTTGATTACCTCGTAAATATTCATGTCTTTATAAAGAAGCAATGACTTCCTTGAATTGCAGGATTCGGTCTGCATTCGATTCATTGAAAAGCAGATGCGCGAAGTCGCGTTTCTTCTGATTCAAATCAACATCCTGCAGCCTCTGTGAGAGCGCAAGTTTCAGCTCTTCCACGGAGGAGATGCCGGCTCTTGCACGGAGGAAATCCATATTTGGTTTTGTCTTGGAGAGCAGGAAGATGGCATCGTAGAAGTCGCGTCCCTTCTGGCGGGCCAGAATTGCGGCGAACTTCATGGCGCACAGCACATCGACAGGAGGCACCTGGACGCCGAAGAAGAAGCCCATCTTGTTGATGTTGGCCACAACGGGCCGATACGTCACGCCCTGGTCCTGCGCTTCAATCTTCACCACCAGTCGTTCGTCACGATGGCCCGTCAGACCCAAATTGAATAGCATCTGCGGGAAATAGAGGTTGCGGCGGAATGCCGTCAGGTGGGGGTTCGGCTTATCCCGGGTTTCCACCTCAACGTTGTTAAGCCTGAGGTACTGCACCACGCTGTCCGTCATCGCCGTAAAATCGGCCTCGCTCAAATCCTTGCAGTCGAAGTCCAGGTCTTCGGAGAAGCGGTCGATGCCCTGGACGAGCCGGAGGTTGGTGCCGCCGATGAACGTCAACTTGCCGAAGTAAGGCGTAGTGGCCAAATGGTCAAGGATCAGCAGCTGGAGGTACTCCTTCAGCATATAGCGGTCAAATCGGCTCTCGCGGGCGATGACCGAAGGGAAGAAACTGCGTATGTATTCAATATCAATCATAAGCCGTAAACCTTTAATAATCGGCGCACTCTCTGCTCCAAGGCCTTGCTTCCGATACGGGTGAGATAATCGACAAAGCGTTCCCGGTTGAACTCATTCTGCATAAAATCTTCGTCCAGGCGGAGTTCCTCCATATCCTGCTCCGTCTTGTAGTACGGATTCAGGTAGAGCAGGTCCAGCAGCGCCTTTTCCGGGGTGGCGAACAGGATGCCCCGCCCGTTCGGGGTAGTCTTGATCTCATAGCCGAAATAGAGCGGCGTCTTCACGTTCTGGTAATGGAAAGTGCCGAAGACGTTCTGGAACTTGGCCGTTTTGAGTGTGGTGACGCTGGTGATTTGCACTACCTCCTCCGGAATCATCCCATAGAACGACAGTGCGCTGTGCAAGCTGATGTAGGAAGGCACATAGATGCGGTTGGCCACATAGCGGACAAAATCCGGCAATGAGGCACACTCGGGGAAGGCATAGTACTGGTTGCGCAGCTTCACGAGCCGCCCCTTCCGACACCAACGCGTAAGGTTGTTACGGTCGAAATCCTTCTCCCATAACAACACCTGGTTGATGTGGAAACACCCCATCGGATACATCCGTTCCCTGAATGTGAGAAAATCCATTTTACTCTATTTTATTTCCAAAACTCTGCAAATATAATGATTTTTGGAAACATAATGATTGTATTTACATATCAATACTTTCGGGTATTACTTGGATTTAGGTATCTAGTCGCCAGCCATCTTCCACCATTTCTTCAATAGATTTATACTCCGAAATCACTTTTCGGCGATTCATTTCATAAAGCGGCCCTTTATGAAGTTTCTCAATGAGTTCCTCATCAGGTATGGCACACACAACGTATTTGTAGTCACAAATGTCTTTGATGGATATATACGGTGTCATACCGTCAAACTCTTTAGTCTTGAATTTCAAATTCCATCTCAGCAGGGGAGCGTACGTCGCATCATCATAGACCTCCTTAAAAAGACTAATCTCACGTTGAATATTCATTGTATTTTGCTTTAACTGGTTTTTATAAATGTTCTTAGATAATACTGTTGTCATCTAAACAATGTCGCGGATGTCCGGACAACAATCCACTTGTTTGCATTTCCCGATGAAATCGAAAAAAGAAATACTCTTACTTGTTGTCTCAAATGGGAAATTGACGAATTCTATTGCCGAAAAGTCAAAGGATGGCTTATTATTTACAATCATGTGTCCGAATCCGTAGGAACGGTCGAAGATAGAATCGACCAAGTTCTTTTTTTGGCTATCATCCAATGTTAAATCCGGGGACACATTTCCATCCGGAATGAAAACGTTGTCCTTCAAGAAATCCTTGAAAAATATATCAAGTATGTCTTTATTTAACGCAAGTGCATAAAGGGTATAAAAAATAGCACACGTGTACCGATCATTTTCCAGAAAGGCCTCCTTTGCCTTTATTAAGAATTGGTCCAAGTTCTTTCCCAGCCCTTCTATCATAGCGTCCAATTCTGCCTTTTCTGCTTTTTCAACAGCATCTTCTTTTCTCATCTGCTGTCCATTTGACCTTCTGTGTATGTCCGTCCAAATACTCATATCTCAATTACTTATTATTAATTAATCCTGCGTTACCTATACTACTATCTTCCGGTATTTGCCTCTACCAACAAACACAATGAAGCCCTTGTCTCTAAGAACTTGCAATTGCTGGCGAATCTTATCATTTATGTGACTGTTTCCGGGATGCTTCTTTTCAAGATCGGATATAAAAGCATAAACATCGGCCAATGTAAAGTCTTTTGTCGGAATTCTTTCCACACACTTTAGCACATCAAGAAGCCATCCTCTGCTTGTTAGGCTGGTGGTCTTGAGAGGTATTGTCTTTATATATTTCGCAAGAACCATTTTGGGGCTCTCTTCAACCCCATCCTTGACAATATAGATTTTTCCGCTTTCCGGGATGTCTTTCAGTAATATATGACTTCCCACCCAACCGGCCCGTTTGGCTGTCGGTTTCAAAGGTTTTCGCTTTTCAACCACAGACATGGAAAAGAAGTGTTTAGGGACCATAACAAGATTGTTCACCTTCCCATCTTCATAAGTCAATATTAACAGATGTGGATTTTCTTCGGACTTGAGTCTCGCCTCCATGGCCGAATATGCCCCTCCTTGAAGAGTCTTGGGGAGGCTAACTCTATTTTCACTCTTTTGTTCAAATTCAGAGTGGCAGTGCTCACAATAAAAATCCGCCACAGGACTACTGACCTTACAATGCATAAGGTGTGATGAGCCACAAACCGGACAATACAAATTAGATTCTGTCCAAGTTTCTGTTATGACTCTTGCTTTTTGGGATTTGCTTTTGTAGCCCTCGCCTAGCTTTTCGTCTAAATGTAAATCCATTTATATGATGTTTATTGGTTGATATTATTTAATCTTTGCTCTTACTGCCCTCAGTATCTCCACCATAGCCCAAGTGTCCTGCTGGCAGTAAGTTTTCAGGGCCTGCCTGCGATCAGCCTTGGTATACATGGGGTGACTGGGGTCGAAGACGGTGGGCGTCTTCGAATCGTAGTTGATATATGCTATGTATGCCTGGGAACCGTTGCCCACTTCCATACCCTTGTATGTGAGCGACGGTACAAGCACCGGAAGTGTTTTCTTGATAGAAAAACTGCCACTGAGATCCTTATGATAATAATTGATCTGATTGGCGGTTTTAGCAAATCGCGGATCTTCCATATAAAACTTTTCATTCGTCTTCAAAAGATGAATCAGATCCATCGACTTTTTGCGAATCGCAAGGAGTTTGTCAGCATATTTAGGGAAAATAATTGCGAGTTCTTCCAAACGCCCCTGCTCAAAAGACGTGTTTTGGGCGAGCATGGTGCCGTGGAGAGAGCCATCTTCGTTAAACTCAAAATGACTGATGATAGCTTCAACCAAATCCAGACGTTCGTCGTCATTCCACTCTTTGTTGAGGAAGATGAAATTGTCTTTCTGCTTGTCGCAGTCGCCCGGGGCACGCTCGATGTGCAGCGAGAACTCAAAGGGCGACTGACGGTAAGGATTCTCCTCACTGAAGCGGGGCAGAGGACAAGGGAACGTCTCGAAATCGAAATGGTAGATGGGATACTCGATCTGTTCAAACCAATAACGCATCTTGTCGGGGTCGACGTGCTCTATATTGTTGTCGTAACAATCCCGCTGGATACTATGATTATCGTTTGCCAGCCACCCGGAAGGGACATCATCAAACTTGTAACATTCCCCATTAACCAAGTCATACTTGTTTCCGATACCTCCAGCTTTGAAGCCACGGAAATTCACATAATTATTCGCCTTATTCGTATCAGGAACGGAACGGAGCTTCTGGAAACAATGGCTCCAGTACAAGCATTCCGTATTCTTGCCCCAGGCACAACACGGTCCCACGGGGACTGCTTTGCCTGTATCGTGGGGCATAGAAACAAAACTCTCCAGAGTGGCAATCTCATTGAGGATTATTGGCTGGTACTCCTTTGAGATTTCATTCATGTCATAGAATGTGATTATCTCCTGTCCATTAATCTGGTTATACAAGCGCTCTCCAGCAGCATCTTTCTTTCCGTCGTACACATACTCGTTGTTTAGTACGGCGAGGTAGAAATTGACGGGGCGATTATCCCCGGCTTTGCGCAACGCACGTTCGATAACAAATCTCTGAAAAGCAAGGTCGTGGGGATACTTTCCGAGGTCGGAATAGCGATTGAGCAAAGTAGCTTTCTTTTTATAGAAGTTTTTCTCTGTAATTGCGTTGAGCGCTCTGTCAGTTGAATTAAGTCGCCAAATATTACCATCCTTGACAAATAAAGGATAGTAGTGATTATCCTTCCTGCCTTTCTTTCCCTCCGGCACATCAGAGAAGAATAAGCCCTCACGCACTTCTTTATCTTCCTTCATTTTAACCTTGAAAGAATACTTGCTATTCGTCGTAGCCTTCACCTCTATAATGTTAATCTCCTTCTCGTTCTCATTGTAGATATCCACATAGCAACGGTAGGTATGATGGTGAAGATCATATTCAAAGAGTTTCTGTTTATGAACATCGGAATCGGCAATGAAAGTCCCCTTGAAATACTTTTTAGCCACCTTAAGTGCTTCCTCTTCAACGCGTTGATAATAGTGACGCAAGGTTTCAAGCTCCGGGCTCAGAGTGGAATCAAAAGACTCTTCATCATCTTCTTCTCCGGAACCTTCTGAAGACTTTACTCCATCTCTGAATTCTTCAATCATTTCCCTGCGGCGCTCAGCTTTAGCATCGATATCGGGCATTCCCGACGGATTATGCTGCAGTTCCATCGCGAAATACATCGGACAGCGTGTCCAATTGATGAATCTTGACTTAGAAATGTACATATTCCTAGCTTTTAGCCCTTTAAGTTAATCATTTTCTCCTAAAAAGGCAAATCATCTCCGTCATTGCAACCTTCATCAGAAGATGTCTCTTTCCCGACGTACGTCAGGCTGTCGTCCCCCGAAATCTCTTTCGGCACAAACATGCAGGAGACATCCTGCCCCAGATAGCTCACGGTATCCGGGATGCAAACAGCTTCAAACCGGCCGCACTCGTGAAAGGCACGGGAACCGACCGTTGTAACAGAATCTGGAATCTCCAGACCATCGAGTCCGTGGCATCCACAAAACGCAAAGCGCCGTATTTCCGTGACGGTGTCGGGAATGGTGAATCTGCCCAATGTTCTGCATTTGAAGAACAGCCCCTCCTCGATGCGGGTAATGGTATCGGGCATGCTGACAGCCCACAACCTGCTGCACTCCGCAAAGGCGCGGGCGCCAATTTCCTTGACACTCTGGGGGATGGTGACCGTCCGGAGGGCAGTACAATTCGAAAAGGCATCGGCACCGATCCGTTCAAGCTTTCCGTTCTCGGGGAAAACGATCTTCCTGAAAGAAAGGCAGCCATAAAAGGCCATACACTCAATCTCCCGTACGGACTCGGGGATGGCAATCCCGGTCAATCCCTCACACCAGAGGAAGGCAGACTGAGCGATTGTGACCACGCTCTTGGGTATGACCGATGATTTGCATCCGAATACAAGCGTTTTCCCATCTTTGGTCAGGCAGCAGTTTGATGCTGACTTGAAAACCGGATTGTTTTTCGACACTCGAATAATCTCCACTTCGTTGCAGCCGCTGAAAGCACCGTATCCGATGCTTCGCAAGCTCGCGGGAAGCAGAATCACAGTGAGCGACCAGCAACCGAGGAAAGCGTGTTCTTCAATGGTAAGGACACCTTCAGGGATATTGATCTGCGCAAGATTGCGGCAGCCGTCGAATGCGCCCCGGCCGATGCAGGTAATGGTATCAGGGAGCACGACTTCCTGGATATCTTCGCATCCCAGAAACTCATAATCATTAATCCTCGTGGTGCCGCTGGGGATGACGCATTTGCCGCCAATAACTTCAAACCTTGTTTTCATACCGCCTAAAGAGATTTAATCAGATTTTCCTTTGTCCCGAACAAATCCTTCTTTTCATAGTCCCCAATGCTCTTGTCATTGAGGGACACATAGTATCTCTCATTTTCCGAAATCGTTTCATAATCCACACAACTCACATTCTTGACATAAAACATCTTCGCGATGTTGCCACACACAACGCCATTGTTGTGCATCAGCCAAACCTTGTCACCAAGATTGAAAGCAAACTCCTTTTCCATATTACAGAGATTCTAACAGTTCTTTCTTTGACTTGAAAAGCTTATTCTCATTAACCCAGAAAGAATTGAAATGGAGGATATATTCCACTTTGCATTCTGCTTCCAGTTCAGAGCATATGCCTACACCCGTAACGTCCAGCGACTGGACCCTGTTATTGGAGATATACCAAACTTTGTCTCCAATGCTGTACTTTGTCTTTACTAACACGCCCATGGCTACTTGTTTTTGTTATTTGATTACTATTACGGAAAATCAGATTATCGTTACCTTTGCTCTAGTTAATCTGCGCATTATGCTTCAAAGAAGACAGCCTATTACTGAAGCCGGGTTCTTACAGGAGCCTCTTGGAAAACAATACTTTGACTATGCCCGTCATACTGCGGCTTCTTTCATCCGGGACGTCGAACTCAAATGGAATCCTGGGCGGAGCGGGATGTCTTTAGACGACCTTGTTATGGAAACGGTTGTCGCTGCTATCGATCTCACAAAACAGGATTACGCCAAAGGCGTTTTCAGAAATGAGAAAGAAAAGTCCTTCAAACAGTTCTTTTGGTGGAGAATAAAAAAGACATTCTTTGACAAATTGAAGGAACTGGGGAAAGACCCGAATCAGGCCATCTTCGATGAAGGGCTGGCTAAATACTATGAAGGGACAGCTGTCGATTTAGGCCCGAACGACGAGAAGAACGATACCGTACTCTTTTATTATAGTGAAGAAAAAGCGGCCGTCCTTGATGAGAGTCACGAGGCCAAGATGCAGTACGTCAAGCGAATCCTCGATATTGTGAGCAGGATGAGCCCGAGTGACCAGCGATTATTCTATCTGAAGTATCAGCTCAATTTCTCAGATGAAGATTATCAGTTATGGAAATCAATTGGCAAGCAGAAACACGTAAAAGACCCCTTCACGAAAATGGCCCAGGCGAGATTTGGGCTCAGTGAGAATTATGCGAAAAAGCGAATCTGCCAGATAAAGGCTGATATCTCGGCGAAACTGAATCAGTCCGGGAGCACGCAGGCGAGCTATAAGGAAGACACTTCTTTGCCGACGATGCTTCAGTCCCTTACCGTTTCACGTCCCCGTCCGGTATTTGATATCGACATCGATAACCTATCAGAGGCCGATTGCCAGGACATTCTGTTCGAACTGTATTTTTAATACAAAATACTTTCATTAGCCACTACTGTATTGATGTAGTTGTCGAAGACTTTATTTGTCGATATTCACGATGTTGTACTTTCGGGAGCCGAGTCCGATGCTCTCGGCGTATTCGGTAATCCAGGTGCCGTGCTGGCGGTTTATGCGCTTCTGAAGGTCGGTGGCATCATCGCCGGCAGTATTTGTGTAATTGAAGACGAGGTTCAGGCAGGCCTGGTCCACGGCCACGGGGTCGATGGAGGCCAGGATGCCTATGTCCTTGAGCTTGGGAGAGGCGGGATGACCGTCGCAGTCACAGTCGACCGACATATTGTTCATTACGTCTATGTAGATTATGTTTTTGCCCTCGGTCTTGAAGTAGTTGTGCACGCCCTGAGCTGCAGCGGCCATTGATTCCAGGAAGTCATCCTGCGCGGCAGTGCGCCAGCTGGTGGAAGACGCGCCTGCAGAATGGATATAGAACTTGCCGGAGGTTGAGGCTACGCCGATGCTCTGGTTCTTCAGCACACCACCGAAACCGCCCATCGCATGACCCTTGAAATGAGCCAGGTTGATCATGAAGTCGTAGTTGTCGATGTGCGTTCCCACAATGTCATACTTCAGGTGCTTTGTGTCCTGGACAGGAATCTGCTTGCTACCCTCCTCGTCCATGATATCCACGGTGGCAATCTCATTGTAACCACGCTCAGCAATCGCCTTGCGGTGATTTTCGGTGGACATACGGTTGCCGCCATAGGCAGTATTGCATTCCACCAGCGTTCCGCCGACCTTCTGCACCAGATCTTTGATAAGTTCGGGACGCAGGTGGTTGCTCTGAGAGGATTCTCCAGTAGAGATCTTAACCGCTACACGTTGTCCTTGAGAAGGAGCCACGCCCAGCGCTTCGTATATCTTAACCAGACCAGCAGGACTGATGTCTGATGTGAAATATACTGTAGGAATATCGGGATCTGGCGTTGCTGTCGTGATGACTTCGACGGCTGGCTCAGTTTTACTTGCGGTATGCCGTTCCTTGCAGGTAGAAGCGGACAGCATCAACACCAATGCGGCCGCGAAAAGGGGGAATAATCTCTTTATCATTGTGTATTAATTCGAGTGCTTGTTGGAACCGGTCAGTTTCCTGACGAGAGCTATGATGGCGGCCGGGATAGGCCAGATGATGATGTAGAAGGCGACGAAGAGGATGCACATCGGGATGATATCGAGCAGCATCATCGCCTTCTCGCCTTTACCCTCATGAGGGGTGATGACGCGGAAATACAGCTTCGCCAGCTCCGAAATGCGCTTCCGTTGCGAGACGAGGGCTGCCGCCCAGACGACGATGAGGATAATGTACCACATGGCCTGATTGTGCGCTTTGTTCTGCGGGTAAAGTTGACAAATATTCTTAAATTTGTCAAAACTAAAAACTTAAAGATATGTACAGCGATCCCAAAGATTGTCTCTATTGCACAAATAACGAGACCCTCCACAACCTGATGATAGAAATCGCCCATCTGGGCGTGTCACGCGCCTTCCTCTTCAAGGAGCAGACCTACCACGGCCGCTGCCTGGTGGCTTACGACGGCCACGTCAACGACCTCAACGAACTCACTGACGAGCAGCGCAACGCCTTCATGGCCGATGTCGTAAGGATGACCCGTGCCATGCAGAAAGTCTTCAATCCCGAGAAGATCAACTACGGCGCCTACAGCGACAAACTCTGCCATCTCCACTTCCATCTCGCCCCCAAGTATGTCGGCGGCCCGGATTACGGCGGAGTATTCCAGATGAATCCCGGCAAGGTCTACCTCAGCGACGAGGAGTATGCCGACATGATCGAAAAGCTTAAGGCTGCCCTGTAAGAACTATGAAAAAACTCTTTTCAGTAGTTCTCTTATCTTGTCTGACTCTCCTCTCTGCCTTCCATGCTCAGGCCCAGGTGCCGGCTCCGGCCCCATACGGCCCGATACCGACTGAAAACCAGCTGCGTTGGCAGGATATGGAGATGTACGCCTTCATCCACTACTCGCTTAACACTTATACCGACCAGGAGTGGGGCTACGGAGACGAAGACCCGTCGTTGTTCAATCCCAGCGACCTCGACTGCCGCCAGTGGGCGCGCGTCTGCAAACAAGCCGGCATGAAAGGCATCATCTTCACGGCAAAGCATCACTGCGGCTTCTGCATGTGGCCGTCGAAATACACTGAGTATTCGGTGAAGAACTCTCCGTGGAAGAACGGCCAGGGCGATGTAGTCCGCGAGCTGGCGGAGGCTTGCCGCGAGGAAGGGCTGGAATATGCCGTATACCTCTCGCCGTGGGACCGCAACCATCCTGACTATGGCAAGCCGGAATATGTCACATACTTCCGCAACCAGCTTCACGAACTGCTGACAGAGTACGGCGATATGTTTGAGGTGTGGTTCGACGGAGCCAACGGCGGTGACGGCTGGTACGGAGGAGCCAATGAACGCCGGAATATCGACCGCACCACATACTACGAGTGGCCGGAGACCTACAACATGATCCGCGAGCTGCAGCCTGGGTGTCTCATCTGGAACGACGGCAGCGATCGCGGAGACCTGCGCTGGGTCGGCACTGAAGCCGGATACGTTGGCGAGACCAACTGGAGCCTGCTGAACCACGACGGAGCAGTCAGCTCACAGATGCTTCGCTACGGACTTGAGGATGGCGACAGCTGGGTGCCGGGCGAGACCAATACCAGCATCCGCCCGGGCTGGTTCTACCATGAGAATGAGAACAGCCATGTGAAGAGCCTGTCCAAACTGATGGACACTTATTACAAATCAGTGGGCCGCAACTCCTGTCTGCTGCTCAACTTCCCCATAGCTCCCAACGGTCGCATCCACCCCACCGACAGTCTGCGCGGCATCGCATTCAACAAGATGGTCCACGAAGTCTTCAAGACCGACCTGGCCCGCAAGGCGAAAGTTACAGCTTCCAATACAAGAGGCAGCGACAAGAAATACCGTGCGAAGAACGTACTCGACAGCAAATCTGAAACATATTGGGCCACCGATGACAGCGTCACTTCAGCCACACTTACTATCGACTTCAAGAAACCTGTGGAGTTCAACCGCTTCCTCGCTGAAGAATACATTGCACTGGGGCAGCGCGTCAAGAAATTCAGACTCGAAGCCTTTGCAGGCGGCAAGTGGGTGGACCTCAGGGATGAGCTGGTCAAGGATTCTGACGGCCTGACTACCATAGGGCACCGCCGCATAATCTGCTTTCCCACGATTACTGCTACCCGTCTGCGCTTCACCATCCTTGATAGCAAAGCTTGCCCGCTGATCTCCCGCATCAGCGTGTACCGCGCACCGGACCTCACCCCCGACATCCCCGATTCCGGCGAGAAGAAATCTTCAAGCCTGAACGTTTTCCTGCCATCGCCCAATCAGCTTTTCGTAGAGCTTGCCGCACCCGCCAAGGTATGCGCTTACAAATATCTGCCTCCGCAGGACAACAGCACGGGAACCGTCACCCACTACAAACTGTCAGCAATGACAAGCAATCGCAGGTGGGTCGACCTCGCCGAGGGAGAATTCTCCAACATAGTCAACAACCCCATCTGGCAGACCATCAATTTCGAGCCGGTCGAAACTTCAATGCTCCGGCTGGAGGCAGTCGAACTCAGTTCCGGAGAGCGGGTTTCCTATGAAGACATCGAGGTAATTCCTTATCAGGAGGACCCGGCCGACAAAAAGGACTGGGAGAACCCCGCCGTGCTGGGCATAAACAAGTTGCCTTACCACGCCACGCTGCAGCTGCCTTCAAAGCAGAAGGACTGCAAGGAGATCATCTCTCTTGACGGACAGTGGCTGTTCAACTGGTCGAAGGACCCGGATTCGCGCCCCTTGGGCTTTGAAAGCGAAGATTACGATGTGAGCGGCTGGAGCCGCATCACCGTACCCGGCAACTGGCAGCTGCAGGGCTTCGGGATGCCCATCTACGTAAATATGAGTTATCCCTTCCGCCGTGACCAGCCAAAGGTCACAAGTGAACCGCCACAGGACTGGTATGCATACGACCACCGCAACCCTGTGGGCTCTT
Organism: Bacteroidales bacterium; assembly: GCA_017617655.1. GTDB lineage: Bacteria > Bacteroidota > Bacteroidia > Bacteroidales > UBA932 > Equibacterium. The sequence goes on from JAFZVU010000022.1 coordinate 20,515, forward strand.
ATGTGACCTATATCGATGCTACGAAAGAGATGCTTCAGCAGAATCTCATCCTTCACTTCGGCGGAGTTCATTCTGCGTTTTATGTGTGGATCAACGGGCAGAAGGTCGGATACAGCCAGAATTCGATGTCTCCGGCCGAATTTGACGTAACAAAATATATGCACGAAGGCCGCAACAAGCTGGCCGTGGAAGTCTACCGATGGAGCGACGGAAGCTATCTTGAATGTCAGGACATGTGGCGGCTAAGCGGCATATATCGCGAAGTGCAGCTGTGGGTGCGTCCGCTGGTACACATTGCCGACTACAAGGTGACTGCCGAACCCGACGCTGACTTCTCGCATGCTGAAGTGACAGCCGATATCGCACTCTGCAATACCGGCACCCAGAAGGCAAAGAACCTGAAAGCAATCCTGAAAATCGACGGAAAGGCCATCGAAGGATCTTTGAAGACTCTCGCTGCAGGCGACACTACTCATATCCAACTCGCATACCAGATTGATAAGCCACGACTTTGGTCGGCCGAGAAGCCCAATCTCTATCCGTTCAGCATCGAACTGGCCGACAACAAAGGCAGCATAGTGGAGCACTTCGACTACCATCTGGGCGTCAAGCGCGTGGAGTGTGTGGGCGAAGTCTTCAAATTCAATGGCAAGAATGTCAAGCTGCGCGGCGTGAACCGCCACGACCATCACCCCCGCACCGGCCGCTACGTGGATGACGCCACCTACGAAAAGGACATTGCGATGATGAAGCAGGCCAATGTTAATTTCCTGCGCACCAGCCACTACCCCGACCGCGAGTATCTATATGAACTCTGCGACCGCTACGGCATCTACGTAATGGACGAGGCCAACCAGGAAAGCCACGGCTATGGCCGCACCAACAGGGTGATAGGCGACAGTCCGGACTGGACGCAGGCCCATGTGGACCGCGCCGTCTCGCTGGTGCAGAGAGATAAGAACCACCCCTGCGTAATAATGTGGAGCCTTGGCAACGAGGGCGGCACCGGACGTAACATGAAGGCCATGTACGATGCCATTACGGCCCTTGACCCCACTATACCGCCGCTCTGCGACACCGACCGCCAGTACTCCGCCATTTACGATGACGGCTATCTCACCCCGGAAAAGCTGGCCTCGGAAGCACAAAAGATTACTGACCGTCCTTTCATAATGAGGGAATACGCCCACGCAATGGGCAACTCGGTTGGCAACCTGCAGGACTACTGGGATGTCATATATGCCGACAGCAGCATCTGCGGCGCTGCCATCTGGGACTGGGTAGACCAGGGCATAGCGAAGCCTGTGGACGGAGGCCCGCTGCGCCCTTCTTCTAAGCTTTCTCTTGATGCCGACGAATACTGGGCATACGGCGGCGATTTCGGCGAGAAACCAACCGACGGCGCCTTCTGCACCAACGGTCTGCTGGCTCCCGACCGTACTCCCCATCCGCACTTCTATGAGGTCAAGTATGTCTACCAGCCCCTCAGCTTCAAGCTGGACCATGGCCGCCTCAGCATCATAAACCGGGACTTCTTTACTGAACCCGACGAATATGACATAGTCTGCGACACTGTCATCATAAATGGCGAGCGCCTGATGAATGTGACTGCACGTCTGAAAGAAGACAAGCCATGGGCGAAGAAGGGATATGTAGTGGCTTATGAGCAGTTTGTGCTGCAGCCATACCGATTTCCCACTTCTATCACCGCTACCGGCCAGGCTGCTCCCGCCGTAAAGGAAGACGGGAACCTAAAGATTGAAACGAAACGCGGTAGCATGGTGATAGACCGCAGCGGTGCTCTCGTAAGCTGGACTGACGCACGGGGCCGCGAACTGCTTGCAGCGCCGCTTGAGCCTTATTTCTGGAAACCCGTCAACGAAAACCAGGCTGCCAACAATTACGAGCGCCGCCTGGGAGCATGGAAGGATGCCGCAGCGGAGCGCATCACAAAATCTTTTGACTGGAGCGTCCAGGACGGTACAGTGCGAGTCACAATAGCACAGAGCCTGCCCGTGGGTGCCGACTATACCCTCACCTACACAGTAGATAACGACGGCAGGATCATGGTAAGGGCCGATTATCAGCCCACTGGGGAAGGGTTGCCCCTTATGCCCAAATTCGGCATGAGAATGCGGCTCAAACCCGTCTTCGACCAGGTAACATGGTATGGCCGCGGCCCCTGGGAGAATTATCCCGACCGCAAGCTGTCAGCAAAGATTGACCAGTACACTCTTCCTCTGGACGAGTTCTGCACCGACTACATACGGCCTCAGGACAACGGCAACCGCTGCGATGTGAGGTGGCTGGAACTGTCCGGCAAGGCAGGGCAGGCCGGCACTATCAAGGTAACAGGCGCACAGCCCCTGTGCATCAGGGCATGGGACTACGGCGAGGAAGACTTGACCGTGGGGCATCCTTACGAACTCAGCCGGGGGCGTTTCGTCAACCTGAACATCGACCTCAACATCCACGGAGTCGGCGGTGTCGACACCTGGGGTGGCCGTACGCTGGACAAATACACCATCGACGCAAACCAGCCGATGTCATATTCTTACATTCTTAGTTATGAGTAAGACTTATTTACATTTTATTATCCTTTCAATAGTATTGCCCGTCTTGCTGTCATGCTCGGGAAAACAGGCGCAAGACCTGGAGCTCCAGAGCGAAGCGGATCTGTCCGGGTTGCGGATTGCGACCGAGGCCGGTACCATCTACGACATCCAGCTGTCGCAGCGCGACGACATCACGCTTCAGCTCTACAACGACGCCAGCGACGTCCTCCAGGCTCTCATCAACGGAATGGTTGACGTGGTTGTTGACGATGAAGTAATCTTCAACGCCCAGATCCGCAAAGAAAACGGCATCAAGATAGCCTTCAAGGGAGAGCAGGGCTTTCCTACGGCATTCATGTTCCGTAAAGACGATACCGCTCTGGCCAATGCCTGCACGGCAGTCCAGCAGCGTATGGAAGAAGACGGCTCGATGCAGCGTCTGAAAGACTTCTGGCTCACGGACCGGTATGCCGAGGCTGAGTCATACACCCACATTCCCGCTGAAACTTCCGGCACCCCTCTCAGGGTGGCCTCCTGCGCCTCGACTGCACCCATTGCCTTCCAGGTCGAGCAGGAATGGTACGGCATCGAGATAGATATCTTGCGGGAGCTTGCCAGGCAGCTGGGACGCCCCCTGGAGATAAAGTATTATGACGCATTGAGCGGCTTCATGTCCCTGAGGAGCGGCATAGCCGATGTATTGTGCGGCGACATATTCATAACCCCTGAAAGGCAGGAGGAGTTCCTGTTTGCCGAGCCATATTACAATTTCCAGCCCGCCTATTACGTAATGGATCCGGATGCCCAGACCGCAAAACTGGGTCTGATACCCTGGCTCAAGAAGAGTATCAATAAAAACCTGATTGTCGAAAATCGTTGGAAATACCTCACCAACGGCCTGCTGGAAACCCTCAAGATCAGCATACTGGCCATCCTGCTGGGTTCCGTGCTGGGAATAGGGTTGTATGTCATGGCCCGCAGCCGCCGCAAATGGGTTCGCGCCATCGCCAACGGTTTCAATGGTTTTCTGGCAGGTATTCCCGAACTGGTGCTGCTGCTGATCCTGTTCTATGTGGTCTTCGCTGGCGGCGGGGTTCCGCCGGACATGGTTGCAGTAATCTGTTTCGCCCTGTTCTTCGCATCCGGTGTCAGTGACATCTACAGCACTTCTCTGGATGCCATTCCCCACGGGCAGACAGAGGCCGGCCTGGCGCTGGGATTCACCCGCGCCCAGACTTTCTTCAACATAGTGCTTCCCCAGGCAGTACGACGGGGTCTTCCACTCTACACCGGAGAGTGTGTCTCCCTGATAAAAGGGACGTCCATCGTAGGATACATCGCAATCCATGACCTTACCCGCGCCGGAGACATAATCCGCAGCCGTACTTTTGACGCTCTTGTTCCTCTGCTTGTCGTTACAATCATTTATTTCTTGCTTGTCTGGCTCATCAGCGCGCTGCTGAAAATGGCAACCCCTAAAAAGATTTCGCTATGATTACCGTTTCTCATCTCAGCAAAACCTATCACAACCCTGACGGCAGCAGTCTCCAGGTGCTTAAAGACGTAAACTGCGAGATCAATCAAGGCGAAGTGATCAGCATCATTGGCCCTTCCGGTACGGGAAAAAGTACATTCCTGAGGGCGCTCAACCTGCTGGACCCTCCTACCGGCGGCAGTATCATAATTGACGGGGAAGACATTTTGAAGAAAGGCTATCCGATTCACAAGATGCGCCAGAAAGTGGGCATGGTGTTCCAGAGTTTCAATCTCTTCGACCACATGACAGTGCTGGAGAACGTCATTTATGCTCCGTGCAAGATCAAAAAGGAACCTGTGGAGCAGGCCCGCGAAGAAGGCCTGGCATTACTGCGGAAGATCGGCCTGGCAGAAAAAGCCGACGTCTACCCTTCCAGCCTTTCCGGCGGACAGAAGCAGCGCGTTGCGATCGCCCGCTGCCTTGCAATGAAGCCCGAGGTCATTCTCTTCGACGAACCCACGTCTGCCCTCGACCCCACCATGGTGGGCGAAGTGCTCAGCGTCATCCGCCAGCTGGCTAAGGAAGGCATGACCATGCTCATCGTGACCCACGAGATGAAGTTCGCCCGCGACGTGAGCACCCGCATATTTTTCATGAACGAAGGAATAATCTATGAGGACGGTCCGGCTCAGCAGGTCTTTGAGAACCCTGTCCATAGTGCTACCAAGGCGTTCGTGCAGCGCATCCGCAAGGAAGTGTTCGAGATAAACGGTCCTGACTATGACTTCCCCGGCATGGAAACATCTATCCGTCAGTTCTGCATCAAATACAATATCGCAGACAAGTGCGAAACAGCCCTCGAGGCCTACCAGAAGATGCTGAAAGAAGTGATGCACAAGTATCTGCCGATGACCCTGCGCATCACCCACAGCGAACTCTCCAACGTAACTGCCCTGGATTTCATGGTGGAATGTCTGGAAAGCTCACCCCTCCGGGATCCGGACGTTTCTCCGGCATTTCTCGAGGAACTCGGTTCGCTCTGCAAAGATGTAATAGAAGAGCCGACCTCCCGCGGTTTCCGCGTAAAGCTTATACTCTGAGATATTTTACGAAATAGCTCTTCTGATGCTTTCCAGTGCCGCCTGGAGGATGCTGCGCGGACAGCCGACGTTGATGCGGACGAAGCCTTCACCGCCTGCGCCGTATGACGCGCCGTTATTCAGATAGACTCCAGCCTTGTCCCTGAAAAGTTCCATCAATTGTTCCTGAGGCAAGCCAAGTGCCCGGCAGTCGAGCCATACAAGGAAGGATGCCTCCGGCCGGAAAGCTTTGATGCCCAGATCATTGTCTTTAAAGAAATCCATCTGGCAGTCGATATTGCCCTCAAGGTATTTCTTCAAGGCCGGCAGCCAGCCGGTGTCAGATGAATATGCTGCTATAGTAGCTACTATGGTAGGGATGGACGGCTCATCGAGTTTGGCAGCGCGCAGGGTGCCCAGATATTTATCCCGCTTCTCCTTATCAGGGATCACACAGAAAGCAGTGCCTGACAGCCCTGCCAGATTGAAGGCCTTGGTGGGGCCTCCGAAAATGAGGCCGACCCTCTCGGCTGCTTTGCTTGCGCTGCAAAAAGGGATGTGTGTCTTGCCGTACAGTGCCAGGTCGGCATGGATTTCATCTGAAACGACAATGACACCGTGCTTCTCGCAAATCTCAGCGAGCCTTGCCAGAGTATCCCTGTCCCACAGTATGCCGCAAGGATTATGAGGATTGCAAAGCACCAGCATCTTCGTCCGTTCATCTAACAGCTTTTCAAGTCCTTCAAAATCCATCCGATAGCGGCCGCTTTCAAGGATCATAGGATTATCCACCACCTCTCTGCCAAGACGTTCGGCATACATGCGGAAATGGTCGTATACCGGAGGCTGGACTACAATCTTGTCGCCGGGCTGAGTAAAGGTCAGATATGCCTGGTTGATGGCGCTGATCACACCTGGCGCATAGCCGACCCACTCCCGGGGTATTTCCCATCCGTGCTGTTTTCCTTCCCATGCATGTACAGCTTCGAAAAACTCATCCGGGGCCGATGTGTAGCCCAGCACGTCACGGTCCAACCGCTGCTGCAGAGCGTTTCGCACTGCCGGGTCAGTACGGAAATCCATATCGGCAATCCACATTGCAAAGCGGTTCTCCCCCGCCCTGCCGTACTTGATGCTCCAGGTCCCGGAGCGGTCGATTACCTCGTCGAAATCCCATCCGGCAGCCTTCGACGGTTCGCTACATCCTTGCAGCAGGGTCGTGACAGCTCCAGCCGGCAGCAGAGAAGCCGCACCTGCCGCCATAACCCCTTTTATGAACGATCTTCTTTTCATGTCATTTTTATTACTTCAAATGTAATGAAAGTAGCGGATTTGTCGCTGCGGTTATGGGTCCAAATAATTGCAGTATAACAGCAAAATCGGCCTTATTTGCGGTTATGGGTCCAGAAAAAAGCAGTATAACCGCACCCGCTTCGCTTTTCGGGTAAGTTTCTCTATCTTTGAGGACTGAACCATTTCAATCCCACTTATGAAAAGACTTTTCATCGCAGTTATTGCCGCTGCTGCCATCCTGGCATCGTGCACCGGCGCCAAGCCCGCCCAGCGTAATGAGCTGAGGGCCCCGGCCTACCCTCTTGTTTCAATTGATCCATACACAAGCGCGTGGAGCATGTACGACCATCTCTACGACGGCCCCGTAAAGCACTGGACCGGTGCTGAATTCCCTCTGATCGGCGCTCTGAAGGTGGACGGCACTGTATACCGCTTCCTCGGCAAGGAAGAAGTAGAACTGAGCGCCCTGGTGCGTCCCGCCACTGAGTTGCCTTGGAAAGGATACTACACATACACCCAGCCCGCCGGACAATGGTATGCCGAGAATTACAACCCGCGCGGATGGAAAGAAGGCACCGCCGGATTCGGCACGCTGGAGAACCCTACATCCAGGACTCCCTGGCTCACCGAGAAGATCTGGCTGCGCCGCGAAGTGGAAATAGATGAGGACCTGAACGGCAAGCACGTTTATCTGGCATACAGCAACGATGACGACGCGATATTCTACATAAACGGAGTCGAAGTGCTCAACACCGGGCACGAGTGCCACACCAACGCATCGGCACAGATCCCTGACGGCATCGTCCGCAAAGGCCGCAACGTTCTGGCAGCATACTGCATCAACACCGGCGGCCTGGCCTATCTGGACATGGGCCTGATGCTGCAGGAGGAACCTCACACCATCCTGGAGAACGCTGCCGAGCAGCTTTACGCCGACGTGCAGGCCACCCGCACCCTCTACGCCTTCAACTGCGGCCCCGTGGAGCTGGAGCTGACCTTCACCGCCCCGCTGCTGCTGGAAGACCTGGAGCTGATCTCACGTCCCGTGAACTATATCAGCTATAAAGTCAACTCTAAGGACGGCGGCAAGCACGATGTGGAGCTCTATCTGGAAGCATCACCCCGCTGGGCCCTCGACAATGCATTCCAGTCATCTCACTCTGAAGCCTTCGAGAAGGACGGCCGCGTCTGGGTAAAGACCGGAAGCACTTCGCAGAACATCCTGGCCCGCAAAGGTGACGACCTGCGCATAGACTGGGGCTGGTTCTACATGAGCGCAGCAAGCGGAAAGGCCGGCATCGGCACAGGCAAGCAGCTGCGCCAGGCCTTCGTAGACGGCAGCGACCTCAACATAGTCAAGGGCGACGACGCCGAAGGCCGCATGGCGATAATCCAGACCATCGAAACTGGCAAGGAAGGCCACGTTCTGATAGGTTACGACGACGTCTATTCTATCCAGTACTTTGGCGAGAACCTCCGCCCCTACTGGAACCGCAACGGCGACAAGACCATCTTCGACATGTTCGCAGCAGCAGAGAGTGATTACAAGCAGCTGATGAAACGCTGCGAGGCATTCGACCGCGACCTGATGGCTGAAGCCGAGAAGGCCGGCGGCCGGAAATACGCCGAGCTCTGCGCCCTGGCATACCGCCAGAGCATCCACGCCCACAAGCTGGTGCAGGCCCCCGGCGGATATCTGCTCTGGCTGTCAAAGGAGAACAACTCCAACGGCTCCATCGGAACTGTGGACGTAACTTACCCTTCAATCCCCATCTTCCTGCGCTACAACCCGAAATTCACAGAATATCTGCTGAACCACATCTTCTACTACTCCGAGAGCGGCCGCTGGACAAAACCGTTCCCTGCTCATGACGTGGGAACCTACCCTCTCGCCAACGGCCAGACCTACGGCGGCGACATGCCCGTGGAGGAAGCCGGCAATATGATAATCTCTACAGCCGCAATCTGCAAGTACGAAGGAAACACTGACTATGCAGCCCAGCACTGGGAGAGCCTCACCACATGGGCAGACTACCTGCTGGAATTCGGTCTCGACCCTGAAAACCAGCTCTGCACCGATGACTTCGCTGGCCACTTCGCCCACAATGCCAACCTTTCCATCAAGGCCATCCTCGGCATAGCCTCCTACGGCCAGATGGCCGGACTGCTCGGCAAGAAAGACGTTGCAGAGAAATACACCGCCGCAGCGAAACAGATGGCAGCCGAGTGGATTAAGATGGACGACGACGGCGACCACTACCGCCTGACCTTCGACAAACCCGGCACCTGGAGCCAGAAATACAATCTGGTGTGGGACCAGCTGCTCGGCCTGGACATCTTCCCGGCTGAGGTAGCCGCAAAAGAGATTGCATACTACCCCACCCGTTTCAACAAATACGGCCTGCCGCTGGACAACCGCCAGACCTATACCAAGACCGACTGGATAATGTGGACCGCCACCATGGCTGCCGACAAAGCAACCTTCGAGACCTTTATCGAGCCCATGTGGAACTTTGAGAACGAAACAGTGGACCGCGTGCCCATGTCAGACTGGGTGTACACCGACAAGCCCAACTACCGCGGCTTCAAGGCCAGGAGCGTAGTGGGAGGTTATTTCATCAAGCTATTGAAATAGCAGCCGCAGCGAGATTCTGTAAAGCGGTATCTATCTTCAGAGCCTCGCTGGGAGGCATGTCTTCGGGAGTCGCCTGGATCAATTTCGAGAATCCGGCCTCCCGAAGTGCTTTTATATCCTCGATGCGGCCCGAGACGAGAGCCACGGGGATTCCTTTCGAATGGCGGAGAACACCGTGGGCCACCTTGCCCCCGAGAGTCTGGAGGTCGGACTTGCCTTCGCCGGTGACAATCAGATCAGCTCCTTCTATGAGACTTTCGAAGCCCACCATTTCCAGGATGCGTTCTATCCCTGGCATGCTAGCCGCATTGAAATAAGCCATCATAGCCCCACCGAGACCTCCTGCGGCTCCTGCTCCGGCCAGATTCCGGACATCCGTGCCAGTCTCGGCGAAGATGCCGAAGGCCTGAGCTTCCAGGCGCTTCTCCAATACCTCGACATCAGCTGCCGAAGCACCCTTCTGGGGCGCGAACACACGGGCCGCGCCGTACTTCCCTACAAAAGGATTCACAACGTCGCAAAGCAACTCCACATCGCAGCCTTTCATGGCTTCCCTAATGCCAGCCACTTTCATCATACCAACCCCGCCGTCGCATGTAGCAGTGCCGCCAAGGCCTATGACAAAGTGCCTGGCCCCCTGAGCCCTTGCCGACAGAAGCAACTCTCCCACGCCGTAGCTGGTTGCGTGCAGCGGATCAAGTTCGTCATGGGAAAGATGTTTCAGTCCGCAGGCCTCCGCCACCTCGATGAAGGCAGTGTCGCCCTTCATCCCGTAGCAAGCCGTGACAGGCCTGCCCAGCGGGTCGGACACTACAGCTTCGCAGAGCGTACCCCCTGTTGCAGAAAGGATGGTCTCCACCGTACCCTCGCCTCCGTCGGCCAGAGGGCATTCCACCACCATCCAGCCGGGATGCAGGCTGCGGAGCGCAGATGCCAGGGCGCCGGCCACCTCTTTGGCGCTGAGACAGCCCTTGTAGGAGTCCGGAGCAACGACGACCTTCATTCCTGGATAATTACAGAGGACGAACCTTGATATTGCGGAACCATGCAGGATAGCCATGGTCCTGCAGACAGAAATTGCCTGTGCTGGCCATGCCGTAGTCGGGAGAATTCGCCCACTTGCCGGCAGCCTTGCGCTCATACCAGTCGTCAGACCATGCCTCGAAGCTTACCGTCTCCACGCCATTCAGCAGATAGATTACAAAACCGTCATAGAAAATAATCTCCGACTGGTTCCATTCCCCTGCGGGCTTGAGTATCGGAGAGGTGTCGAAATCGGGCACGTACATAGCGTAATCAACGGCGCAGCGCTGCCACGGCTCAAGGATATAGCCGTCGTTCATCTCGGCATAGTTCACATCGTCTATTATCTGGTATTCCGGGCCGGTGATATATGGAACAGAATAATCAGGGTCCTCTATGACGTGATACATCATGCCGCTGTTGCCGCCCTTCGAGATCTTCCACTCCCACTTCAGGTAGAAGTCTCCGAAAAGCTCGTCGGTAACTATATATCCCTTCGAATCAGAGCCTTTTCCGGAAGCAACCAGGCAGCCGTTCTCGACGTACCATTCGCCGTCGTCCACGTCGCCTCCGTTGAAATAGTGCCAGCCGTCGAGGGTTTCACCATCGAAGAGAAGCTGCCAGCCGTCGGCTATCTCTTCAGGTGTCAGGGTATTTTCTTTCGGGGTGCAGGCGCACAATATCAGCGCCGCAATGCCCATAAGTGCCAGAATCCTTTTCATAGTATCTTAGAATAGAGGTATAAAGTTACACAGATATCAGCAAAAAATGCGTAATTTTGAACGAGAATATATCTTGAAAAACTATACTATGAAAGCTAGATTCTTACTTTGCGCTGCAGTCCTCACGCTGCTCGCCGTCGGGTGCAAGCACTACGACTACCCTTTCCAGAACCCCAACCTCTCTGTGCAGAAGCGTGCCGACAACCTTCTGTCCCTGCTGACTCCCGAGGAGAAGGTCGGCCTGATGATGAACGGATCGGTGTCTGTAGACCGTCTGGGCATCCCTGCCTACAACTGGTGGAACGAAGCATGCCACGGCATCTGCTACGACGACGTGACAGTATTCCCGCAGGTTATCGCCCTGGGCGCAACCTTCGACGCTCCCCAGCAGCTCGAGATCTACCAGGCCGTGTCTGACGAGGCCCGCGCCGTTTGGAACACCACCGACCACAACCAGATGGGAGTTACCGAGCCCAACGGCAACATCTGGCACAACGGACTGTCGTTCTGGTGTCCCAACGTCAACATCTTCCGCGATCCCCGCTGGGGCCGCGGACAGGAGACCTGCGGAGAGGACCCGTACCTTTCCAGCGTGCTGGGAGTCCAGACCGTACTGGGAATGCAGGGCAATGACAAGAAGTATTTCAAGACCCACGCCTGCGCCAAGCACTATGCAGTGCACAGCGGTCCGGAGCCTCTGCGCCACAGTTTCGACGCAGTAGTCTCAATGCGCGACCTCTGGGAGACCTACCTCCCCGCATTCAAGGCACTTGTAGTGGACGCCCACGTCCAGGAAGTGATGTGCGCATACAACCGCTACGAGGG
>JAFZVU010000023.1 GCA_017617655.1 Bacteroidales bacterium
CGAAGCAATTGTTAATTCAGTTAAGGAATAATCTTGGCTGAAAAACAATCATACTTGAAAAACAGATGGGTACGGTTCTCTATATGGGCCGTACTCTATGTTCTATGGGTAATCTGGCTGGGCAACTTCTGGTGGCTGCTCGGTCTGGCAGTGCTCTTTGACATCTTCATCACGAAGAAGGTCCGCTGGAACTTCTGGAAGAAACGTTACAAGGAAGGCGAGAAGCACAGCGCCTGGAACGAATGGCTCGACGACATAATCTTCGCGATTATTTTCGTCACCTTCCTCAACATCTTCTTCTTCCAGTCGTTCAAGATTCCGTCTTCATCGATGGAAAACAGCCTGATGACGGGAGATTTCCTCTTCGTCGACAAGCTGACCTACGGCCCCCGCGTGCCGGAGCATCCCATCTCCATGCCCTTCATGCACAATGTCTTCCCCGGTAGCCTCAAACCCTGCTATGTGGAAGGTGTGAAGGTGAAATACCGCAGGCTGAAAGGCTTCTCCTCAGTGAAGCGTGACGACTATGTGGTCTTCAACTTCCCTCACGGAGACTCGGTGCTCACAAGGCTTCCGGCTGACGATTACTACACCCACGTCCGTTTCAACGGCCGGGAATACACCGAGCGCACCTACGGGCCTGTGCTTTACAGGCCGGCCGACAAGACCGACCACTATGTGAAGCGCTGCGTGGCTGTGGCAGGCGACACCCTGAGGGTGCTTGACGGAGAAGTATGGGTCAACGGCAGCAAGCAGAAGGACTACAAAGGCATCCAGTACAGCTATACAGTAGTTACCGACGGCTCTTCCATCAATCCCAAGTTCCTCTCAGACATCGGAGTCAACGTCGCCGAGAGCTGGTTCAGCGCTTCGATGCCCGGGTATCCTACTATGTTCCTGACAGCTGAAGGTCTTCAGAAGGTGAAGAACTTGAAGAACGTGGTGTCTGTCACCCCCAACATCGAGGTCGGACCCCAGGAAGACAGGCAGGAAGCCCTGATGCTCTTCCCCTTCACGGCCACCGGCTGGACCAGGGATGACTACGGTCCCCTCTGGATCCCGAAGAAGGACGCTACCGTCGCTCTGACTGCGGACAACATCGATCTCTACCGCCGCATAATCGACGTTTATGAGGACAATGACTTCGAAGAGAAGGACGGAAAGTTCTTCATCAACGGGGAAGAGACTGACAGCTATACCTTCAAGTATGATTATTATTTCATGATGGGAGACAACCGCCACAACTCCCTCGATTCCCGCTACTGGGGCTTCGTCCCGGAGACTCATATCGTTGGTAAACCCTCTGTAATATGGTTCTCTGCGGACGCCAACAAGCCCTTCCCGGGTAATATAAGATGGAATAGGCTGTTAAAGATTGTTTTAAAGCAAAAATAATTTGCTTATTAAAAAATAATTCTTGATATTTGCAGCCCCCAAAAGCAGAAATATATAAAAATAGTATACTATGTCACGAGTTTGTCAAGTTACAGGAAAGACCAGAATGATAGGAAACCACGTTTCCCATTCAAGAAGGCGTGTAAAACGCGAATTCGCCCCCAATCTGAAGACTAAGAAGTTCTGGTCAGAGGAGGAGAATAGGTTCGTCACTCTTAAGGTGTCTTGCAGAGGCATGAAGACCATTTACAAGAACGGTCTCGCCGAAACCCTTAAGCGTTCACAGGAAAAAGGTTTAATCGACATCGTCTAAAATCACACGGCCATGGCAAAGAAAGGTAACAGGGTACAGGTGATTCTGGAATGCACCGAGCAGAAAGAAAGCGGTGTTCCGGGTATCTCAAGATACGTAACCACCAAGAATAAGAAGAATACCACCGAGCGTCTGGAGCGCAAGAAATACAATCCTTATCTGAGGAAGGTAACCCTCCATCGCGAGATTAAGTAATTTATAAAATCCAAGAATTATGGCAAAGAAAGCAGTTGCAGGTTTCCGCGGTGACAAGCAGCAGAAAAATGTAGTAAAGTGCATCCGCATGGTCAAATCAGAGCGCACAGGTGCTTATGCTTTTGACGAGGATCTCGTTCCGACAGACAAGGTGAAAGAATTTTTCGCTAAGAAGTAATCTTTTACTGTGATACATCATAAAAGACGGCTGATTCAGCCGTCTTTTTTTGTATCTTAGTGGCACTACGACCACTTCACTATAGAACTATGATAAAAAGATTATTCATAGCATTGCTGGCCATCCTTGCCCTGGCCAGCTCCTGCAAACCCAAAGAGGGCGAGTACAAACTGAACATCTATGCAGTCTCCGACGTGCATGGCCGCTATTTCAGCCAGAGCTACACCGGGGGAGAAGACCAGCAGTCGCTGTCGAACGTGTCTGCATTCCTTAAGGAAGTCCGCAAGGCCGATCCCGACATTATTTTCATCGACAACGGCGACAATCTCCAGGGCGACAATGCCGCATATTACTTCAACTATGTAGAGAAGGGAGTGCGCCATATCTACCCCAGGATCATGGACTATCTCAAGGCAGACGCCGTTATAGTGGGCAACCATGACATTGAGCCGGGCCACCCCGTGTATGACCGTCTGAAGAAAGAATACAAGATGCCGCTGCTGGCAGCAAACGCTGTGTATGAGGACAGCGGCAAGCCTTATTTCAAGGAATACACCATCCTTAAGAAGCACGGCCTGAAGGTGGCCGTCATAGGCATGGTGACCCCGAGGATTAAGAGCTGGCTGCCCGAAGAGAAATACAAAGGCCTGGAATTTCTCGAGGCCGAGGGCTTCACCCAGAAGCTCGTCGACCGCGTCATCGAGAAAGAGAAACCGGACGTCGTGATCCTTTCCATCCATGCCGGCACGGGTCCAGGTACTCTGGATGACACCGAGAATCCCGCTCTCTGGATTGCCGAGAACATCAGGGGAGTCGACCTGGTAATCTGCGGCCATGACCACACCGCCGCCATCGAAGAGCCTGCCAACTTCCACCAGCAGACCATGCTGATGAATTCGGCCGACCGCACCAAGAACGTAGCCCACTGCGAGATAGAACTGACTTACGAGCACGGCAAGCTAGTGGACAGGCACATCGACTGTGAGATCATCCCTATGGCCGGCAAGCCGCGGGATGCAGAGTACGACGCCGCATTTGCTGCAGATTATGAGAAGGTAAAAGCATTCACAGTGCGCAAGGTGGGTACCCTGAGTGACGATATCGACCTGAATGACGTGTTCGACGGGCCGAACGCCTATGTCAGTCTGCTCCATAAGATCCAGCTCGATGTTTCCGGGGCTGAGATTTCATTTGCGGCTCCGCTCGGCCGCACAGGTATCATCAAGAGCGGAGATCTGCTCTATAACGACCTGTTTGCAATATACCCCTTCGAGAACATGCTCTACACTGTCCATCTGTCCGGCCGTCAGATCAAGGATTATCTGGAGTATGTATATGACAACTGGGTGAACCGCCGCGGCCCGACCTACAATTTCGATTCTGCCGCCGGCATCAACTACAAGGTGCACCGCGGCAATCCGAAAGGGGAGAGGGTGGAGATCGTCTCTATGGAAAACGGCGATTTTTTCGACCTTGACAAGGAATATGTCGTTGCCATGACGTCATACAGGGCCAACGGAGGCGGAAACCTGCTGAGTGAAGGAGCCGGCGTGGACACTTCCGACCAGAACAGTTATGTGCTGGATATTTACAGTGATATCCGCGACCTTATTTACGAGCAGGTCCAGGAGAAGGGAGTGCTCGAGGCCTCAGTCAGAAACAATTGGTGTTTTGTAGATTAATAATCCGGAATTATTTTATTAAATTTGCCAAGGATATACTGGAGGTAATCCTATGGAACAAGCGTTGATCGAAGGACTTAACTCAAAGATAGAGACTCTGATTTCGATGTACGAGGCCTGCAAGTCGGACAATGACCGTCTTGAGGCCGAGCTTGACAGCTGTAAGGAAAAGCTCCAGGCTAAAAACACTACAATAGAAGAATTAAAAACACAGATAGATCAACTAAAACTTAAGAACAAAAACTTACAACTGGTCGATGCCTTCAATATCTCTGCAAATGACCGTGCACGTGCCAAAAGGAGTGTGGAGAAGATTATTCGCGAGATAGATAATTGTATTGAAATGCTGAACATGTGATGGAGAAACAGACAATAAATATTATCATAGGGGGGAGGAGCTACAAGTTTCAGGTAGCGCCTGAAAACGAGTCCAAGGTGCGCACCGCAGCCAAAAGGATCGAGACGAAAGTTACGTCTTATCTTCAGAGATACGATAATAAAGACATGCAGGATATATTGAGCATAGTGCTGCTGGACACGATGTCTGTCCTGATATCATTGGAAAACAAGGACGAGATCTCGGATGTGATGAATCAGCTGCGTGATCTGGATACGAAATTGGAAAAATACATCTCTAGCCGTTAGTTTTGCAACTTTGCCAAAATCAACATTTTTAAATTAAACGAGTCAACTCGGAAGCCAAAATCAGGCCTAGGTTACCCTCCGGGGGATTCCAATCGCGGGACGGAGGAAGATTGCGGCGACATTCCGGAGCTCAAATCTTAATTATTTTAAGATTTTTGGACTTAATTACGCATGCTAACGGCTTTTTTTCAATAGCACATACGACCGGTTGTCATTTGGATATATTTTACAACCATATATTTTTATCAAATGACTACTGCAATTATAATAACCGCCATCGTGGCCGCCGCTGTCGGCATTCTGGCGTATATCCTCATCCATAAGATCCTGCTGAGGAACCGTGGCGAAGCCATCATCCGCGAGGCCGAGGCCAAGGGTGAGGCTATCAAGAAAGACAAGATATTCCAGGCCAAGGAGAAGTTCATGCAGCTCAAGAGCGAGCATGAGACTTACATAAACGAGAAGAATCTCGCCATACAGCAGGCCGAGAATAAGATAAAACAGCGCGAGATGGCTCTCAACCAGCAGGCCAGCGAGCTTGGCCGCAAGCAGAAAGAGACTGAGACCATCAAGGAGAATCTCAAGGTCCAGATGGACATCGTCACCAAGAAGGCCGAGGAGTATGACAAGCTCCGTGGCGAAGCTATAGTTAAGCTCGAAGAGGTGGCCAAGATGACCGCCGAGGAGGCCAAGGCCCAGCTCGTTGAGACAATGAAGGCCGAAGCCAAGAGCGAGGCCCAGACCTATATCAACGACGTGATGGACAATGCCCGCCTCACTGCTACTAAGGAGGCGAAGCGCATCGTCATCAATACTATCCAGCGTATTGCACCCGAGACAGCCATAGAGAATGCTGTCACAGTCTTCAACATCGAAAGCGACGAGATAAAAGGCCGCATCATCGGCCGTGAGGGCCGCAACATCCGCGCCCTCGAGTCTGCTGCCGGCGTCGAGCTGGTTGTCGACGACACTCCGGAGGCTATCCTCATCTCCGCTTTCGACCCCGTCCGCCGCGAGGTGGCCCGTCTGGCCCTGCATCAGCTGGTGACCGACGGCCGTATCCATCCCGCCCGCATCGAGGAGGTTGTAACAAAAGTAAAGAAACAGCTCGACGAAGAAATCCTTGAGACCGGAAAGCGCACCTGCATCGACCTGGGCGTCCACGGCCTCAACAGCGAGCTCGTCCGCCTCATCGGCCGCATGAAATACCGCAGCTCATACGGTCAGAACCTGCTGCAGCACTCACGCGAGGTGGCCAACCTCTGCGCCACCATGGCCGCCGAGCTCGGCCTCAACGTGAAGGCCGCCAAGAGAGCTGGTCTGCTCCACGACATCGGCAAGGTCTGCGAAGAGGAGCCCGAGCTTCCTCACGCTCTCATGGGTATGAAGATCGCCGAGAAGTATAAAGAGAAACCGGAAATCTGCAACGCCATCGGCGCCCACCACGAGGAGATCGAGATGGAAACCCTCATCGCTCCTATCGTGATGGTAGGTGACGCCATCTCAGGCGCCCGTCCCGGCGCCCGCCGCGAGGTCATCGAGTCTTACATCCGCAGGCTGAAGGACATGGAGGGCATCGCCCTTGCCCATCCGGGCGTCACCAAGACCTACGCCATCCAGGCCGGCCGCGAGCTCCGCGTCATCGTAGGGGCCGAGCAGGTGTCAGACGCCCAGTGCGAGGAGCTGTCTGCTTCTATCGCAAGGCAGATACAGGAAGAGATGGTCTATCCCGGCCAGGTTAAGATTACAGTCATCCGCGAGACGCGCTCTGTCGCAATCGCCAAATAAGATTATACTATGGACACTCCGAAGAAAGAACTCAATATCGAGCTCAGCCCCGATATCGCGCAGGGCGTCTATACAAACCTTGCCATCATCACCCATTCGCACAGCGAATTCATCATGGACTACGTGCAGCTGATGCCAGGTACCCCCAAGCCCAAGGTCGTCAGCCGTGTCATAATGGCCCCCGAGCATGCAAAGCGCCTGCTCAAGGCCCTTCAGGACAATATCGGCAAGTACGAGCAGGAGCACGGCGAGATCAAGCTCCCCAACGTTCCGCATCCTGTCGTTCCGCCTCTGGGATTCACCGGCGAAGCGTAAGGTATGGCAAAGGATAAGACCAGGAAAGAAGCAGCTGAGGCCTACAAGCCCGCGCCGGCCGACCTCAGTGACGTGACCCTTCCCGAGAGCCTTACCGAGCTCACGGAAGTGATAGCCGAGAATACCCATGAGGTATGGTCGGCAAACCGTATGGCAGAAGGCTGGAAGTGGGGTCCGGTGCGTGACGACAGCAAGCTGGAGCATCCGAATCTGGTCCCGTACTGCGAGCTGTCGGAGGCCGACAGGGATTACGACAGGGCTACGGCTATGAATGCCATCAAGTTGATTGTTAAAATGGGATTTAAGATAGACAAGCAATAATATGGGCAAAAACAAAAAGAACATGTCGCCTGACAGGCTCTCCCGTCAGATATGGAAGGCAGTTCTGAAGAACTGGTTATGGTCGGTATGTGTGGTCCTGGCTGTCCTGGCTCTGGTGTTCCTGTCAGATAATATGAGCGACAACTGGATCAAGGTACTCAAGCTGGTTCTCTTGTCTTTGTGCGTCGGCAATGTGATCGCCGTATGCAACAACCTTACTGACATCAACAGTCTGCTGAGGAAGGAACACAGGATTACATGGTGCCAGATATGTGTCCTGATCGCCGCTGGCGTGTGGATCATCGGCGCCATCCTTATCGTAAACATCAGCACCAGCCAGCAGCTCACCATCCCGTTAGGTATTGCGGGCAGCGTGCTGGCCTGGATCTTCCAGGACAAGATTAAAGGCGCCGCCGCGTTCATCCATTACCGCAGGCATAACCTACTCAACATAGGCGACTGGATCAAGGTTCCCGCCGACAATGTGGACGGTGTGGTCAAGAAGGTGACCCTGACTAACGTCACGCTGTACAACTGGGATACAACAACCTCTACCATTCCTATCAACAGACTCCAGGCAGAGCACTTCATCAATCTGCAGAATATGTCTGACGGCAAGACATACGGCCGTAACATGGAGGTTACATTCACTCTTGACGCTGAAAAGATAAGGCCTGTTACCGAAGAGGAGCTCGCCCGTTTCGAGTCCGGAGAGCATGATATAGCGAGATTCCTGCAGGAGGAAGATATAAGGCCCGGCGTGCTCAATGCCGAGCTTTTCAGGCTGTATCTGTACCACTGGCTCCTTAACGACTCTCACGTATCCCAGCTGCCCAGGCTGTTCGTCCACTGGACCGAGCATAAGGACACCGGTATGGCCCTTGAGGTATATGCTTTCCTTACCGACAGCAACTGGTCTTGTTTCGAGTGGCAGAAGTCCCGCATCATAGAGCATGTCATGACTTCGATGAACTGGTTCGACCTGAGGCTGTACCAGAGCCCTTCTGCTTACAACTTTGAGAATATGATGAAATGAAAGCAGCTGTATTGAGGGAGCGCCCCTTCGAGTTTCTCAGACGCAAGGGCAGCCTGGAGGCCTACCCCGAGCAGACTGTTGCCAACTGGTACATTGCCAGGGCATACGTCCTGGACTTCTTGAAAGATGTGGCTTTCATCCCGGGCATGCCGGGCAGTCTGCATGTAGTGGTCGAAGGAGACAGCCCGCTGCTGCTTGCCGTCGTCCGCCATCTGGCCCTGTATTCTCATTTCCTGAACTTTGTCGAGTATGACCGGTTCGGAAACAGGGTGTGCAGTAACAGGAGTGTCATTACCGTCATAAGCTCCAGAGACGAGGCCGGCATAATCGCCGAGCTGGAAAAGGATGAGAATCTGGGCAATCTGCTGCAGGTGTGCAGATACTCAGTCTTCGGCAAGCTGTACAACGAGGATTCGTACCTCGATCTCGAGATAGAAGTTGCCACGGAGCAGGGCGATGCCGCTGCTATGAAGATTACCGAGGCCGACGTCAATGCTTTCGTCGCAGCCAGGCACGCCGACGAGATTTTCTCGATAGACACGCGCAAGGCGCTCTATGCCGGCCATGCCTATGTCCTTGGCGGGGTTATCGACAATCTTCCGCATGAGGATATCTTCGGCGCCGGACGATATGTCCAGGCTCTAGATACCTTCCGTTATCTGCTTTTCAACGATACTCAGGACCGTACGCTCGTTACTCCGGCCTGGGAGAGCAATATCGTGGCCGTGCGAAACGGCATCTCCGACATAATGTGCACCGACTGCTTCGAACTCAGGGAAAAGGCTGTCGTAAAGCAGTATCCCAGCGGGAGACGTCTGAGCGAGAAGGAGAGGAGGACGGTCTGGGAGCAGAATAACTTTGCGCTGTCGCTGAGCGAACACAACCGCTGGGTTGTCGAGAAACTCATAATGGGATTCCGCCCGTATGTCGCCAGCGAGAGCAACAAATATGACACTCTGTTCAGCGCGGAAAAGAGGGCGTTCTGCAACCAGCTCAAGAAAAGCCCGGCAGACCCCGCGCACCTGGATATCTGCTCATACTGGGATCTGCGTCGTACAGACCCTGACAATCTGAAATACGACAGTTTCCTTATGCTGGCCATTCCCCTTATTCTGGGGAAGGTCAGACAATAAGTTTTAATCTAGAATACTCGCAGGACGCTGTTTCCTTTGCTGTCCTTGGTTCCCAGCGTGAATCCGATCGTTACTACGAATTCGGCCTGGTTCAGCGGCACTACATAGGATACGGGGTCGCCGAAGCGGGTCTTGGTATTGCCGCCTGACGATGAGTTCTGAGCAGTAGGACGGCAGATGTTGGCCTGTCCGTAGAATGACTGGAGTCCGAAGCGGATATTCGCGTTGAAGATGGGAATACGTGAGCTGATCTCGGCTCCCAGGAAGATGTCGTGGCCGGACATGTGGGTCATCGGGATGAAGCTTGAAACGTTGGGATACCATGCATAAGTTGCAAGGAGGTTGACGTCGCCTAGGTTGTGCACTCCACCTCCGATACGGAACTCGCCGTTCAGGAAGAGGACGGTAAGAGCGGGGATGAAGCTTATGTTCTTGTAGTCTCCGTTGCTTATTTCCTTGCCCGGATAATGGATATTCTCCGACGGGTTGGTTTCTGCGAACAGAGTGGCTTTCACGACTGATGTGGTGAGTCCGTCGAACAGACGCATCTTGGCAAGGCTTGCATCGCCGATGCGCTGGTAGCTCTTGGCAAGCACAGTCTCGCCGAAGTAAGGAGCCGGTCTCTTAAGATAGTAGTTCACTCCGAGACCCTGGAATCCTTCGATAGAATATGTGTTGATCTTCAGATGGTCTTTCTGCCCTTTTGTATAGAAGAGCCAGCCTTTGTATGCTGTAGAGAAGTCATTCCCGCGGGTCAGCTTGATCCTGTAAGGTTTCTTGCTGGTGGGGATTTCTACGGTGGTCGGAGTCTTAACATCGCTGATCAGGACATCCTTGCCGCTTGATATGGTAACGTTGCAGCCTTCGAGGTCTGAAGAGATCAAGAGGGGATAGGTCTTGGGAAGAGTGAAGTTGATATCCTGTTCCTCTTTTACCAGATCGGTGTCAACCCCTTGCTCTTGTGCGAAATATCCTTCCTTCTCCATCCTGATGGTGTGCGAACCTTCTATCAGGACGAGCTTGAGAGGGGTGGTTCCAGCTTTCTCGCCGTCTACGATAACCTGGCAGTAGGGGGGATTCGATGTCAGGTTGTAGGTAGCATATCTCTTCATAGAAATGTTCATGGTGAGCATTTCTTCTTCGTTCAGGGTGAACTGGTATTCGTCTTTCTCAGGCAGGAAAGAGTCTTTCTCGATTTTCATCTTGTGGTTGCCAGCCTTGACCTTGAGATTGTAGAGAGGGATCTGGCCCACTTCCTTGCCGTCGATGAATACTTTGGCTCCAGAGGCGTTCTCGGCATCCTGGACTGTCAGCATACCGTTGATTGCCGGGAGGGAGAAGTTAAGCACCATCTTCTCTCCTTTGTCCAGGTTGATGCTTTCGGCTACCATCTTGAATCCTTCTGACTCTACGCGGATTACATACTGTCCGGGCTGCAGGGGGATTATGTTGTTCTCATACAGTTCGTAGTATGTTATGTTCTGGTCTACGTTGAAGCTGTTGATCAGGCTGGGGTGCAGGTCGACCGGCCTGCCGCTGATGTCCATCCTGGGCACTGCGTCGAACACATAACCTTCCTCGGGGGCTATGTTGACCTGGATCATGGCGAAAGTGGGCTTCAGGCTGATTACGAAGTCAAGGTCGGCGTCGGTAGATGCTGCAGTGACTACGATGGTGGTATCTTTCTGCTCATAGCCGTTCTTCTCCAGGCGGATCTTGTGGTTTCCTTCGGGGAGGTAGAAGTTCTCGGCGAGGACTCCGTTCTCCTGGTCGATATAGACTATCGACCTTGCAGGGTTCGACTGGATATGTACTTTACGGATCACGTCAGAGCGCTTTTCCTGTGTCACGAGGACGTAGGCCGTGCGTTCCTTGCCCATCGATACCTCGATCACTCCCTGGCGCTGCTGGCCTTCCTGGTTGGCGTCTGCTTCAATGAACAGCACGTCAGCCTCTTTAGAAGTCTTGATCCAGTCGGGCTGGGATGTCACCGTCCATGCCTTCCCTGCCGTTACATATATGCTGTCTTTCCCAGACCCTCCGGCGAATTTCACCTGCTCTTTTGACAGATTGAGGTCGCTGAGCTTGCGTTTGGCCGCATTGCACTGGTTGATCAGCATGTTGGCTTTTGAAATCTGGTCTTTGGTTACACCGGGACTCTTCTTGGCGGCCTCGAGGGTTGTTATAGCGAGGTCGTACTGTTTGGTGGTGTAATACTCGACAGCTTCATTGTAACGCATGTCGAATGACTTCTGTGCATATGCTGCAACAGGCATGAGCAGCATTGCCGTAATCAGAATACTGAGAAGTTTTTTCATTTTTGGTCGAGGTTATTCTTAATGGTCTCCAGTTCAGCGTTGGGTTTTATCAGAAGGGCATGCTCGATGCATTCTACGGCATTGCGCGCTTCTGATTTACTGTGGGTCACCTTGTAGAGGTTGTATGAATCCATCGCATAGCCTTTCCATGCGTTGAACATGGAGTCAAGCTTGGAGTTGATTGTGTTTCTTAGCTGGGCTACCCTTTCGTCCTTGTTGAACATGCCGATATGCTCGCTGCCGACGAAACGCTGTTTCAGGCGGTCGGAGCTGTCGAGAGCGGCTATCGCTTCTTTGAGGATAGAGGTCTGGGCGTCTGTTGTCTCGATATAATCGGGGGCGTTCTTCATAAGGTCGGCCTGCGCTATAAGGGAGTCTGCGCTGCTTATGATCTGTCCGTAGGTCGCCGCTTCAGCAATGGCCGTGTTGGTAATCTGCTTGTCCTTGTTGCCGGACAGGCTCAGGATGGCGACTGCAACCAGCAGGAGCGCAATGACTGAAACCGCGCTCCAGAGCAGGGCCTTTTTCTTCTTCTGCGAGGCGACTACGCGGCCTCCCACAGTACCCTCCTCGGGGTTTGCAATTGCTTTGCGGATGTCTTCAATAAGGGGAGCGCCGATAGGATACTGCTCGATCCTCCTCCAGTTGAAGTTTCCGAGCATGAGCTCCAGGTCTCCGGGCATGACGTCGCTGCCGTCGATAATGTAGGGGATAATGGTGCCGCTATGCTTGTGGTTGAACGCATAGGTCACTTCTCCGCGTGTGAATTTCGACTGGAACGAGTTCTGGCTGGCCAGGAAGAGGAACACTGTGGAATCATCGATAGCCTCGGCGAGAACCTGGGGAAAATTCTGTCCCGCCTCGATGCCTTTCTGGTCGATGAAGTATGTCAGACCTGCATCAGTAAGCGCAGCGCATATCTCCTGAGCGACCTTGAGATCTTTTCTAGAGTAGCTTATAAAAACGTCGTAAACCGTCTTGCTCATCGGTAACAGTTTTTGCAATTATACAAAAGTACAAAAAAACTTTATCTTAGTAGACCTTCAAACTGACAAAAATGATTATCTGAAGTTGAATACAAATAATACTATCGCGATGAAAAACAACAATACAATAATTGACGAAGTTAACTCCTTGGCTATTCCTAGACTGAATCCTGAGGACTATAAGCCATCGGCTGAGCTCCATAGTCTTGGCTCCATCCTGGAAGGTGCTACTGAGCAGGCAGCTCAACTTGATGCTCGAGCTCAATACATCTTGTCGAAGTAATTGCCTGGAATATGGCTCGTATCTATGTTGCATCAAGCTGGCGGAACGCTTATTATCCTGATGTCGTCGTGAGGCTGCGCCAGGCCGGTCATGAGGTATATGATTTCCGGAATCCTCCGCATTGCGGGAATGGTTTCCGCTGGACAGACATCGATCCCAAGGCTATCGACTGGTCTTTCAACCAGTATGAGAGCGGTCTGCGTAATCCGCTTGCGGAGCGTCAGTTCAAGGCCGATCTGGATGCTCTTGCCTGGGCTGACACCTGCGTCCTCGTCCTTCCCTGCGGCCGCAGCGCCCACACTGAAGCCGGCTGGATGGCCGGGGCCGGGAAGAGGGTCATCGTCTTCATTCCCGAAATGCAGGAACCCGAACTGATGTACAAACTCTTCGACGGCGTCTGCGATAACATAGACAAGCTGATTGGACTTATTAACTAGTTCCAGAGCTGCTGCAGCCGTGCGTCTTTTTTGAGACTATAAGTGGAGTGGCGACGGGAAGTGAAATGTTATTATTCTTTGTTCCACCTGTATCACTTTCAAACGTACCGCATTTTTTTCTCACTTTATTTGGATCGAAAGAAAGAAGACTGTATCTTTGGGTCAGTGAATCTGTCTTATGGAAGAAGTCCGTGTCATAGAATTGTTTGCTGGGGTCGGAGGGTTCCGCGTAGGTCTGGAAAGGGCTGATGCTGAATTCTTTAAGACTGTCTGGGCTAACCAGTGGGAGCCGGCCACCAAGGTCCAGCACGCGGCGATGGTGTATGAGAAGAACTTCGGTGTAGGGAGTGTGGTCAATGAAGATATCAACCTGGTCAAAACCGAGGATATTCCAGACCACGACATGCTTGTTGGGGGATTCCCGTGTCAGGACTATTCTGTAGCAACTACTCTCAGCAATTCCAGGGGCATTGAAGGGAAGAAGGGGGTGCTCTGGTGGTCGATATATCGAATCCTGAAAGAGAAGGGGGACAGACGTCCGGCGGTAGTGTTCCTGGAGAACGTAGACCGTTTGCTTCTTTCGCCTGCAAAGCAACGCGGGCGTGATTTCGCAATCATCCTGGAATGCCTCAACGAACTTGGTTATATTGTAGAATGGCGAGTCATCAATGCAGCAGAATATGCGATGCCCCAGAAGCGTCGTCGTACATACATCGTCGGATACCTTAAGGACAGCGTTCTTGCTCAGGCGTATACCACTCCTAAGGACTGGATTTACAACAGCGGAGTTTTTGCTAAGGCATTTCCTGTATTAAACGAAGGGTCGTTGCAGGCAATCCACAAGACTCGACTGACAGAGAAAAAGGACGACCTGCTTCTGGATAGTGCGGATGAGTTCATCAGGTCGAATATGCGTCTGCTTGACATCACTGAAGAGTTCAATAAGTCGAACAAAGGCAAGCCTTTTGAGAACAGCGGCGTGATGGTGGATGGTATTGCATACTCTGCTAGCACGACACCCGTCTGCGGAGACAGACAGATGACTATCCGCGACATCATGGTCTCTCCGGAAGAGGTTCCTGCCGAGTTCTATGTGCCAATGGCGCAGATCGGTCGATGGAAGTATTTCAAAGGGACGAAGCGTGAACTGCGCACCAGGAAGGATGGTGGTCAATACTATTATGCGGAGGGTGGTATGGAGTTCCCGGATTCCATCGATAAGCCATCCCGGACTATCATAACATCAGAAGGAGGGAAGAGCCCCGACCGATGCCGTCACGTCATCCAGGACCAGACCGGCCGCCTACGTCGCTTGGTTCCCGTGGAGCTAGAACGACTGAATATGTTTCCCTCTGACCATACCAGGCTCGAAGGTGTTGATGATGGCAAAAGAGCATTCCTGATGGGGAACGCTCTGGTTTGCGGCATCGTCACCCGGGTGGGCAAGGAGTTGGAAAGTAGGCTGAAGGCCTAATCACTTAGCTCGGCATTGTCTACTATCGCCCTGACATAATCGTGATTGAACCAATAGCAGTACTTTTTGACGAATCCGCCATTGGGATTGGCTGTGAGGTCTGAGGCATTCTTGCCTTTGGGGCGGACATGGAATTTCTTGTGGTCGCTCTCGCGGTAGAAATACTCTGGAGCAATATGGTTGTCCTTCACGGCACTCTTGATGTTGGACCAGTACAATACGGCGTCATCGAGGTCTTTTGCGGGCATCGTCCAGAAAAAGGCCTTCTTCAACAAGGTGTTTCCATCCTCGTCTTCCTGGAATACGATGAAGAGGAACCGTTGGGTGAAGATGTCGTATAGGCGTGACTCATACCAATCATCCTCCTGAAGGATGTCGAAATAGTTTATGTTCTCGAAGGACATTGCCTCAGCCGGACGGCCGGACTTGGTGAGGCGTATGGTTTTAATCACGATGCCTGATTTCTGGAATTCTTCGGATTTAAGGACGTCTTTACCAAGCGTTTCACCTTTGGTCAATATTTCGTTGGCCACAAGATAGTACTTGCTTTTGGCTTTGGATCCTTCCTTCCCAATCAAATCAAGTATTTCCTGATAGGGCGTACCGTAGAAAGGTTCGAATCTTTCCAGAAGGATGGTCTCAAAACTTTTCTTCTTCAGGTCATTTTCCCGGATTAGATGCGGACCATAACCATGAACTAGAGCTGATGTATTGTACGTTCCTTGGCCGCCTGTCTTCTTTGCGAACTCCAGAATTGTGCGCATATATTGTGGTTTCAGCGAGAATGCCCGTTTAGGCGCCGGGATTTCTGCCTTAGAGCCATCCAGTAGGGTGTAATAAACGTCAGCATCACCTTTCTGCCCCTTTCTGCAAGCACCTAAATATGTGGTATCGCCCTCGGATATCTCATGTGCCTTGCCGGCACGGATCTTAGCAACGATTTTCTCGTAATCCTGTTTCATAATCAGCAGGTCCTTCTCGGGAATCTGCCAAAGTACATCATAGATAAACTTGAGCTGGTATACCGGAACGCCTTCTTTATGTAAGTAGAAAGGAATCAGCATGAAGGCGCATTTCAGATATATGTGTGACCGTTCAAAAGGTATCTTCTGGTCTTCGGTAAAATCGATCATCGTGCATACCAGACGCTCTTTTATCGCAAGTGTCCTATCCTTCAATTCCTTCAATGGCGTGACTTTCAGCTCGAGGCCCGCTTCAGGAAAGTCGGCTTCCTGGCGGTTGTTGTTTTCGATGCCGAAGAAATACATCTCAACAAGCTGGCCGAGTTGTCCTTTGCCGTGGACCGGGTTGATTACGCCTTTGCCTACAGCTTCTTCTAAAGTCTTGCCAAGCAGTTTCTTGCTATACTCCAGGATGGACCACTTATCGGTCTTGTCATAATCATAGTTCATGGCAAAATACAAGGGATATGAATGTGATAGAGATTGTGGAATGCTTGTTTCAAAAATAAGCAATTTCATCCGATTATGCATAACTTTGTATGGCAACTTGTTCCCGAATGACGCCAGAGCAACGATTCAAGTGCATGTCTCATAACCGGGCTAAGGATTCCGGCCCGGAACTCCGCCTGCGCCACGCATTGTGGCTCCGGGGTTTCCGCTATCGTATCAATGTGAAGGCGCTTCCCGGCTCTCCTGATATCGTGTTGCCGAAGTATCGTTCCGTCATTTTCGTCCATGGATGTTTCTGGCATGGACACAACGGCTGCAAGAACTACACTGTTCCGAAAACAAATACTGACTTCTGGGTCGCCAAGGTCGCACGCAACCGCGAGCGTGACCAGGAAGTCTGGCGGAAACTTGAAGCCAAGGGTTGGCGTGTCATCATCGTTTGGGAGTGCCAGTTGAAGAAATCTGTATTCTATGAGACTGTCGACAGGGTGGTTTCCGAAGTGAGGTATAATAGAGAATCATACCTCTCTGAGAAGGAAAATAGAAGGAAGGCAAGGTTGGATTATCATCTCACTCAAAAAGCCCGAAAAGAAAAAGAACTTGCTTTGAAGGAAGAGGTAAGGGCGCTTTAGCTGATTCATCGGCTGTCGGCAGAATGCCATAAACATAAAGAACTCGCTACAGCAGGAAAGAAGGGTCTGAGTGGGGCTGGCCGCCCACGGCTGCAGAGTGGGAGGTGCCTGCTGGATACGAGTTCTGCCTTAGCAGGACGAAGTAGACAGTAGGAGGGATTGGAGTGAGTGTAGCGCTTTAGGCGCTATTGAAGGCCGTGAGGGTGGTTTGTGCGGATAGCAGGCCTAACACTCACGGAACCCCCGAAGACCCTTCTTTTCTGCTGTAGCGAGCTTCATAATTGTCTTTCCCTAGGCATTTCTTCCGCAGCCGTGCCTGGCTTTCGGGTCAGAGTGTGCGCTGCTTACCCCTAATGGAGATGTCTGCAGGGCAGGTGGACGGATCATACCCCCTGTTAAATGATGGGTGTGAGTCGGGTACATGCCCTACAGAGGCTTCTGGGAGGGGGAGATGGAACACACTCTTGCACGAAGGGCTTCCCGGAGGTGGAGGTGCCCATGCACACTCTTGCACGGGGACCTTTCGCGACAGGACGTGACGCTGGGAAGCGAAATAATTTGCTATTTTTGTGTAAATGTTATTGCAATGGAAGAGAACAATTCAGTACGGCTTGACAGTTCATATTCGGACGGCAGATGGATGACGTTCAATTATGACCTGGGCTATGGATATGGATACGATTCGATTATACGGGTGTTCGATACGCTTGTCGAGCGGGGCGAACTTACAGTCGATATCGTGCGCAAAGGCAAGATGGCGGATTCCCCCTACGAAATGGTATGGCAGAGAGAGGCCCCGGGCAGCGCGCCTCGACTGTCCGATATGCCGGCTCTCGCCGAAGAATGCGGGCTTGTGGCAGTAGGAGGGGAGTCGCAGACACTTGGCGGATGCGTCGTACACATAGTAATGTACAACCAGAGCTCCGGGCTCAGGATTGAAACGCCGGAACAACTCTATCTGGAACGCATACGCAGCCACGATCCCTTCGACCGCATGGCCGCCATCTTCCAGGAAACTCTGCTTACAGAAAGAAACTCAGAATAAACGCGGCTATTTCTGCTTGTTCAGCAGATTGCAGTTGTCGAGGAAGTTGTAGAACAACGTAGTCCAGATATTTACTGACTGGCCGTTCTCACGGTAGCCGAAACCATGGAAGCCCCTTGTGAATGAGTGGACCTCCAAAGGCTGGCGTGTCTTGTTCCAGGCATTATAGAGAGCGGGCGTGTCGCCAAAGCCATTGGTAGAGGCGGCCTCGGCCGTGCTGGCAGCTATGAAGAGCGGCATCGGATCCTCGGGTACCTTGTCCTCGAACCATGCGGGATAAATCATGCCCAGGAAGTCCGGACGGCTCATCTCGTCGTGGTCGAGCGCCACGTGATAAACTATGTTGCCTCCCGCCGAGAAGCCTATGATGCCGATAGCCTTAGGGTTGAGACGGTATTTCTCCGCATTCTTGCGGATATAGGTGATGGCCACACGGGCGTCATCCCAGGCCATCTTCCTGTCATAGCCCTGCTCTTCGGCTATCTTTGCGTGTTTCTCCGAGAGCTCGCGAAAACGAGCATCACGGCCCTGGTTGCCATAGGAATGGTCGGCAATGTATTTAGCCTCCTCATAATCTGCGCCTGAGTAAGCGATGCGGTATTTCAGGACGAAAGCTGCTATTCCGTGCGCGGCCAGCCATCTGGCAACGTTGGGGCCTTCCTGATGCCATGACAGAGCGGTGAAGCCGCCGCCGGGGCAGACTACCACTGCAGCGCCGGTCTCGGTGCCCCTGGCCGGGAGATATGCCCACAATTCGGGATCGACTACGTTCAGGATGCACTCTCCGACCTCGCCCGGATTCATCGGGGTGGTATATTCGAAGAGGAACTCCTGCTGCGTCCAGTTCTCACTGCCGGGCGCCTTGCCTTCGTAGAGACGGATTTTCTCCGCCTGGGCAAAAGCGCTTGCGCAAATCAACACAAGCATAAATGAAACAAGTATCTTTTTCATAGCGATAGTTTTTCTTATTTACCGAGGAGAAAGACGACTGGAACGTCGAGGCGCGAAGCCCATGAACCCTCGACGTGGGAGAGACCCGGGAATACTTTGCTGACATAATGGGCGTCATCCCATCCCGCTTCCCTGAACATCCTGTCGAGCCGGTCCTGATACTTAGGATACTGGGCGTCGAGGGTCTGGTCGCCGCGGTCCATGTATATCTTGCAGCTGTTGGGCTTGAGGTTCGCCTTGAGGTAGTCGACATAGCACTGGTTCGCGGGATCGAGGAACTCTTGCTCAGCGTCATAGTTGGTGATATAGAGGACAGAGTGGGTGGACAGGCAGCCGGCACCGCCGAACACTTCCGGGTATTTGGCGACGGCGTATGAGGAAATCAGTCCGCCCATGCTGGAGCCCATGTGGAAAGTGTGGCTGCGGTCTTTAAAGGTCGAATATTCAGAGTCGATGAAGGGCTTGAGTTCTTCGACGAGGAACTTCAGGTAATTGTTGCCCATAAGTTCATTTTCGCCCATCCGCTTGCTGGCAGAGTATTCCTTCAGTTCGGGGGTATAGAGATAGAACACATCCTGGGGAAAATATTCCTGGCTCCTGGTGCGGAAAGAATTGGCTACGCCGACTACGATGCAGTCCTGGATCTTACCCTCGGCGAGAAGGCCGCCGAAAACCTCGTCGACGCACCATTCCTGATGATTGAACATCTTCTCTGCATCGAACAGGTTCTGACCGTCGCTCATATAAACGACGGCATATCTCTTATCTTTCGAGTAATCTTCCGGAAGCCAGACGTACACGTTCCTCGGCGTGACGAGCCCCGATTTGGATTCGAAGGCCGGATAGAAATCTAGTTTGCCCACGGAAACCTTAGGCTTGTCGGGATTTCCGTCACCTATGGTGCCGGCCGTTTCAGCGCCCCCGTCACCCGGCATGCCTGTCTGCGCTGATTTGCGAGTTGCAGCGCAGGATGCTGCCAGAGTGAACACAATGGCAAGGACCAACAGTCTCTTCATGACCTGTAAGTTTTTAATGGGTGGCTTCGTGGATCATGTCCAGCAGGCCGTTCACGACGGCGCTCTGTGCATAGCCTTGTTTGAAGCGGGAACCGAGCACCTCGAACACCTCTGCACCGTATGATTCGTCATCGGGCATGTATCCGCCGCCACGGGCGCCGAATCCATAGGTCACGGTAGTCATCATGGTGCGGGCATACGGAGACTTTTGCTTCAGCTCAACTGCGATCGGGTTGTACACCTCGGATGCGACACCGCATACGGGAATGTCATCGAGCATGATCAGGCTGAGGCCGATTTCGACATCGGGGCCGTCTTCATAGACTCCGGCATATCCGGCACGGCCGCCGCCGTTAAGCTGGCGCCTGCCCGGTACGGAAACAGTCTTGCGGGCGCATTTCAGAGTGACGTCGGTCTCGAAGCGGCGCATCATCATGATGACGTATTTAACCTCCTCGCCCAGGATCTGTCCATAACTTTGTATCATACGCTCCTGTTCGCCCAGCAGGCGCTGAACTTCAGGTTTGGTGCGGTCGAGTCCCTGGCCTCCGGGAGGCATCCTGTTCGAAATGTCTTCTCCGCGTGCGGCATAGTCCGCAATGCGGATGTCACGCAGGTCGAAAGTTTGCTGGAAGTACAGCGGGTTCTGGTCACCAGCCGCACCGGAAGCGAAGCTGGCTACGAAATCAGGACCGTAGCGGCTCTCGATATAGGTCTCCGCCTCGCCCGGAAAGTCGGCGCTCACCTTGTCTGTGTTGCCAGTGATAACAGCATGCATCGCGTAGTTGAAGTATGTTGCAATCGGCTTTCCGTCAAGACCCTCGAAGTAGATAACAGCCACAGTCTTGTCAGACTTGCCGTCGTAGTCCGGTCCTTCCCACCAGGTTCCGCGCTCCGGATCGAAGAGGTCGCGTTTGACGTTGAGGTAGCAGACACCCTCGCCGTATCCCACCTTGGCAGGTACCATGTTGGCGACAGCCTGTTTCACGGCGCCCCAGACGCGGCTGGTCAGTTCGTCGCCGCGCACCGCGCTGCCCGAATGAGTGTGAGTTCCGTTGTATATTATGTTGCCTTCCGGAATTCCGAGCTCCGCTGCTGCGTGCTCATCGACATATTGCGCAACCTGGGCGTTGGCGTTCCCTGCGTCGAAGGTCACGAACGCTGCCTTTGTCACCCCGTTGCCGAAGGCGATAACACGCACATAGCAATGGTCCAGGATGCCCTGGGAGGTCGCAGGCAGATCCTTGAGTTCCGGCGTGATGTCGACCTTGGCGGCACCGGCGTAAAGCTGTCCGCGGGGATTTGCCTGCACGGGTGCAGCAGCTGCCGGGGCTGCAGGGCCCCTCATGCCTCCGCCCTGGAACATGGCTTTCACACGTTCTACCATATCCTCGAAGGTCATCGGCTGGCCGCTTGCACGACGCTGTTCGTCAGATTTCAGCTTGCGGGCCTCGGCTTCGTCGGCCGGGAGAGTGTAGAAATCGGTCTTCACCTTCAAGACCTTCTTGA
Source organism: Bacteroidales bacterium (assembly GCA_017617655.1). Classification (GTDB taxonomy): domain Bacteria; phylum Bacteroidota; class Bacteroidia; order Bacteroidales; family UBA932; genus Equibacterium. The sequence continues at coordinate 21,065 of JAFZVU010000023.1, forward strand.
TTGCGGCGGTAAGTATACGCTCCATGTCGTCGTAAAGATTGACGGCAGGGTGGATTCCGTCGTAAGTTCCGCTTGCGGGAAGGCCAAGCTCCGAATCTGCGAGCGGAGTGTGGTAATCCACGTAAGTGATATTCTTTTTGCTGTCGGCATAAGCCTTCAGCTTGCTGTTCATCTCAACGATGCGGCTCCCGGCATCCTGCTCGGGGATGGCCATATAATGCGCGCAGGGAGTAATAGAGCAGAGGAGCACCTTGATGCCGGCATCTTCGGCCAGTTCGCACATGGCCTTTATGTTGTCAAGTATGGTCTGGTCGGGATAGTACGCCTGGCCCATCATATTCTGACAGATGTCGTTTGTGCCAGCCATGATTGCGACAGCCTTCGGGTGAAGGTTGATGACATCCTGCTTGAAACGTACCAGCATCTGGCTCGCCGTCTGGCCCGCGATGCCGCGGCCGGCGAAATTGTTTTTCGTAAAGAAGTCGGGGTCGTCATTGTACCAGTAGTCCGTGATGGAATCGCCCATGAGCACCACCAGCGGCGCTTGTGTCAACTCGGCATTGGCCTTTTCATAGCGTTTGAAATTCCCCCAGTCAGAGGGGCCGGCCTGGCGCGGTCCCTGTGCGAATGAGAACACAGGAAGTACAGCAAGCAGTAGCAAAATAAACAGTCTTTTCATATTTAGATGATCTTGATTAATCGGTCGTCTCATACAAATTTAACAATAATGTGACACAGGTTGAGCTGTACCAGTCAGAAATAACCTATCAAATGCTTTTAGGAGGGCAGGTCGGCATCTGGCTCTACGTTATGCACACCGACTGTCGCCGCAACGGCAATAGTTCCGCGGTATGGGAGTTTGAGCATGAAGTCTCATACCGTGGCTCAATTGTATACATCGCTTAGCTGCTCAAACACTGCCGGAATGATTGCCCAGCCATTGTTGGACAGCCCGATTCTTACCATAATCAAGTTTTTATGGGGATTGACGTAGAGCACCTGTGAACAGATACCTATGGCGTAAAAACCTGGATATTGACCCGTAGGCTGGTTTTCAAATCTCACGTCATACCAGCTGTAATGATAACGTGACTTGGGATCATAATCAGTAGTCAGATGGATCCAATCCTCGCTTACTATTCGCTTGCCTTCCCACATTCCGTTGTTCAGATACAGGCGGCCGATCTTCGCCAGGTCTTTCAAGGTGCATGTGATGCCGCCGAAGGCGTGGGCCACATCATGCCTGCGACTATCAACATTGATCAGCGCCACCGACTCCATCTGCAACGGTTTCCAAACCTTCTCGCTCAGGTAATCGGCATAACGCCTGCCTGTGGCACGCTCAATAATCACGCCCAGGATAGCCGTTGTCATACTCTCATAGTGGAATTTGGTTCCCGGCTCACAGCGAAACTTCAAGCCACGGATCTGCTTCATCAGATTGTGCCCGTAATTCAATTTTGCTATGGCGTTCACCGTTTTCAATTCTTTGATATTGAACTCATATTCGTCATCAAAGTCCAATCCGCTCTTCATATTCAACAAATAGCGGATGGTGAGCTTCTCCCATCCGGGATCTTTTCCTTTCAGCTCCGGCAGATACCTGGTAACAGGATCATCAATGCTTTGGATATAGCCTTCATCTATCGCGATGCCGCAAAGAAGCGACGTGATGGATTTTGAAACTGAGAAAACGGTGGCCAACCGGTCAGCCGAAAAGTCTCCCCAGTATTTCTCATATACAATACTGTCGTCATGGATAATCATCACCCCCTGCGTTTGGCTTTTGTAGTTCATTGCCTCGACAAAAGTCATGTTGACACACTGTGGCGGCTGATTATAAAAATGCAGGGTGTCAATCCAGTCTGCCCTCGATTCGGCTTCCTGAAACATGAATGACTGCTCACCGTTGGCTATCGTATCATGTACGTGATGCTCGAAGCTGAAAATATCCGGACCTTCCAATCCATCAGTGCATAATCCTCTCATCATTGCGCACGAAGACAGAACAATCCCAAATACAACCAGTAATATGGTGCTGATTACGCGGTTGAATGTCATAAGTGTCAAATTATAAGCTGGACTTCTTCGGCGCAGCCCAGAAAGTGTCGGCATCCGTTGTATTTACGCTGGATTCCTTATCGAGGAAGGCCTCGAAGCCCTTGGGGCTGAGGTTAATTTGACGGCATACCTCTCGTTCTCTGTTATCCGGGTCTTCCTGGTAGTAAGAAAGTATCTCTGCACACCTGAACCAGTAGGTGTTCTTGGCCATGTATGAATAATGCTCGTTAACCTTCGTAGTGGCCTTCTTGAATCGCGGATGATACTGCATCTGCTCTCCTGCAATATAATGCTCCCTTATCTCCCTGAGTGAAAGTGGAGTGCCGTCCAGGTCTGAAGCATAGTTCCCGTCCATGTCGGAGTCTATCATCGCCCATTTGCCCAGCTCCGGCAGCCACACTTCATTCATTACGTGGCAGTCATTGTCGTTCTCGTCTTCCGGCAGACAGGTTACAAACCGTGCATCCAGGCCGGCCGCCAGCATAAGTTCAAAGGTGAGTATGCTGTGCAGGCGGCAGTTGAATGCCGGAGCGACATTCTTGGTGTATTCCCACAAATCGATGGCGTTGCGGTGCTCCGGTTCTATTTCCTGATTGTCGTGCGGGATATTAGTTGCCACGAACTTGCCAATGGCGAGCGCCTTTGTCCAGGTGTCCGCATCGGCGTCGTACAGCGTTTCCAGCTGGAAATAGTCCCGGATTTCCTTCGCTCGGACGGGGTCCTGGATAATCTGCATCTCAAAAGCGGCCGTATCCTTCTCAAAAGGCCCGGACTCCCGCAGCAACTCCACGAATTCACTATACCGCGATTTGACCGACGGATACATAGAGAGGTAACTATTTCCAGAAATAACGGGAAAGAAGCGTAATGTGCATAGAATTCCAATCACAGCGAAGAAACCCCAGATAACCTTCAGAACTATTTTCATACACTCCTAATATGTCTATAACGCTTTAATGAGCGCAATATACGCATATTCTATAATAACCTAATAACTTATCACGCTGATCTCCATCTCTGCATCGGGAAGGCCGTCGGCAGAAGCTACAACATGGATAGTGCCGGAAGAACGGCCGGCCTGGACGACAGCCTGGGCGCGGCCCATGAAAGTCGGCTTGTCGGCACGAAGCTGAGCTCCGCCGTCAGCAGTGTCGCCATTGTCCATGCAGACGAAACGGCCGGCGCCGGTCACTTTGATGCGTACCTTGCGGTCGGAATCCGGCACTACTGTGCCGTTCTCATCGACCATTTCTATCTCGATGTATGACAGATCCTGCCCGTCGGCAGCCAGGACAGTGCGGTCCGCGGCCAGACGCAGGGCCGCAGGAGCTCCGGCGGAGTGCAGCTCGTCGCCGGCCACCTCCTTGCCGCCGTTGAAAGCCTTGACGCTGATGGTCCCCGCCTTATAAGGGATTCGCCATTTGAGGGTATTGTTGGTGAAATCCGCAAGACGGCGCACGCCCATCGAAGTGCCGTTCACGAAAAGCTCAGCCTCCTCGCAGTTTGTGAACACATTCACCTGCACCATCTGGGTATTGTCGTATTGCGGGAAGTTCCAGTGGCAAGCCAGGAAAGGCCAGGTCCACATGTCCTTGCCGCGGTCCAGCGGCAGGGAAGGATCCTCGATGGCAATCTTGGCGATAGGCTCGTCCTTCCATACGGCCCGGAAGAAAGCAGCCTGCGGCTTCTCATGCATGCAGACATCGTAGATGCCGGTCGGCCAGCCCTTGCTCGGCCATCCCGAAGACTCGCCCCAGTAGTCGATGGCAGCCCACATGAAATAGCCGAAGATGAAATCGCGCGAAGCGTAGTCATACCAGGGATTGCGTTCGATGTATTCGCGCATGATCTTCTCGCCCGGAGAATAATACGGGAAAACCTCGGAACCATAGATTATGCGGTCCGGATATTTTTCGTGGTCACTGTCGTAGAAAGGCTCCTGATAGTTGTAGCCCACCACCTCGACGGCAGAATTGAAGCCGTTCTTGTCGAAGGTGCGGTTGTAGTCCGGCATCGTAGTCACAGCCACCTTGCGGGTAGGGTCCAGCCGCTCGCATTCGGCACGAAGTGCAGCCAGACGGGTCGTGCCCTCACCGGACATGTCAAACTGCTCACGGGTCTCGTTGCCGACGCTCCATAGCACTATGCTCGGATGGTTACGGTCGCGCAGCACCATCGAAGTCAGGTCTGCCTTCCACCACTCGTCATACCACTGGGCGTAATAGCCGCTCTTCCATTTGTCGAAAGACTCGTCGATCACCAGCATGCCGATGCGGTCACACCAGTCAAGGAACTCGCGTGCAGGAGGATTGTGGCTGCAGCGGATGGCATTGAAGCCGGTCTCCTTCATGAGGCGGATGCGGCGCTCCTGCGCACGGTCCGGGATGGCGGCGCCCAGCGAGCCGGCGTCCTGATGCACGTCGCCTCCCTTCATCTTGACGCTGCGGCCGTTGAGGAAGAACCCCTTGTCTGCATCGAAGCGGATGTCGCGGATGCCGAACGTGGTCTCATAATTGTCGACCGTACGGCCGCCGCGGCGGACAGTAGTGACGACAGTATAGAGATGCGGAGTGTCCAGATCCCAGAGCATCGGCGCCTCTACAGTGAAATCCTGGGCCACGACCTCCTTGCCGGCGGCAGGGAGAGTGGCCGATGTGGTCTTGCGTGCAACGACGCGGCCGTCAGGCCCCTTCAATTCGCTGACCAGAGAGATGGAAGCCTGCTTTGCGGTCTCGTTCTCCAGTGAAGTTTCGATGTGAACCGAAGCCTTCTGTGCGCTCACCGAAGGTGTGGTGACGTAGGTGCCCCAGAGAGCGACGTGGACAGGGTCGGTGAGGTTCAGCCACACGTGGCGGTAGATGCCGCTGCCGGAATACCATCGGGATGTCGGGCAGTCGCTGTGGTCGACCTTCACGGCCACCACATTGTCCCGGCCTGGCTCCAGGAGGTCCGTGATGTCCAGGGCGAAGGCAGTGTAGCCGTAAGGATGGAAGCCTGCCTGCTTCCCGTTCACATATATAGTCGCGCGGTGATATACTCCATCGAATTCAAGGCTGATGCGGCGGCCTTTCCATGCGGCCGGCACTGCGAAAGTCTTGCGGTACCAGCCGATGCCGCCTTGCATGAAACCCATCGAGCCTTGACCACCCTGCTCCGGAGAGAGGTAGGGGAGAGTCATGCTCCAGTCGTGCGGCAGCTGGACGCCGGTCCATGCGCTGTCGTCAAAATCTCTTGCCTGCGCTCCGTCTGTGGCTGCAAGGGAGAATTTCCAGTCGAAATCGAAAGTAGTGTGCACACGCTCGGCTGCGAATGCCGTTCCGGCTGTCAGCACGGCTGCTAATGCAATGATCAGGCGTTTGAATGAGTACATATAGTTGGATATTTATTTGAGTCCGAAATAATCAATCAGGAACTTTTCGGGAGCGTCGGCGGCGGTGCGGACGTATGCCTCCATGGCTTCGATACGGGCCATGTTGCGCTCCACACGGCTCTGATACTCGTCCTTCGGAAGAAGGAGGTTCTTTTCATAGAGCCTCTCGTTGACTATGTTGAGGATTGGAGATTTGACCTTTGGGATATACTTCAGGATGCGTTTTGCGTCGAGCATCTTCAACTTGGCCTCGACACTCAGGACGGAGTAGTGGCCGGCTGCGGCGATCTTCTCCTCGTCGATGGTGATGTAGCCTCCGAAAAGGCCGGGATACATTCGCATTATGACGCTCAGAAGAGTGTCGAGGTCCGCGGACAGCTGCTGCAAATAAAGAGCCTCGCGCTCCACCAGCATGTTGATGCGAGAAGCGATGTCGATCTCTTCGGTCAGAGACCAGTAGCCTGACATCTCTAAATACTTGATGGCATAGTAGGCTCCGAGGCTGAACAGCTTGTACTTGCGGCAGAAATCCTCAAGGTCGAACTTGCGGCTGCTCATCGCCCCCTCCTCGTATGCGATGCCGAGATAATTGAAGACCTTCTGGTATACATCTTTAATATAATCCAGAGGCGGGAACGCAGCCTGAGCTGTCTTCTTCAGGCGGGCGATGTCGCTCTCGTTCCAGAGCAGCAGAGCGTATGCCTGCTTCCCGTCGCGCCCGGCGCGACCGGCTTCCTGGAAATATGCTTCTGGAGACGCCGGCATCTCGTAGTGGGCCACGAAACGCACGTCACCCTTGTCGATGCCCATGCCGAAGGCGTTAGTCGCAACAATAATCCTCTTCGCCCCGGATTTCCACGCCTGCTGGATGTCGGAGCGTACATTTCCGTTCATGCCCGCATGGTAGGCCGCGGCGTCGATACCCTGGCTGGCCAGGAACTGGGCCACGTCCTCGGCGCTCTTGCGCTTGGAGACGTAGACAATGCCGCTTCCCTCCACTCCGTTGCATATCTTCAGCAGCTGACCCAGCTTGTTCTGGGCCTCGCGGATGACATATTTGAGGTTCGGCCTCTCGAAGCCCGATACCAGAAGGTTGCTTTCGGGAAAGCCCAGCTGCTTCATTATGTCGTCGGCTACAAAACGCGTGGCAGTAGCTGTCAGGGCGATTACGGGAGCATCGGGGATTATGGCGCGGATGTCGCGGATCTTGAGGTAGTCGGGACGGAAGTCGTAGCCCCACTGGGATATGCAGTGAGCTTCGTCTACCACCAGGTAGTTCACCTTCATCTTCGCCACACGTACCCTGAAGATTTCGGTGCGGAGCCTCTCGGGAGAAACATACAGGAACTTGTAGCTGCCGTAGATGGCATTGTCGAGAGCGATGTCGATGTCGCGGTAGCTCATGCCGGAATATACAGCCATGGCCCTGATGCCGCGCGCACAGAGGTTCTCGACCTGGTCTTTCATCAGCGAGATGAGAGGACTGACCACAATGCAGATTCCTTCGCGTATCATCGCCGGCACCTGGAAGCAGATTGACTTTCCGCCGCCGGTCGGCAGGATGGCGAGAGTATCCCGGCCTTCCAGCGCAGAAGAGATTATCTCTTTCTGCATAGGGCGGAAAGAGTCATATCCCCAGTATTTCTTCAGAGTCGCTTCCATAGTCTCGTAAAGTTACGAAAAAGAGGCTTGATTTTTGCATAAATCGGCGCTGCAATTAGAAAATTAAATATTACTTTTGCACGCAGAGTTACAAGGCTTTTTTCAAAAATTCTATATATAAAATCTATAAACAATCAATTAATCATTATGGCAAAGATCGATTTCGCAAAGTACGGTATCAAGAACGCCGGTAAAGTAACTTACAATCCCTCATATGAGGCATTATTCAAAGATGAAATGGACCCGTCCCTGACTGGCTATGACAAAGGTGTCCTCACCGAACTCGGAGCTGTCAATGTAATGACCGGAGTCTACACCGGACGTTCTCCTAAAGACAAATACATCGTCACTACCCCTGAGGCAAAGAATACCGTATGGTGGACTTCTGATGAATATAAGAACGACAACCACCCTATGAGCGAAGAGGTTTGGGGCAAAGTAAAAGAATTGGCTCTCAAACAGCTTTCAGGCAAAGATCTTTATGTTGTGGATGCATTCTGCGGCGCCAACAAAGACACCCGTATGGCTGTACGTTTCTTCATGGAAGTCGCATGGCAGGCACACTTCGTTCGCAACATGTTCATCAAACCCACTGCTGAAGAAGAAGCTTCTTTCGAGCCTGACTTCGTAGTTTACACTGCTTCAAAGGCAGAAGTTCCCAACTTCAAGGAACTCGGTCTCAACTCATCTACCTGCGTTGCCTTCAATGTATCTTCACGCGAGCAGGTTATCCTCAA
>JAFZVU010000024.1 GCA_017617655.1 Bacteroidales bacterium
AAAATTCAAAATTCAAAATTCAAAATTGAAGATGCCAAAGCTCCCTGCAATGCCGAAATAATCGACATCGACAACGACGGGCGGCTCGACATCATCCTCGTGGGATATCAGGGCGAGACGAACTACAATGTCATCCTTCACAATCAGACAACCGATGCCGAGGCCTTGAGCTTTACCGTCGAACCATACGAGCCGGAGTTTCTGCTTCGCGAAGCCATCATACAGCCTGCCGACTTCAACAACGACGGCTTCCAGGACTTTGCCATCTCTGCCCTCGTTGATGGACGCGAAGACCAGTTGCGCTTCACCGATGTCTATCTCAACGACCCTGACCAGCACGGACACTTCATCCGTCTGAGCTTAGGCGAGAAGGATGCCGACATCAAGCGCAAGTCGAACGGAGCTCTGCAGGTGGCTGACTTCAACGATGACGGATGGCTCGACATCATGCTTGCCGGACAGGGAGAAGCATCCTCGGGCGAGACATCAACCCGCCAGCGCATCTACCTCAACCAGAAGACACCCGTGCCCTCGTTCAAGAGTATCAGCTGCGAGTTTCAGGCGGACCTCTACGCACTCTCATCATCGGCAAGCAATTCCGCCGGGGTCATCGATTGGAACGGCGACGGCACCTATGATATCCTGATGGGCGGCACGAAGAAGAATGTCTATAGCGGCATGCTTTACCTTAACGACGGCAAGGGTCGCCTCACACGTAACGTTGCCATCCCGGGAGCCACAGGAGCCTGCATCATCTTCCCCGACTATAACGGCGACGGACGAAAGGATTTCCTGCTCAACGGTCTCTCGAAGGACAACAACTACCTTACTGCCGAGCAGCAGGGACGCAATGCCATCCTCTGCTACAACCTCTACCCTACCCCTTCGCGCCCTGACGCACCGCTTGCCCCTACCGTCACCAAAGAGGGCGCCAAAGTGACACTTTCCTGGCAAGCACCAGAGACGGCGCACCCAGGCTTCACCTACGAAATCTTTATCAGGGACGAAGCCGGCAGTCTTGTGAACTGTACTCCGTCCTTCGTTGGCGACACGAAGGATGGCATCCGCAAGGTGAACCGCCTCGGACGTGTCGGTTGCCTGACGGAATGGCCGTTCTGCCCGTCGAAGCCAGGCACCTACTCCTGGGGCGTTCAGACGATTGATGCTGCCTACACAGGCTCTGTCTTTACCGAAGGGCCGCAGTTCACCGTCACAGAAGAAGACATCGCCCTTGACCTTAAAGACCTTAAGGACCTCAAGGACCTTAAAGGCTCTAAGGAGATTTTCAATCTCGCCGGCCAGCGGCTCTCGAAGCTACAAAAGGGTGTGAATATCAAGAACCGGAAGAAGATACTCTACTAAATCTCTCCTTTTGTGGAGATTTAGAGGGATTTCGCTGCCGAAGGCGGAACAGCACTTTCATCGGTGCCCCATTGTTTGTTGGGCTGACTGCCCATTTCAAGGACAAGGGTGGCACCGTTCTTTATATCCTCCTGACTGAACCAAGGCTTGTTCCAAGTTTTGCCGTTGAGGGTGGCGCGCTGGATGTACTTGTTGTCGCGGCTGCTGCCTCTGGCAATGATGTGCAGTTCCTTGCCACCAGGCAACTTGATGCGGATGTCCGTAAAGATTGGTGAACCGATATTGAAGACGGGGAAGCCGGGAGTGACGGGATAGAAACCGAGCGAAGAGAAGACCGCAAAGGAGGTCAGACCGCCGCCGTCCTCATCGCCGGGGATACCCATCACATCATTACGGAACCAGGTGTCGAGACATTGGCGGATGCGCTTCTGCGTCTTCCAGGGAGCTCCGGCGTAGTTGTATATATAAGGTATATGGAGCGAAGGCTCATTTGCCATCGTGAACTGACCGATATTGCCGGTCTGGTCAGGGAGCTGCTCGTAGAACTCACGTTTGCCGCGTCCCATCGGTTCGGCAAAGGTTCGGTCCAGTTCGCGGGCCATCTCCTCACGTCCGCCCATTAGGTTGGCCAGGTCGGCCAGATTGTGCTGCACGTCCCAGCGATAGGTCCAGCCGTTGTTCTCATCGTAGGCATCGCGGGCTCCTATGCCGCCTCCGAAACGGTAGTCAAAGTCAGGCAGGAAATTGCCCTCCTTGTCCTTCGGATGAAAGAATTTCGTTTCGGGGTTCCAGAGATTGTGATAATTGTAGCTCAGCTTGAGGTACTTGGCAGCCTCGTCCTTCCTGTCCAGGAACTCGGCGATGCGCGAGAGGCACCACTCGTCGTAGCTCGTGCCCAGCGTGACTGCCACTGGCTGACGCTTCTCGAAGCCTGAGACGTTGGGGTCGTTCTCCTCTTCTCCCTGAGCCAAAGCAGGGATATAGCCGTGGTCTTTATAGAAATAGTCAATCCAACCTGCCGGCTTACCGCTCCAGGGGGCCAGGGTCTTCTCCTCGATACCCTTCTTGCAGTACTCGAAGGCCCGCTCAGCATCCACTTTGAGTCCCTTCCAGAGGGCATCTGCCACCATCGCCACGCCGTGATTGCTGTTCATGCGGCGCGTATCACCTGTCATCTCTGGGAAGGTGGGCATCCAGTTCGTACCCATCTGCTCGGCCATACGGAGGTAGCTCTCGATGATGTTCTCCTCCTTGGTGGGTTGAATCAGGGCCCGCAGGGGATGAGCGGCGCGATAGGTGTCCCAAATCCAGTCGTCGGTATAGAAAGGTTGGCCCTCGTCATCGTGCACCTTACCGTCGAAGGCCGAAAAGTAGCGGCCATCCTCGCTGAGACAGACGGGGCGCTCGAAGGTACGATAGTAAGCGGTGTACATGACGGCCTTCTGGTTCGCTGTTCCGCCCTCCACCAGAATGTTACTCAAGGTCTCGTTCCATTCCTTGCGACCAGCCTTAGCCACCTTTGAGAGGTTGAACTCGCGACCTTGTTCGCGCGATAGGTTCTTTTCCGCCTGTTCTGCGCTGATGAGCGAGACGCCATAGCGGAAGATGACCTTCTTCGTACCGGCAGGGAAGCGGACGGCTCCGCAGGCCCTTGGTTCCTCGGTGACCTTCTCTCCTGATATCTTGCCGTCGCGGAGGAGACCCACCTGCTCGGGTTCCACATTGAACTCGCCGGAGAAGTATATCCTCATGTTCCTGCTCAGGCGCTGACTGGCAGATGCCTTGCGACCCTCCACCAGCATATGCCCGTTGTCGGTGAAGAGCACGATGGTTGCGGACTTCGATGGCTCCTGGAAGGTGAACTCGTAGATAGCGCTCTGGTGAGAGACAGCCAGATGGACGTTGATGCTGTTGTCTGCCACCTGAACCTGGTAGTCGTAGGGCGTGATGTGCTCGTTGTCCCAAGTGACGGGGATGATGTGGCGCAGTTCATCGCCCTGAATGATGCTCAGGCGGAAAGCGCTGCGCTCGCGGTGGTTGGTGACGACGACGGGCAGGCCGTCGAGCATCTCGGTGGTATAGTCGCCCCTGGTCGGATAGATACGCATCAGGCTGTTGGGCAGCTGGATGGTGGGGAAGCAGGGCACCAGCAGGTGACTGATGCTGCCGATGTAGGGATTGACGTAATCCACAGGTTCCTCAATCTGATCATGCGACCTGGCAGCAGCCGGCGCAGCAAGAGAAACCAATAAAAGGGCAGCAAAGATATTCTTCAGATTGGTCTTCATAGTTTTTCAGTTTAATTTGAGGCAAAGTTACGAAAAAACTATGAACTATGAATTATGAATTATGAATTATTTTGTATCTTTGCGCTACGAACATTAAAAACATGACCATATGAAACGTCTCTCCTCCCTTCTCTTTCTTATTTTCTCATTATCTCAATTCTTCATCTCTCCTGCCTTGGCTCAGACCGTCAAGACGACTTTCGTGAGTGGTCCTGGCCGCGACAGAGGCGAAGGGCCGGCAATGGTTGCCGACGGGCGCTATGACACCAAGTGGTGCATCGACGAGCCGCGCCAGATGCCCTACACCATCGTCCTGGATGCCGGGGAAGAGACAACCTTTGCCGAGTATGGCTTCGTCACGGGCGACGACACGCAGCAGTATCCCAGCCGCAACCCCGTGACATGGCGCGTCTCCGGCTCGAACGACAAACAGGAATGGACAACCCTCGACGACCGCAAGAACGACCGCAGCATGGGCGATGAGAACTTCCAGGAATACCGCTTCCAGCCGACCTTCAAGGGCAAGTTCCGCTACTACCGCTTCGAGTTCATCCGTATGGCTGGCGGCACTCGCATCCAGCTCAGCGAAATCAACCTCTACAAAACGGCAAAGGTAGCTATCAAAACGACCTTCGTGAACGGCTCTGGCCGTAATGGGAAGGAGGGAGCAGCAATGGCCTCCGATGGTCTCCTCTACACGAAATGGTGTCTCGATGAGCCTCGTCAGATGCCCTACTCCATCATCCTCGATGCAGGAGAGCAGTTGGCTGTCTCGGAATATGTCTTCGCGACGGGCGACGACACGCATCAGTACCCCGAGCGCAACCCCATCACATGGCGCTTCTCCGGCTCGAACGACCAGAAGACATGGACAACGCTCGACGAGCAGAAGTACAACCGCCGCCTCCGCGACGAGAACGAGCAGGAGTACCGCTTCAAGCCCGCATCCTCGGGCAATTACCGCTACTACCGCTTCGAGTTCATCCGCATGGCAGACGGCACTCGCATCCAGCTCAGCGAGATAAAGCTCTTCAAGTAGAAGGGCGGCATCAGCCACCTAAAGACATCCATTTTGCGATTCCTACACCGATGTTTTGTCAAATGGGCACCGATGTTTTCGCCTCAGTACGCCGAGGACTTTCAATAACATTCCCTTATTGAGGAATAAAGGCATGTTATTGGATGGTAAGGTAAGGTTATTTGTTGGCGGCTCTTCATCTATTCATCTAATCCACCACATATATAGGTGGATTAGATGAATAGATGAGATAGCTTGTCGCGGGCGATGATTCAAAACGCTGGAAATTTTGTTAGAGTGCGGAGGAAAAATTATTCCTCTGCGGAGCAGCAAAACTTCCTCCG
>JAFZVU010000025.1 GCA_017617655.1 Bacteroidales bacterium
CTCCGACCTCCGGGTTATGAGCCCGACGAGCTACCAACTGCTCTACCCCGCGGTATTGAGCCGCAAATATATGGGCTTCTGACGAAAAATCCAAATCTATTGTTAAATTCGCAAGAGACACATATATCCGACGCTATGATTTTCAAGAAACTTTCCATCGTATTTGCGGCGCTGTCTGTCGCGGCAACTCTGAATGCGCAGGACTTCCACATCAACAATTCCGGCTATTTCAACAAAGACGGCGTAGACGTCATGGCATTCGACGACTTCTACCCGGAAGGGCACCAGGGCGGCATTTCAGTGCTGATGAACGGCCACCGCGTGGCCAGCAACGGCGACATCCGCTTCGAGCCCACGCCCGGCCAGTGGCAGCCCGTCCCGAAACAGCTCGGCCGCAAAGTGGAAGGCGAGCGCATAATCACGACTCTCTGCTTCCCCGATTCCAGCCGCCATTTCACCGGCTTCAATCCCATGATATATCCCGAGTACAACGTCATATACACCGTTACCCTCGAGCCATACCAGAAAGGCTTCCTGGTGACCGTCGACCTTGACACCCCCGTCCCGGAGGCGCTCCTCGGCCGCGCCGGCTTCAATATAGAATTCTTCCCCGGCGACCTCTTCGGCAAGCCATGGATCATGGACGACAAGCAGGGCATCTATCCTCAGCAGCCCAACTCGCCGCTGCTGACACAGGAAAGCTACGTCTACAAAAGCGTCGGCGACTATAAGCCCGAACGTGCCCAGAACACAGACATAGCGCATCTGATTGGCGAGGGCTACAGCCCGTTCACGGCAGACGCGGTAATAGCCGAGCCGTATGCCGTTGGCAAGAGTTTTACCTCACGCCCCGACGATCCCTACAGCCGCCTGACCATCAAGAGCCTGACCGACGCCGACCTGAAACTCTACGACGGCCGCATGAACCACAACAACGGCTGGTTCGTGCTCCGATCCGACATCCCCGCCGGAGCCACAAAGGGCGCCGTCAAATGGTACATCGAGCCCAACGTTGTAGCCGGCTGGACCTACAAGCCCGTGGTACAGACCTCCCAGGTGGGCTATCTGCCTTCCCAGAGCAAGGTGGCCATCATCGAGACCGACCGCCGCGACGCCCCGCTGGCCGAAGCTACCCTCGTGCGCTATGAGGCCGATGGCGAGCACTTCGTGAAGAACATCCCGGCCGTCAAGTGGGATGGAGACTTCCTCCGCTACCAGTATTACAAGGTCGACTTCACCGACGTGCAGAAAGAAGGCCTCTATGAACTGCGATACGGCGGCAGCAGCTCCCCGATCTTCCGCATCGCACAAGACGTATATGACAGGGGCGTATGGCAGCCCGTCATCGAATACTTCCTGCCTTACCAGATGTGCCACATGAGAGTGATGGAGAAATACAAGGTATGGCACGACGCCTGCCATCTGGACGACGCCCTCATGGCCCCGGCCGGCAACCATATAGACGGCTATTCCCAGCCCGAGGACAACAAGACTGCCTTCAAGGCGCTGGACCCTGTCCACGGAGTGAACGTGGGCGGCTGGCATGACGCCGGCGACGACGACATCCGCGCCACCACCGGCGGCGAATGCTACATCCTCACGATGGCCCTGGAGAACTTCCACCCCGAGATCGACGCCACCGCCATCGACCAGAACAAGCATACAGTCGAGATCCACGAGCCGGACGGCAAGAACGACATCCAGCAGCAGATAGAGCACGGAATGCTATATGTAGTGAACGGCTATCTCGCGATGGGCCGTTTCGCCAAAGGCACCATCACCAACAGCCTGCGCCAGTACACCCATCTGGGCGACCCTGCCGCAGTGTCTGACGGCATAAGCGGCAACGGCGACGATCGCTGGATATTCCCCGACACCGGCAATGGCGTCAGCATGGCAGTCAACGTGGCGGCATCGGCCCGTGCCCTGCGCGGCCTCAACGACACCCTGGCAGACCACTGCGTGGCGATAGCAAAAAAGATATTCGAAGAAGCTGAGATCCCGACAGGCTTCCGCGGCGGCCCCATGTCGAAGATGCAGCTGGCCACCGAACTGTACATAACCACCGGCGAGCAGCAGTATTTCGACTTCATAATAAACAACTGGGATTCAATAGTCGCCTCTGCCGCCAGCTGCGCATGGTACATCGCCAGAGTGGAGAAGCAGATGGAAGGTCAGAAGAAATACCGCAAGCAGTGCGAAGCCTTCCGCGCGGCCCTCACAAGATACCGCGAGATGCTCGACCGCCAGAGCTCCGAGACTCCCTATGGAGTGCCGTACCGCCCGAGCATCTGGGGCGCCGGCTGGGACATCCAGTCGTTCGGCTACCGCCACTATTTCCTGGCCAAGGAATATCCCGACATCTTCGCCCCCGACCAGGTGTTCGACGCCCTTAACTTCATCCTCGGCCGCCATCCGGGCATCAATCAGGCCTCGTTCGCAGGCGGAGTGGGAGCCGAGTCTGTGACAGTGGGCTACGGCTTCAACCGCGCCGACTGGACATACGTCCCTGGCGGCACGGTATCCGGCACCGCGCTGATCCGTCCCGACTTCCCCGAGCTGCTGACCTTCCCTTATCTGTGGCAGCAGGTAGAATACGTGCTCGGCGGCGGGTCGTCGCACTACATGTTCCTCGTCCTTGCGGCGAAGGATCTGCTTGGAGCGGAATAGACTTACTGAAGGATTTCCAGCATCAGCTCCGGCCTGTTCGTGGTGACATAGTCCAGGCCGGCGTCAACCATCGTCAGCACCTCTTCAGGATCGTCCGGGGTCCAGACATCCACTATGAACCCGGCTTCGTGGGCTTCCTCTATGAGAGAAAGGTCTTCGAGGATGCAGTTGTAGCGGTAATCGATGCCGTCGATCCCGTCAGACTTCATCTGTGCGAAGCTTACATTGTGGGTCCTGTCGAGGAATGACACCGGAATCTCCGGGAAGATGGCGGCCAGCTCCTTGCAGGCGCGGTAGTTGAAGGATATTATCTCGACGCGTTTCTGGATGCCGTATTTCTTGATGGCATCGGCGGTCCGGGCGATGCTGAGGCTCATCATGTCTTCAGTGACCTGCGGCTTCACTTCGATTATGAGCTTGGTGCCGCCCTTCATGCCGGCGAAGGCGGAGAAATACTCGTCGACGGTGGAGATGCGCTCCCCGTTTACCAGAGTGGTGTCGGCCAGGACTTCTTCGAAGGTCATGTCCTCCACATTGCGGCCGTGGATGCTGGTGTCGTGGAACACTATGAAGCAGCTGTCGGCGGTGAGCTGGATGTCGCACTCGCTGCCGTAGAAGCCGCTTTCCACTGCAAGGCGCAGCGAAGCCATGCTGTTCTGGGCAGAGCCTTCAGTCTGCCAGAAGCCGCGGTGGGCGATCACGGAGTTCTGCGGTACAGTCCTGCCGCAGGAGGCGGCCATCAGAATTA
The DNA here is from genome assembly GCA_017617655.1 of Bacteroidales bacterium. Classification (GTDB taxonomy): domain Bacteria; phylum Bacteroidota; class Bacteroidia; order Bacteroidales; family UBA932; genus Equibacterium. Next base: position 3,419 of record JAFZVU010000025.1, read on the forward strand.
TCGAGGTGAGGAGAATCAGTTTTTTCATGGTATTATGTTCAGGCGGTTTGTTACAGGAGGAAGAACATCGCCACGCCGACCATGCTGACAGTGACTCCGATTACTTCTTTCAGACGGATCTTCTGCTTGTGCATGATTGCGTAGGGGGCGATGATGAGAACCGGGGTAAGCGCCATCAGGGTAGATGCGATGCCGGCGTTGGCATAGCGTACCGCCATCAGCGACAGCGACACTCCGAGCGTAGGGCCGAAGAGAGTGGTGAGGGCGGCGTATGTCAGGCCCTGGCGGTTGTGGGCTGCTGCCTTCATGTTTTTCAGCTGCCCGCTCAGTGTCATTATGAGCCAGAATCCAGCACCGCCCACAAGAGCCCTGATCATCGTGGAGGCGAAGGGCATCATGGTGTCCATGGCGGCGGGTGCATCGGCCGGCAGGGCGGCGGCGTAATGCTGCATGCCGATCTTGCTGAGGACCAGACCGAATCCCTGGCCGACACCGGCTCCGATGCCAAGCAGCACGCCCTTGAAGGGGAGGGACAGCTTGACGTTGTGCTGGCCGCCGCGGCTGAGGATTGACATGGCGATGCCGCAGAGAGTCACGAACATCGCAAGCCATGACTTCCAGGTGAGAGTCTCTCCCAGCATTATCCAGCCGGCTATGGCGGCAGAAGGCGGTGCCAGCGTCATGAAGAGCTGGCCGAAACGGGCTCCTATTACGATATAGGAATTGAAGAGGCAGTAGTCTCCGAAAATGTAACCCACAACAGCTGACAGGGCCAGCCAGAACCAGGTGGCGGAGTCGGCGTAGACAGGGTAGGGCCTGCCTACGGTTATCCAGAGGATTATGCCTAAGAAAACAGATGCGAGGGTAAGGCGGATGACATTGACGGTCATCGACCCCAGCCTGTGGCTGGCCTCGTCTCCGAAGATAGCGGTGGCTGTCCAGCTGACAGCTACTATTAACGATAGTATTTCACCGAGGTGTTCCATATCGGTCCGTGCTGAGCAGCAAATATAAATAATTGTACTATATTTGCCGCCGAGTGACGGGTACATCCCGCCGCAAGTGTGCTTGGAACCACTATAAAAACAAGTAAAAATGACTGAAAACAAACCCAAGGAGCAGCCCCGTCTCTCCGTTACCTTCGTCTGGCTCGCCGTCGCTTTCTGCGTCTGTCTGGTATCCTCCAATATTTTCGTACCGCGTCTGTGGCGTGTCGGATCGCTCCCTCTCCAACTCTCCGGAGCTATTGTAATCTTCCCGATATCCTATATAATCAACGACTGCCTCACCGAAGTATACGGCTTCCGCAAGGCAAGGCTCGTGATATGGATAGGATTCATACTGAGTGCCTTCATCGCGCTTGCCGCGCAGATAGTGACGATGCTGCCCGCGCCGCTCTATGAAGACAGCATCCCTGTGGCTGACAGCTTCGACACCCTTTTCCGCATGGTGCCCCGCACGACCTTCGCTTCTCTGGTAGCCTTCATCTGCGGCTCACAGTGCAACGCATGGATAATGTCGAAGATGAAAGTGGCTACGCAAGGCCGCGGATTCGGATGGAGGGCCATCGTGTCATCGCTCGGCGGTGAGTTTGCCGACTCAGTCATTTTCTATCCGATAGCTTTCGCCGGCAATCTGCCGTTCTGGGGTATCGTCGGCATCATCTGCACGCAGGTCCTGTTCAAGACACTATATGAAGTGATAATCCTCCCGTTCACCACCATGATCGTGAAGAAACTGAAAGCCCACGAGGACCTCGATACATACGACTACGACATTTCATACAACCCGTTCAAGATAAGAGATATTTAGCTATGGCAGAAGACAGGAAAAAAGAGGGCCTCTCCGCCCTCGGCAACAAGACCGCATATCGCATGGACTACGCTCCCGAAGTGCTTGAGACGTTCGTCAACCAGCATCAGGACAACGACTACTGGGTGCGTTTCAACTGCCCCGAGTTCACGACTCTCTGCCCCGTCACGGGCCAGCCGGATTTCGCGGAGATAAGGATTACGTACATCCCCGACGTCAAGATGGTGGAGAGCAAGTCGCTGAAGCTCTATCTCACCAGCTTCCGCAATCACGGCGGCTTCCACGAGGATACCGTCAACACGATAATGAAGGATCTCATCGCGCTGATGGACCCGAAGTACATCGAGGTGACGGGCATTTTCACTCCGAGGGGAGGCATCTCGATCTACCCTTACGCCAATTACGGCCGCCCGGGTACGAAGTACGAGGCCCTGGCAGAGCAGCGCTTCGCCACTCACGCGTGATTTGTAAAGCGCTGGGTACAAACGCTTAACAAAAAGTCCTACCACTCAGTTCGAGGGGTAGGACTTTGCGTTTTTTGGCTGGTAATCAGTCGGTTGTAAATCACGCAAAAAAACTTAGCAGAGCACGTACTCCATGCCGGGAACGACCTTGCCGGAGAGCATGTCCTTGGCAAGGCGGTCGACGATCTCCCGCTGCAGCAGCCTCTTGATGGGACGGGCGCCGTATGCAGGGTCGTAGCCGTCTTCGCAGAGCTGCTCGATTTTCTCGGGAGAGATGCTCAGACGGATGTTGGCGTTCTCCATAACCTTCTGCTTGATCTGGGCGATCTGCATGTTCACGATGTCGCGGACATTGTCCTTGCTCAGCGGCTGGAACATTATTATCTCGTCGATACGGTTGAGGAATTCGGGACGTACGCAGCCTTTCAATATGCTCATCACTTCATCGCGGCAGCTGTCCATGGGCTTGCCCTTGGCAATGTAGTCCTGGATTATGTCGCTGCCGACGTTGGACGTCATGATGATTATAGTGTTCTTGAAATCCACGGTGCGGCCCTTGTTGTCGGTCAGACGGCCGTCGTCGAGAACCTGCAGCAGGGTGTTGAACACGTCGGGGTGAGCCTTCTCGATCTCGTCGAGCAGAACTACTGAGTACGGTTTGCGGCGCACGGCCTCGGTGAGCTGGCCGCCCTCTTCGTAACCAACATATCCCGGAGGCGCTCCGACCAGACGCGACACGCTGAATTTCTCCATGTACTCCGTCATATCGATGCGAATCAGGTTCTTCTCGTCGTCAAACAGCGCCTGCGCAAGGGTCTTGGCCAGCTCTGTCTTGCCGA
>JAFZVU010000026.1 GCA_017617655.1 Bacteroidales bacterium
CTTCATTCAAAGAAATTCACGCTTGCTCTTTCAATTGTTATGCTACAATTGCCTTGTACTTTTCAAAGTACTTAGTCTTCCATTCTTTCAATCAACTTTATCCGTTCTTCCGAAACGGGCTGCAAATATAGCCCTTCTTTTCAAACCAGCAAATTTTTTTTGAGGGTTGTTGATAAAAAATATCAACAGAAAGAAAGAGGCATCGCCGACTTGTATCCGGTGAGCTTGCCGTCACGGACGACAAAGGTTCCGTTGGCTATGGTATGGACCACGCCGCCGCTCAATCTCGACACCGGAGCCCAGCCGCAGCGCGACGCTGCAGGAGCGACTGCGTGGCGGCGTCCTCTTGTAAAAACGACCAGGTCGGCATAGTATCCTTCGCGGATGAACCCCCTGTCCTTTATATCATAGAGCCGGGCCGGAGCATGAGCCATGCGATCCACGACGAGCGGCAAACTGAACACTCCCCGGTCGGCAAGGTCCAGCATCATGGGCAGCGAATACTGCACCAGCGGAATGCCGGACGCAGACTGCAGATATGGTTTGCGTTTCTCTTCAAGCAGGTGCGGAGCGTGGTCGGTGGAGATATTGTCAATCACTCCAGAACGCACGGCCTTGCGCAGGGCGAGCATGTCGCGGTGCGACTTGATCGCCGGGTTACATTTCATCAAAGGTCCCAGCTCGTCGTAGTCCTTGTCGCAGAAGAACAGATACTGCACGCAGGTCTCGGCGGTTATATTGCCTGCATCCGGCTTTACATCGGCAAGCAGTTCAGCTTCCTCAGCTGTGGAGACATGCAGGACATGCAGTCTGGCGCCGTATCTTTCAGCGAGGAGGAGAGCCTTCTCGGTTGCCAGCAGACATGCGGTAGAAGGCCTTATGTTCGGATGCTCCCTGAAAGGTATGTCGTCGCCGAAACACTCCTTTGCAGCCGCCAGATTCTTTGCAATCAATGCATTGTCCTCGGCGTGCACGGCAATCAGCGCCGGGCATTCCGCAAAAAGGCGCTCCATGGCTGTGTCGTCGTCCAGCAGAAGGTTGCCGGTGGACGAGCCCATGAAGACCTTCACTCCGCAAACCTTTGAGAAATCACACGCAAGCACTTCCTGCAGATTGTCGGCAGTCGCACCTATATAGAAGGAATAGTTGACCACAGAATCGCGCGCAGCTATATCGAACTTCCGCTCCAGAGCCTCGCGGCTTACCGCCGGCGGATTGTTGTTGGGCATGTCCATGTAAGAAGTGACCCCGCCCAGCGCCGCTGCCGCGCTCTCTGTAGCTATGCAAGCCTTGTGGGTCGCTCCTGGCTCGCGGAAATGTACGTGGGCGTCAATCACACCCGGGGCTACATATTTGCCCTGCAGGTCGAGAACCGAATCGCTGTCCGCGATGCAGGCCTTCTCCCTCTCCATGCCGGAAGGGTCGTCATACCTGCAGACGGCAGCGATACGCTCATCAACAATAAAGATGCCCGCAGAAAACAGGGCACCTTCATTGACTACAGTGGCATTCTTGAGATAATGCTTCATCACGCCCGGGGTTTGATCTTGCGGAAACGGAGCCCGATGACTCCCCAGAACGCCTCGCCGAAGATACCGCTGCTCATCTTTGAGACGCCTTCGGTGCGGTCGACGAAAATGATGGGAACCTCCTTGATCTTGAAGCCGAGCTTGTAGGCGTTGTACTTCATCTCGATCTGGAAGCCGTAGCCGTGCATCTTGATGCGGTTGAAATCGATGGTGTCGAGAACCTTGCGGCGGTAGCACTTGAAGCCGGCGGTGCAGTCGTAGACCTTCATGCCGAGCATCTTGCGGACATATACCGAAGCGAAGTACGACATTATCACACGGCCGATGGGCCAGTTTATGACGCTGATGCCGTTGCAGTACCTCGATCCTATGGCCAGGTCGGCGCCTTCTTCACTGCAAGCCCTGTAGAGGCGGCCCAGGTCGTCGGGGTTGTGAGAGAAGTCGCAGTCCATCTCGAAGATGTAGTCGTAGCCGTGTTCCAGAGACCAGTTGAAGCCGGTGATGTAAGCTGTGCCGAGGCCCAGCTTGCCCTGCCGCTCGATTATGAAGATCCTCTCGGGGAACTCCGTCATGAGCTTCTTTACCACATCGGCGGTGCCGTCCGGAGAACCGTCGTCGATTATCAGTACATGGAACCCGTCCTCAAGGCTCATAACCTTGCGGAGCATCTTCTCGACATTCTCAATCTCGTTGTAGGTCGGGATAATTATAACTTTCTTGTCGGCACTCATTTCTCTGGAGCTTGGCTTGTAAAGTTAAATCATTTCCCTTCAATAACCAAACTTAAACTGATGCGCTGGCGGTTCAGGTCTACACCTTCGACCTTCACGTGTATATGCTGATGGATCTTCAGGACCTCTGAAGGGCTGCTGATGCGGCGGTTCGACATCTTGGACACATGGATCAGGCCGTTCTGCTTGATGCCGATGTCGACGAAAGCCCCGAAGTCTGTTATGTTGGTAACTATGGCAGGCAGTTCCATGCCGACCCGAAGGTCTTCTATGCTCTTTATCTCCTCCGAGAACTCGAACACCTTGATTATCTTGCGAGGGTCGCGGCCGGGCTTCGACAGCTCGCGGACAATGTCGTTCAGGGTCAGAAGGCCCACCACGTCAGATACATAGCGGTTGATGTCTATCTTGGCGCAGAGCTGTTCGTTGGAGATCAGCTGCGAAACCTCGACCCCCATGTCAGAAGCAATCTGCTCCACGAGGCCGTACCTCTCGGGATGCACGGCTGAATTGTCCAGAGGGTTCGCAGCCCCGGCAATCCTGAGGAAGCCGGCGCACTGCTCGAAGACCTTGTCGCCAAGCCTCTTGACCTTCAGCAGGTCCTGGCGGGACATGAAGGCTCCGTTCTCGCTGCGATAGTCGACTATGTTCTGAGCCAGAGCCGGGCCGATGCCGGAAACATAGCTCAGCAGATGCTTGCTGGCCGTATTGAGGTTCACGCCCACACTATTGACGCAGCTCTCGACAGTATTGTCCAGGGTCTCCTTCAGCAGGGTCTGGTTGACATCGTGCTGATACTGCCCCACTCCTATCGACTTGGGATCTATCTTGACCAGCTCGGCCAGAGGGTCCATGAGCCTGCGGCCGATGGACACCGCTCCGCGGACAGTCACGTCGTAGTCAGGGAACTCCTCCCGCGCCACGTCGGAAGCCGAATAAACAGAAGCACCGTCTTCGGAAACTGAATAGACGCGCACTCCCTCGGGCAGGGCTATCTTCTTTATGAAATACTCGGTCTCGCGGCCGGCCGTGCCGTTGCCGATGGCTATCACTTCTATCTTGTAGGACTCCACCATCTGCGATATCTTCTTCATCGCCATGGTCTTCTCGTTCATCGGCGGATGCGGGTAGATGGTGTCGTTGTGGAGCAGCTTGCCCTCTGCGTCGAGGCAGACCACCTTGCAGCCGGTGCGGAAGCCGGGGTCGATGGCCAGAGTACGCTTCTGCCCTACCGGCGGAGCCAGCAGCAGCTGACGCAGGTTCTCCCCGAAGACCTTTATAGACTCTATGTCGGCCTTCTCCTTTGCAATGGCAAAGACTTCGTTCTCGATGGAAGGATGCAGCAGCCTCTTGTATGCGTCAGAGACGGCGTCGGCCAGGAAATGTCGCAGCTGGGAAGAAGGCTTGCGCTTGCCTTTGAGCACGCAGCGGTCTATCCTCTCGTACGCATAATCCTCGTTCACATCTATCTTTATCGAAAGCACCTCCTCGGCGGCTCCGCGCAATATGGCGAGCAGCCTGTGGGGCGGAATCTTGTCGACCCTCTGGGAGAAGTTGGAATATGTGCTGTATTTCTCTGCCTTCTCGTCATCCTCCTTGCCGCGGGCCACCCTGGAAACTATGGTGCCCCACTTGCAGTAGAGGTCCCTGAGTTCCTGGCGGACGGCAGTGTCTTCGCTCACCCACTCTGCTATAATGTCCGACGCCCCGGCCAGGGCTTCGTCCTTGGTGGGCACGGCGTCGCTGACGAAAGGAGCCGCGGCGGCGTATATGTCGTCGGCCTTCACCTCATAGAGCTTGACGGCCAGAGGCTCGAGCCCCTTCTCCTTGGCCACTGAAGCACGGGTGCGCCTCTTCGGCTTATAAGGAAGATAGATGTCTTCCAGCACCCTGGAGTCCACGGCGGCTTCAATCTCTGCAGCCAGCTGGTCAGTCATCTTTCCCTGCTGCTCGATGCTCTTGACAATGGCCTGCTTGCGCTTGTCAAGGTCGGTCAGATAGAGGTGGTAATGCTTGATCTGAGCCACGTAGGTCTCGTCGATGCCGCCGGTGCGCTCCTTGCGGTAGCGGCTGATGAAAGGGATGGTGGCGCCTTCCTCGAGAAGGTCCACACAGTTCTCAACCTGCCATGCTGCAAGCTGAAGCCTTTCTGCGATATACTTTATATAAAGGTCAGTCATGGGAGACTTGTTGGAGTTGCTCTCTGTATGACGAGAATATCTTCGACTTAGACACGAAACCCAGATAGATGCCGTTCTTGTCCAGCACCGGCAGGTTCCACGCTCCGGTGGTCTCGAACTTGTCCATCACGCTCTCCATGCTGTCCGAAGCAAGCACCGAGTCGCTCTCCTTGAGGATGTCGTAGATATATATCTTGTCGTAGAATTCGGGGCGGAACATATACTGGCGCACGTCATCTAGGTATACGATGCCGAGGAAGTGGCTCTTCTGGTCGACAACCGGGAAGATGTTCCTGTGGGAAAGGGCTATCACGTCGGTGAGTTCCCGAAGGTTGCGGTCAACCCTCACCGGGATGAAATCGGTTTCGATGAAGTCCGACAGCTTCAGCAGCGTGAGCACCGCCCGGTCGCTGTCGTGGGTCAGCAGCTCGCCGGATGCCGCGATACGCTTCGTATATATGGAGTATTGTTCAGTAGTCCTGATTGTGGCGTACGAGATGGCGGAGGTGATGATGAGCGGGAACAGCAGCGCATAGCCGCCGGTTATCTCGGCGATAAGGAAGATTGCGGTAAGAGGAGCCTGCATCACTCCGGCCATTAGCCCGGCCATGCCCACCAGTACGAAGTTCTCCTCCGGCAAGGTGCCGAGGTTCAGGATGTTCACCAGCCTGGCCAGCACGAATCCCGCGAAGGCTCCGGTAATCAGCGTGGGACCGAAGGTTCCTCCCACACCGCCGCCGGCATTGGTAAATGCGGTGGCAAGCACCTTCAGCAGGGTCACCGCGGCGAAGAATATCACGATAGCCCATTCGTTGTCAGGCGAGATGAGGCTTGCGATGAAGCCCTGTTCCAGCGCCACCATAGCATTCTTGTTGAGCATCGAGGTGAGGGAAGTGTAGCCTTCGCCGAAGAGCGGAGGGAACATGAATATCAGCACGCCCAGCGACACCGCGCAGATGGCCCAGCGGGTAAAGGGTTTCTTCACCTTGCGGAGCATGTCCTCGGCCTTCAACGTCGTCCTGAGGAAATAAAGCGAGATCAGGCCGCAGAAGATTCCCAGAATTATATAGTATGGTATATTGTGCATGGAGAACTGCACCACCGAATTGGAGAAGGTCACCATGTCGCCCAGCACGAAGTACGACACCATGGTGGCAGTCACCGAAGACAGCAGAAGCGGCAGGATGGACGACATCGAGAGGTTGAAGAGCAGGATCTCAAAGGTGAACAGCACTCCGGCCATAGGGGCCTTGAAGATGCCGGCCACAGCACCTGCAGCTCCGCAGCCGAGGAGGATGGTGATGTTCTTGTACGACAGGCCGAAGGCTCTGGCCACGTTGGAGCCGATGGCGGCGCCTGTGTAGACTATGGGGGCCTCCGCTCCCACCGATCCGCCGAAACCGATGGTAAGCGAGCTGGCGGCGATTGAAGACCAGATGTTGTGAGGCCGGATGTGGCTCTCGTTCTTGGAGATGGCCAGCAGCACCTTGGTGACCCCGTGGCCTATCTTGTCCTTGACCACATACTTCACCAGCAGCAACGAAAGCAGCATGCCGACGCCCGGAAGCACTATATAGAGCCACCAGTGGACCTCGGCCAGGTTGCCTCCGAAGAGCAGATGCTGCAAGAGTTCGATGAGCTTCTTGAGGATCACGGCGGCAAGACCGCTGCCGAGGCCGACCAGGACAGACAGCAGCAAAAGCAAGTTGCGCTCAGATATGTATTTTCTGAGCGCAGCTGCAAATCGCAATATTATTTGTTTACTACTCGTCAATGTCGTCTTCCGGCGCTTCGCCGAAGTCGCCTTCGTTTTCAGGGAATCCTTCGTTTTCTCCTTCGCCGACAACTCCGTCATCTTCGTCGTCTTTGAAGAGGTCTTTCTCTACATCTTCATAATCGTCCGTGCGGACCTTCACCTTTACAAGGTAGATAGCGTCAGGAATTTCGACTGACACGGCATAGAACGATGTGCCGTCCGGCTTGTCGATCTTTACCAAATCGCCCAGATAGTCGGCGTAGCCGTGAGGATACTTCTCTTCGAAAGCCTCACGCAGTTCATCAGACATGTTTTCATAGCTGATGACAGCTCTTCTTTTATTCGGAATTCTTATTGCCATTTCCTTTGTGTTTTACCTCGCAATTATAGGCATTTTTTTCAAATACAACCTATGTTTGGATTTATTTGTTGAAAAAAAATGATTTTTGACGTTTTTTACGCTCGAGGTTGCGCTCCACAAAGAGCGGTCTGAGCGTCTTGGGGTCGAGACCGGTGTAGAACATAACTGATGCCACAGTCATCGGAGTGGGAGTAAAATCTTGCACTTGCTCCATATAAAGGCCCTTGAGGTACTTGTTTTTCGACAGCGCGTCCATGTCTCTCATGGAGCAGCCCGGGTGGCCGCTGATGAAATACGGCACGAGCTGGTAGCGCAGGCCGTGGCGGCGGGTGATCTCGTCGAACTTGCCCCTGAGCACCTCGAAAAGCTTGAACGAAGGCTTGCCCATGACGGCCAGCACGTTGTCCTGGGTATGCTCGGGAGCCACCTTCAGGCGGCCGCTGGTATGCTTGGTGATGAGAGCCTCCAGGTAAGGCTGCGATGTCTCGTCGAGATAGCCGTTCTCGTCGAGGAAAAGGTCGTAGCGGATGCCGCTGCCTATATAGGCGTTGCGGATGCCTTTTACTGCCAGAACCTTGTCGTAGAGCTCCAGCAGAGCCTTGTGGGAATGGTCGAGATTGCGGCACATCCTCGGAAACAGGCAGCTCTGGCGGGTGCATTTGGCGCACAGCTCCTTGTTCTTGCCGCCCATGCGGTACATGTTGGCGGTGGGGGCGCCGAGGTCCGAAATGTTTCCGGCGAAGTCGGGCAGTTCAGTCAGCTTGCGGGCCTCCTCCACTATCGACTCCTCGGAGCGAGACTGTATGAATTTGCCCTGATGGGCCGCTATAGTGCAGAAGTTGCAGCCTCCGAAACAGCCGCGGTGGGTCGTGATTGAGAACTTTATCATATCGTACGCCGGAATCCTCTTCCCTTTGTAGCGCGGGTGCGGCAGCTTGGTATAGGGCAGGCTGTAGACCGCATCCAGCTCTTCGGTGGTAGCCGGAGGATACGGAGGATTGATGCACACGTACTTGTTGCCGGTGGCCTCGACTAGAGTCATTGCGTGGAGCGAATTGGCCTCCCTCTCTATAATATTGAAGTTCTGCGCGAACGCCACCTTGTTGCGCTTGCAGTCCTCAAAGGAGTGCAGGTCAAAATAGTCGTTGTCCGGAGGGGTGTCGGCCAGATATCCTATCTGCGGTATCTCCCTTATCTGCTCTTTCGTCCAGCCCTGCGCGAAGGCGTCGGTCAGGGCGGTCATGGGCCTCTCTCCCATTCCGTACACCAGATAGTCGGCGCCGGAATCGACCAGGACGGACGGTTTCAGGCAGTCCTGCCAGTAGTCGTAGTGGGTCAGGCGCCGCAGCGACGCCTCGATGCCGCC
>JAFZVU010000027.1 GCA_017617655.1 Bacteroidales bacterium
GAGTTTTGGATGCTCTTGGATATAAGGCCGTTGTGAGTTATGAAGATGTAAGAGGCGGTAACAGTCTAGGTAAGGAGCAGATTCTTTCCATGCTAAAAGTTTACTATTTATGCAACAAAGAATCTTTTGGAATTGAAAGAATCGGTTTGTTTGGCAGTTTCGCCAGAGATGAAGGGCGCGACGACAGTGACATTGACATAATAATCACTCTTGCGAAGCCGGATCTGTTCCTCTATGCAACTATTGCTAACCAACTGGAAACAGTATTCAACAGGCATGTCGATCTGATTTCCTCCAAATCCACTTATCCCGAGTCATTTGTCAAAAACCTGGAAGAGGAGGTTATCTATGTATCCTAAGAAAGACCGAGTCTTGACTCTGCTCGATGCCTGCATCAAGGAAATCAATCTGCTCATCGACATGAGCAAGGAAATCAGCAAGCCTGAAGATTTTGACAAAGACTTTTCTGGGCTGGTTATCTTCCGGGCCTGCGGAATGAGCCTTCAATATATCACGGAGAGTTATGTAAAAATCCGGAACATCTGCGGGAATGACTTCTTTAAGAATTACAAGTCGATTCCATGGCCTTCCGTTTTCGGGATGCGCAACTTCCTCTCCCATGGATATGGCGAAGTTGACACAGAAGGCATCTTCAACACAATCAAGGACAATATTCCCGAATTGCTGCATGTCTCAGAAGCAATCCGTCAGGATTTGACGGACGGAAAACTGGATACCTTCTTATTGGATTAAGCGCGACTCTCCCACACTCATGCGCCGACGGCTACTGATTCTTGAGGATTTTGCCGTCCTTGTCCTTGAAGTCCTGGCAGATGATAATGATGAGGTCGACTAAGGTCCAGACTCCCAAGCCGCCCAGAGTAACGAGCATCAGGATGCCAGTACCTATCTTGCCCACATAGAAGCGGTGTGCTCCGAATGCGCCGAAGAAGATGCAAAGGAGAAGGGCTGCTACCCAGCTTCTCTCGCTGATGTTGTCGTCGAGTATTTCCATAACAGTATTATTTGTGGGTATTTCCGGGGTAAGCTTCGAGGGCTTTCTGGAGCACTATGAGGGCCTGCTTCAGGTCGTCCTTCTTGAGGACGTAGGCGATGCGGACCTCGTTGCGGCCGAGGCCGAGGGTGGTGTAGAAGCCGCTTGCCGGAGCCATCATGACAGTTGCGCCTTCGTACTGGAAATCGGTGAGGCACCATGCGCAGAACTTCTCGGAATCATCCACAGGAAGTTTGGCAACGGTGTAGAAAGCACCCATGGGGATAGGGGAGTAGACTCCAGGAATCTTGTTGAGACCGTCTATGAGACAGTTGCGCCTCTCGACATATTCTTCGTATGTATTGATGGCGTATTCTTCCGGGGCGTCCAGCGAAGCCTCGGCGGCAATCTGGCCGATGAGCGGCGGGCTCAGGCGGGCCTGGCAGAACTTCATGACAGCCTTCCGAAGCTGAGCGTTCTTGGTAATCAGGGCGCCAATGCGGATGCCGCACTCTGAGTAGCGCTTTGAAACTGAGTCGATGAGAACCACGTTCTGCTCTATGCCCTCCAGATGGCAGGCGCTGATGTACGGAGAGTTGGTGTAGATGAACTCGCGGTACACTTCGTCGCTGAACAGATAGAGGTCATATTTCTTGACAAGGTCGCGGATCTGGTTCATCTCAGCCCTTGAGTAGAGATAGCCCGTCGGGTTGTTGGGATTGCAGATCAGGATGGCCTTGGTGCGCTCGTTGATGAGCTCCTCGAACTTGTCGACCTTCGGCAGGCAGAAACCCTCGTCGATGGTTGTAACGACGGTGCGGATGACAGCTCCTGCAGAGATGGCGAATGCCATGTAGTTGGCATACGCAGGCTCCGGCACGATGATCTCGTCGCCGGGGTTGAGGCACGACAGGAAAGCGAAGAGTACAGCCTCGCTACCGCCCGTGGTGATGATGATGTCGTCGGCGTCGAGGTTGATGTTGAACTTCTTGTAATAGCCCACAAGTTTCTCGCGGTAGCTGCGGTAGCCCTGGCTGGGGCTATACTCCAGCACCTTGCGGTCAATGTTGCGGATAGCCTCGATCGCGACCTCGGGAGTCGGAAGGTCCGGCTGGCCGATGTTCAGATGGTAGACTTTGGTGCCGCGCGCCTTGGCCTGTTCAGCCAGAGGGGCGAGCTTGCGGATCGGAGATTCGGGCATCCTTTTGCCGCGGTTGGAGATAGTAGGCATTTGTGCAGTAATGATTGTTAACGGGCACAAAGATAATTATTTTGATTAACTTTAAAGGTTTTTAAAACATACCGCCATGAGGAAAACATTCAAAATTACCATGATGATTTGCCTTTCCGCTCTCGCAATCGCCTGCGCTCCCAAGGAGCCTGCCAAATACCTCGCCCTCGCATTCGACGACGGCCCAAACCTGACCACCGAAACAAAGATGCTCGATGTCCTCGAGAAACATAAAGTGCCCGCAACATTCTTCCTGATAGGAAGCAATATTAACGACGACTCCGCCGAGAACATGAAGCGCGCCGTCGCTCTTGGCTGCGAGCTCGGCAACCACTCCTTCACCCATCCCATGATGTCCCGCATGGATGAGGCTCAGGTTAAGGAAGAGGTCGAGGCCACCTCACAGATGATCGAGAAGATTACCGGCCAGCGCCCGAAGTTCTTCCGTCCTCCGTACATAAACGTAAAACCCGACATGTACGACTGGATCGACCTTACTTTCATCTGCGGCAAGGGCTGCGAGGACTGGGTCGCCAGTGTCGGAAAGGAAGCCCGCTTCGAAGGCATCATAGCCAACGCAGAGCCGGGAGCCATATATCTGCTTCACGACTTCGAGGGCAATGAGGCCACTGTCGAAGCCCTCGACGATGCCATTCCGGTGCTGAAAGAGCAAGGTTACACTTTTGTTACATTGTCGCAACTCTTTGAAAAACTGAAATGTACGCCTGACGGCCATACAATGTACACTGTAGTGCCTGACGGCAGGAAAAAGTAAAGGCTGATGCGTCGCCTCTGGGAGCTTTTCTGGATTTTTTTCAAGATCGGCGCCTTCACTCTGGGCAGCGGCTATGCCATCGTGCCCGTCATCGAGCATGAGATAGTTGACCGCCGCAAGTGGTTCGACCTTGAGGATTTCCGCGACCAGTTCACTCTGGCACAGTCGGTGCCCGGCCCGTTCTCGCTGAATACCGCCGTATTCGTGGGCTACCGTATGAAAGGCTTCTGGGGTGCTTTCTTCGCCGTGGCGGGGCTTGTAGTCCCCACCTTCGCCATAATGCTGGTGGTGGCCATCTTCCTTACCGGCATACGCGACAACGAGATAGTTGCCGCCGCCTTCAAAGGGTTGCGTCCCTGCGTGGTCGGTCTCATCGCCGTACCCTGCGTCAAGATGCTCATCAAGATGAATGTCTGGCAGATGTTCCTCGGATTCGCTGCCCTCGCCCTGATATGCTTCACAGGTATTTCTCCGATATATATGCTGATCTTCGGTGCAGTGCTGGGCGTCGTGCTCTGCTGCGCCCGTAACAAGGAGGAGCTTACGCAATGATCTACTGGCAGCTTTTCCTTTCTTATCTCAAGATCGGCTTCTTCGGCTTCGGCGGAGGATACGCCATGATAAGCCTCATCAGCAACGAGATTGTGACGCAGCGCGGCTGGCTCACAGAAGGGCAGTTCGCCGACATAGTCGCCGTCTCCCAGATGACTCCCGGCCCGATCGCCATAAACTGCGCCACATACGTGGGTTATACAGTCACCGGCAATGTTTGGGGCTCGCTGCTGGCCACCCTGGCCTGCTGCCTGCCGCCGATGACCATAATGCTTGCCCTCACCATATTCTACCACAAAGTGAAGGGTAACCGCTACATGCGCGGCGCACTGGACTGGATGAGGCCTGTGCTGGTGGGTATGATTGCAGCCGCAGCCATAATGTTCGTAAATACTGAAACCTTCTTCCACTGGAGCAGCGTGCTGATCTGCCTGGCCAGTTTCTATGCAGTCTGGAAGAAGGTCAATCCGATATATGTAATGTTCGCAGCAGCCGGGGTGGGAATACTGCTTTACGGCGTGATAATGTAGTTTAGAGTTATGATCGAAGTTTTCTGCAAGAACACGGGCACCAAGAAGAGCTTCAAGCAGGGCACGACCCTGATGAGGATGCTCGACGAATTCGAGTTTGACAAGCCTTATGACATCCTGGCCGCAAAGGTCAACCATGTCACCGAAGGCCTCAAGTATGCAGTATACAACAACAAGGAAGTGGAGTTCCTGGACTACCGCAGCTACAGTGGCCGCAACGTCTACACCCACTCGCTCTGCTTCCTGGTCTGCAAGGCTGCCAAGGACATCTTTCCTAAATGCAAGGTGGTCCTGCGCCGGCCCATCTCGAAGGGTTATTACTGCTCTGTGGAAAAGGGAGACGGCAGCGAGCTCACTGCTGCCGACGTAGAGCGTATTGACGCGCGCATGAAGAAGCTGGTGGCGCGCAACATCCCTTTCTACCGCCACGAGTCGCGAGTCAGCGAGGTCATAGAACTCTTCAGGAAGCTTGGCTATGACGACAAGGTAAAACTTCTTGAGACAAGCGGCGACGTGTACATCGGTTATTATACCCTCGACCGCACTGCAGACTTTTTTTACGATGCGCTGGTCCCGTCGACAGGCTATCTCAAACTCTGGGAACTGAGCCTCTTCCAGGGGGGTATGCTGCTGAGAGTTCCCGACCGCCACGCCCCGGAGAATCTGGCGCCTTTCCATCCCCAGCCCAAGACTTTCGAGGTGCTCTCCGAGACCCTGAAGTGGAACCGTATAATGAAGCTGGACAATGTCGGCGACGTGAACCGCGCCTGCCTGGAGGGCAAGGTGTCAGACCTGATCCAGATTGCCGAGGCGCTGCAGGAGAAGAAGATAGTGGAGATCGCGGAGGAAATAGACCGCCGTTATTATTCGAAGGATCCTGTGAGAGTGGTGCTGATTACCGGCCCCACAAGCAGCGGCAAGAGCACGTTCTGCAAGCGTCTGAGCGTGCAGCTGATGGCGTGCGGCCTGCGGCCGATATCTTTCTCTACTGACGATTATTTCGTGAACCGGGTGGATTCTCCCAAGCTGCCGGACGGCAGCTATGATTTCGACAATTTCGAAACTGTGGACCACGAGTATCTGCAGAAGGATTTGCTGAAGCTGATTGCTGGGGAAGAAGTGGAGGTGCCTGAGTTCAATTTCGTAACTGGCAAGAGGGAGTTCAACGGCAAGAGGCTGAAGATGGAGGAGGGGACGGTGCTGCTCGTGGAGGGTATCCATGCTCTGAATCCGCGCCTCAGCGACAAGGTGCCGGCTTCGGCAAAATACAAGATTTTCATCAACACTATAACCAGCATATCGCTCGACGACCATAACTGCATTCCGACCAGCGACAACCGTCTGCTGCGCAGGATTGTCAGGGATTTCAACAATGGCTCTTTCACGGCGCGTGAGACTATATCGAACTGGCCGATGGTGCGCCGCAACGAGGTGAAGTGGATTTATCCGTTCCAGGAAGAGGCCGACGTGCTCTTCAATTCGGCTTATCTCATCGAGTTCGCGGTGTTCCGCGTGCATGCCGAGCGCATCCTGGCCACAGTTCCGAAGAACTCGCCGGAGTACGACGAGGCATACCGTCTGCTGAACTTCCTGCACTACTTCGTGCCGGTGTCTGACAAGGAGATTCCGTCGACTTCGTTCATGCGGGGATTCCTCGGCTAGGATGTAGGTTTTTCGGTTTTTATTGCTACATTTGCCGCCGCAAACGGTCCGGTAGCTCAGCTGGATAGAGCAACAGCCTTCTAAGCTGTGGGTCAAGGGTTCGAATCCCTTCCGGATCACGGGAAAAGCCGACTTCAACAGTCGGCTTTTCTTGTTTTACTTGAATATTAGCTGGAGGAAGTGGTAGAGGCTGCGGCGCCAGGTCTGCCATTCGTGGGCGGTGCCGGGTGAGACGTAGGTCGCGGCGTTGAAGCCGAGACCGCAGAGCTGCTCGGCGTTCTGCTGGATGCGTTCCGGATATTCTTCAGAGCCGCAGGTCTCGAAAACCAGTTTCACGGTATCCTTGCGGAGCAGGGCGGGCTCAGAAACCACGCCGCCGCTGAAGATGCCGAGCCAGCCGAACTGGTCGCTGTGCCTTACGCCGACAGTGCCCGTCAGCATGCCGCCGAGAGACAGACCGGCCATAGCGCGGTGCGCGGCGTCAGGAATGACGCGGTAGTGCGCCTCTATGTCAGGCAGGGCCTCAGTAAAGAACATCTCCTCATAATTCTCATTCCACTTATCTGCGAGAGCAAGCCTTCCGCGATTGTCGCCGGGACGATATACGAAATCGTTGTTCATCACTATGATCAGCGGCTCAATCTTTCCGTCCGCAATAAGATTATCGGCGATTATGGCTGCGAAACCGGTATGCGTCCATTCAGTCTCGTTCTCGCCGGCGCCGTGCTGCAGATAAAGTACGGGGTACTTCTTGCCGGGCCGCGAATCATACTCTGCAGGAGTGTATACATACGCCCTGCGCCATTTCCCTTCGATTTCTGAATAGAACCAGTGCTCCCGCACATCTCCGTGCGGCACATCCCGCATAAGATAATAACTGTCCTGCGGCGAAGGAATCTCGATAGTGCTCACCCAACCGTTGGAATATGTGAATTCCAGCCCGGGATCGGGAACCTTGGTGCCGTCAACAATCCAGCGTGCAATCTGATAGCCGACCTTAGGAGCCTTGGCTATAACATTCCAGTAACCTTCAGCATCCTGCTGGGCGGGGAACTCCACGAAGGCGAATTCCAGCTTCACATCTTTGGCTGTCGCAGGGGCGCTGAAGCGGAACCAGTAATCGCCGTCAGCATTGACTTTAGGAAATTCTGACTGGCGCTGCGTGCTGGACGTACGCTGCCAGCCATCAGGAGAAGGGGCCACAAAAGTACCCTGGGCAAAGGCGGTTCCGCACATAAGGCAAGCCGCCGCGATGGAAAGGAGCAGGTTCTTCATAATTGGATTTTTCTACAAAAATAATGAAATTTGCGCCCAATAAATAGCGAGAGGCTATGATTACATTTCTCTGCTGCATTACATTCCTGATTGCCGGATTCTTCACATACGGCAGATTCGTTGAAAGGAAACTCTTCCACGCCGACCCCAAACGCCAGACGCCTTGCTTCCGCATGCGCGACGGTGTGGACTACGAGCCGATGAAGACATGGCGGGTCTTCATCATCCAGTTCCTCAACATCGCAGGCTTGGGCCCCATCTTCGGAGCAATCCTTGGAGCCGCTTACGGCCCGATGGCATATCTCTGGATAACACTGGGCTGCGTGTTCATGGGTGCCGTGCACGATTTCTTCAGCGGAATGCTGTCGGTGCGCTCCAACGGCCGCAGCATGCCGGTGGTAGTAGGCCAGTACCTCGGTTCAGGGTCCCGCAAGTTCATGAACGTATTCCTCGCATTCACCCTCATCGGCATCGGCTGCTCGTTCGTCACCGGTCCTGCCGACCTGCTTAATAACATGCTGCCGGTCAGCAAGCTGTTCTGGGTGATAGTGATCTTCGCATATTACATCCTTGCTACGATGCTGCCCATCAACAAGATAATCGGCAAGATCTATCCCGTCTTCGGCATGCTGCTGCTCTTCATGGCGCTGGCAGTGTCAGGAGCGATGATTGTGAAGTTCGCGAACGGCAACCTGCCCATACTTGAGCTCTCTGCTGACTCGTTCCGTAACTTCCACGCCCAGCCCGATAAGTTCAGACTCTTCCCGATGCTTTTCATAGTGATATCCTGCGGTGCAATCTCCGGTTTCCATTCC
>JAFZVU010000028.1 GCA_017617655.1 Bacteroidales bacterium
ATAAAGCAGAGGGCAGCGGCAAGTCCATCCCTGCCTACAGCCCTCTTGTCTTCTACATCAGAACCCAGGAGAAGTAGCGGTCCCTTATCAGAAGTTGGGACGCAGCGCGTATCTCGTGTAGAAATCTTCGATAATATTTACCGCAGCCTCCACGGTCTCCACCACTTTGAACAGCTGGAGTTCGTCGGCGTTTATATTGCCCTCGTCGACCATAGTAGTCTTGATCCAGTCTAACATTCCCTGCCAGTAAGATTTTCCGACCAGTACAATGGGGAAGTTGGCGAGTTTCTGAGTCTGGACCAGGGTAAGCGCCTCGAAGAATTCATCCAGAGTGCCGAAGCCGCCGGGCATCACGATAAAGCCCTGAGCGTAACGGGTGAAGATGGTCTTGCGGGTGAAGAAGTACTGGAAATCGATGCACTTGTCCTTATCAATATAAGGGTTGCTGCTCTGCTCCATGGGCAGAACGATGTTAAGGCCCACACTCTTGCCGCCGCCTCTGTGCGCACCTTTGTTGCCGGCTTCCATGATGCCCGGACCGCCGCCGGTGATGACGCCGAATCCGCGCTGGGTCAGTTCGTATGCGATTTCCTCCGCCATCAAGTAATACTTGTCGTCAGGTTTTGTACGGGCCGAGCCGAAAATGGCCACGCAAGGACCTATAGCCGACATTTTCTCATAGCCGTTGGCAAATTCGCCCATGATCTTGAAGATGGACCATGCATCTTCAGCCTTGGTCTCGCTCCAGTTCTTCGTCTTGAAACTCTTGCGGATCCTCTCTTGTTCTTCCTGAGTAAGCATATCTGTGTTATTTTAGTTTTTTATACTTGAATCGTTTCGGTTCGGTATCGCCAAGACGGCGTTTCTTGTTCTCTTCGTATTCGGAATAGGTTCCCTCGAAGAAATACACCTTGCTGTCACCTTCGAAAGCCAGGATATGGGTGGCGATACGGTCGAGGAACCAGCGGTCGTGGGAGATAACGACGGCACAGCCGGCGAAGTTCTCCAGACCTTCCTCCAGGGCCCTGATGGTATTCAAATCCACGTCATTGGTCGGCTCGTCGAGCAGCAGTACGTTAGCTCCCTCCTTCAGGGTCAGGGCGAGGTGCAGACGGTTGCGCTCGCCGCCGGAGAGAATGCCGCATTTCTTCTGCTGGTCGGCTCCGGAGAAATTGAAGCGGGAGATATACGCCCTCGCGTTCACCTCCTTGTTGCCGAGGTATACATATTCAGAATCTCCGGCCACTGTCTCGTATATGGTCTTGTCGGGGTCTATCTTCTTGTGCTGCTGGTCGACATAGGCAATCTGCACGGTCTCCCCTATCTCGAAGCTGCCGGTATCCGGAGTCTCCAGGCCCATTATGAGACGGAACAGCGTGGTCTTGCCGGCGCCGTTGGGGCCGATCACTCCCACGATACCTGCCGGAGGCAGTTTGAAAGTGAGGTCCTCGAACAGCAGCTTGTCGCCATATGCCTTGGACACGCCGTTGCACTCGATTACCTTGTTGCCCAGGCGGGGACCGTTGGGGATATATATCTCCAGTTTCTCTTCCTGCTGCTTCGTCTCTTCATTCAGCAGTTTCTCGTATGCTCCCAGACGGGCCTTAGACTTGGCCTGACGGGCCTTCGGGGCCATGCGGACCCACTCCAGCTCGCGCTCCAGAGTCTTGGCGCGCTTGCTCTGCTGCTTCTCTTCCACCCTCAGTCGGGCGGTCTTCTGCTCCAGCCAGCTTGAATAATTGCCTTTCCAGGGGATACCCTCTCCCCTGTCGAGTTCCAGGATCCATCCGGCCACGTTGTCGAGGAAATATCGGTCGTGGGTCACAGCTATCACGGTGCCCTTATACTGGCGCAGATGAGCCTCCAGCCACTGGATACTCTCCGTGTCGAGGTGGTGGGTGGGCTCGTCGAGCAGCAGCACGTCCGGCTCCTGCAGCAACAGCCTGCAAAGGGCCACCCTGCGCCTCTCTCCGCCGGACAGATTAGCCGTCAGAGCATCGGGGTCAGGGCATTGCAGTGCGTCCATCGCCCTCTCCAGCTTGCTGTCGATGTCCCAGCCGCCGAGGTGTTCTATCTTCTCGGTGAGCTCGCCCTGCCGGGCGATGAGGGCGTTCATCTGGTCGTCATCCATGGGTTCCATGAACTTCATGTTAACTTCCTCATATTCCTTGAGGACGTCCATGACTTCCTGCACACCCTCCTGGACAACTTCCTTGACTGTCTTGGTGTCGTCGAGCTTAGGCTCCTGCTCCAGATAGCCTACGCTGTAGCCGGGGGCCCAGACCACTTCGCCCTGATAGGATTTCTCCAGCCCGGCGATTATTTTCATCAAAGTCGACTTACCGGCGCCGTTCATACCCACGATGCCGATCTTGGCACCATAGAAGAACGACAGATAGATGTCCTTGAGGATTACCTTGTTGTTGTGGGGAAGGATCTTGCCCACCCCGTTCATCGAGAATATTATCTTTTCGTCCATAGCGGGAATAGTGTCACTTGCCGAGCATCTCAATAATGATATCCACACAACCGTCTATGCCGAAACGGCTGCTGTTAAGGCAAAGGTCGTAGCTTGCGCTGTCGCCCCATTCCTTGAAGGTGTAATAGTTGTAGTACGACGTACGGCGGCGTTCGCCCTGGTCGATAAATTTCTCGGCCTGTCTTTCCGTCAGGCCGTCTTTCTCCATGATCCTTGCGATGCGGTCTTTCTTGTCGGCAGTTATGAAGACGCTCAGCATTCCCTCCTGGTCACGCAGTACATAGTCTGCGCAGCGGCCCACGAATATGCCGCTTCCTTCTTCTGCCAGCTGGCGGATGATATCGCTCTGGGTGCGGAACAGGCCGTCTTCGGAAATGGCGTTCTCCTGGGCATAATCCTGCTCGAAGAAACGGGCGAAGCGGCCTTTCGGCACAGGCCGCTCGTCATTCTTCTCAAAAAGGTCTGCCGAAATACCGCTGTGCGTAGCAGCGATCTTGATCAGTTCCTTGTCGTAGACCTTGACGCCCAGCCGGTCTGCAAGCTTGTATGCTATCTCCAGGCCGCCGGCGCCTATCCTTCTTCCGAGGGTGATGATGACTTTACTTTCCATAACGTTTATCCTAGAACGGCTTTTTCGTTTTTGCCGAAGTTTTTCATGAGGCGGCTTATCATTACCAGTGCTATCAGAGCTGCCACAAAGTCAGAGGCAGGCATGCTCCACCACACTCCGTCGGTGCCCCACAGCGAAGGGAACACTATCAGGAACGGAATCAGGAACAGCAGCTGGCGGCTGAGGGACAGAAAGATAGCCTTGCGCACATAACCGATGCACTGGAAGAAACTCGATACCACTATCTGGAAGCCCACAATCGGGAATATACACACTATTATACGGAGCGCATGTGCCGACAGGAGCTGCAGCGCCTCGTCCCGCGTGAACAGCGCCACCATAGTCTTCGGTATCAGCTCTCCTGCCAGGAAACCGAGAGAAGTAGTTATCGTAGCGCAGATTATTGTGAGGCGGAGCACCTTCTTCACCCTGTCATACTGCCTTGCACCGTAATTGTAGCCCGCGATGGGCTGCATGCCCTGGGTAAAGCCCATGTTGAGCATCACGAACAGGAACACGATGCGGTTGATGATGCCGTAGGCTCCGATCGCCATGTCGCCGCCATGGAACTGCAACTGACGGTTGATGAGGATCACCACGAAGCAGGAGGCTACATTCATAAGGAACGGGGCCATGCCGATCGAAAGGGAGCGGCTGGCAATCTTCATATCGAAATGGAATATCTCCCGGCTGAAATGCAGTACGTAGTCCTTGTTGCTGAGGATGCGGGCGATCCACGCCAGGGATACTATCTGGGCCAGTACAGTCGCAATCGCAGCTCCGCGGATGCCCATATTCAGTCCGAAGATGAAGATGGGGTCCAGGACCGTGTTGAGTCCCACCGAAAGCAGAGTCGCCGACATCGCCTTGCGGGGCTGCCCGCTGGCCCTTACGGCTCCATTCAGACCGTGATAGAGATGGGAGATTATATTGCCGGCCAGGATTATGACCATATATTCATGGGCATACGGCAGCGTGACGTCGCTGGCTCCGAAGAAATAAAGGATCGGGTCGAGGAATACCAGGCCGAGCACCATGACGAACACGCCGATGGCCACATTGAGCATCACGACGTTGCCAAGCACACGATTGGCCATGTAGTAGTCCTTCTGCCCCAGCAACATCGAGATCAGAGTGGCTGCTCCCACGCCGACAAGTGTACCAAAAGCAATGGACAGGTTCATCAGGGGGAAGGTGACGGCCAGGCCAGCTATGGCCATGGGACCGACTCCCTGCCCGATGAAGATACTGTCCACCATATTGTACAAACTGGTGGCTGCCATTGCGATAATGGCGGGCATGGCATACTGCTTGAGCAGTTTGCCTACGTTCTCAGTCCCCAGTTCGGTAGGAATCATGCAGAGATGTCAGCAGTCTATTTGGCGGTAAGGGCGGCCAGGGCGATAGAATTCAACTTGGTGTCGATGCTGTCGGCGCGGCTTGAAAGCACGCAGGGAGCAGCGGCTCCGGCAACAATTGCTGCCTGCTTGACGCCCTTCATCAGCTGCGAATTGCTCTTGTAGAACACGTTTGCGCTCTCGATGTTGGGGAATACGAGGCAGTCGGCGTCGCCGGCAACTTCGCTCTTGAGTTTCTTGATGGCAACAGCCTCGGGGCTGAGCGCAACGTCGAGGGCCAGAGGTCCGTCTCCGAAGCAACCCTTGATCTGGCCGCGGTCACACTTCTTAGCCAGGATTGCAGCATCCACGCAAGCCTGCATACCCTCCATCATCTGCTCGGTGGCGGCGATGAAGGCAACCTTCGGAGTCTGGATGCCGAAAGCCTTTGCAACGCCAATCACATATTTGGTGATGGCTTCCTTCTGCTTGAGGTCCGGAGCGGGGATCACAGCCATGTCGCCGAAGATGATGAACTTGGGATAATTCGGGTTCTGGATTACGCTGACGTGGCTCAGTACAGCCTTGGGAGGCAGCAGGCCGCGCTCCTTGTTGAGGATGCCGCGCATGTATTTGTCGGTGCTGCAAAGGCCCTTCATAAGGATATTGCCCTTGCCCGCGTTGATCAGGTCGATGGCCTGGGCGATGCTGGCGAGCTCGTCTTTGTTGTCGACAATTTCAAACACTGAAGCATCGATGCCTTCTTTCTCGCAAACTGCCTTGATCATGTCGGCGTCACCGACGAGGGTGGCGTCCACGATGCCGAGCGAGCAGGCTTTGGAAGCTGCGGTTATTGTATGGTCGTCTACAGCCCATGCTGCAACTAGTCTTTTCTTGGGTTTCGAGCGCAGAGCCTCGAACATTTGGTCAAAATTGGTAATCATTATCTTAGTTTATTAATTGTTTTCTTCTATTGCTGCCTTTTCACGCAGTTCATTGACTATATCCATTGTATCGGTGGCGATTACCAGCTCCTCATTGGTAGTGACGGCCATCACTTTAACTTTGGAGTTGCGTTTGCTCAGCACAACGTCAACGCCTCTGGTGCCGGCGTTTTTCTTGAAATCGAACGACACTCCGAGATAATCCAGACCGGTGCAGATAAGTTCACGGACACGGTCCGAGTTCTCGCCGATGCCGCCTGTGAATACAATCATGTCCACTCCATTCAGCACGGCTGCATACGCACCGATATATTTCTTTATGTCATAAGCCAGTTTCTTGAGGGCAAGCTCTGCACGGTAATAACCGGATTTCTCAGCATCCACAAGGTCACGGCAGTCAGAAGAGAAACCGCTGAGGCCCTGGAGACCGCTTTGCTTGTTAACCAGGTTATTGATGCCAGCTGCGTCTAGACCTTCCTTCTCCATCAGGAAAGTGACGACACCAATGTCTAGGTTACCGCTGCGGGTGCCCATAGTAACTCCCTCTACGGGTGTAAAGCCCATCGAAGTATCCACTGAACGGCCGCAGTCGATAGCAGTGACCGAGCTGCCGTTGCCAAGGTGGCAGGTAATCAATTTTGTCTTGTCCAGATCCATTCCGGCCAGTTTGCAGGCTTTCTCGGCGACAAACTTGTGGCTTGTGCCGTGAAAACCGTAGCGGCGGATCTTGTATTTCTCGTAGTAAGAATAATCCAATGCATATATGTATGCATAATCCGGCATGCTCTGATGGAAAGAGGTGTCAAATACTGCAACCTGCGGCACATCGGGCATCAGCTCAGCCATCGCCTTGATACCGGTTAAGTTTGCGGGGTTGTGGAGAGGAGCCAGCTGGCAGCACTTCTCTATCTTATCCATCACGTCATCGTCGATCGGAACACTCTTGAAGAAGAATTCACCTCCGTGAGCAACGCGGTGCCCTACAGCCTCAATCTCGGACAGGTCTTTCATTACGCCGTACTCGACATCCGTCAGCATCTCCAGAACGCTCCTTATGGCCTCGGTGTGATTGGATATCGCCTTCTCTACCTGGTATTTGTCTTTTCTGTCAATCTTATGGGAATGGCAGGCATTCGGACTGCCGATGCGCTCTACAAGGCCTTTAGCCAACAGAGTGTTTGATGTGGCGCTCATCTCGAGCACCTGGTATTTCAGCGAGGAACTACCGCAGTTGAGAACAAGTATTTTCATATCAAAAAAAAGTTTGTCGAATCGTCATTAATCTTTCAAATATAACAAAAAGAATCATAACTTTGATGGCAGAGGACATTGAAATGGGGAAAGGTAGGGACATAATCTTCTATGCGCTCGCATACATCCTGGGAGACGTGCTCTGGCAAGTCTTCCTTTCTTCTTTTGGTATAGCCGCAATCATCCCTCTCGCAATCCTGACCGCAGCCGCGGCCGTCTTCGGCATGGCCGTCCTGAGCCGCGGCGGAGCCGGCAGCGTGTCCGCCGGCCTGCTGGTCGCCTGCGCCGGC
>JAFZVU010000029.1 GCA_017617655.1 Bacteroidales bacterium
GGCCGATCAT
The DNA here is from genome assembly GCA_017617655.1 of Bacteroidales bacterium. GTDB lineage: Bacteria > Bacteroidota > Bacteroidia > Bacteroidales > UBA932 > Equibacterium. The sequence goes on from JAFZVU010000029.1 coordinate 11, forward strand.
GGCATCCACCACGAAGAGGCTCTCGGTGGGCTTCACCGCCTCGTTCATGGCGCGGATCTCATCCATCAGCTCCTGGTCTACGCTGAGGCGGCCGGCGGTATCTACTATGATTACGCTGTAGCCCTGCTGGCCGCCCTGGGAGATGGCCGCCTTCGCTACCTTGATGGGATCCTTCTCCCCGTCGATGGTGAACATGGGAACCTGGATCTGCTCCGAAAGGGTGCGCAGCTGCTCGATGGCGGCGGGGCGGAAGGTGTCGCATGCGGCGAGCATGACCTTGATGCCCTTGCGCTTGAGATGGTATGCCAGCTTGCCGCTGAAGGTGGTCTTACCGGAACCGTTCAGGCCGGCGACCAGCACCACGGCGGGATTTCCCTTGACGTTGATGTCGGCGGCGTCGCTGCCCATGAAGGCCGCCATCTCGTCGTGGACGATCTTGACCATCATCTGCTGAGGTTTCACGGCGGTGAGCACACCGGTGCCTATGGCCTTGGCCTTCACCGTATCGCAGAATTCCTTGGCTACCTTGTAGCTTACGTCGGCGTCGAGCAATGCACGGCGCACGTCTTTAAGTGTCTCTGCGACATTGACTTCGGTTATTTTACCTTCACCTTTGAGGATCTTGAAGGATTTTTCGAGCCTTTCGGATAGATTTTCAAACATAGCGGTGCAAAATTACTGAAAAAAAGTGAATCTTTCGCCATCGTTAAACATTAGACCTTCTATTATGAAAAAGGTATTTTCATTCATGATCAGGCTGCTGATGCGCTGCTACTCCACCGTGGCGGAACCGTCGCAGCGCTCGGTCAACGCGAAGATCGCCCGGCATTTCCATCTCTGGGTCGCCGAGAAGAAGTATTGCATCCCGGACCTTACCATGTCTGACGTGGCGGAAGAGTTCGGAGTATCGGAAGAAGCGCTTTCCTACTATTTCGCCAACGTAGTAGGGGAGCGGTTCAGCTCTTTCCGGAAGAAACTACGCCTGGAAGAGGCACGGAGGCTGATATGCGAGAATCCGGACAGCAAACTCAGCCGAATTGCGAACAAAGTCGGAATACCCGACAAATGCAACTTCCGGAAACAGTTCTATTCCGTGTACGGGATTCCGCCGAGTGAGTGGCAGAAACAATGCGCTGATATGAAGAGAGGCATTTAACAGACTGATTGTCGGCATATTCTTTCACTCGGAACATCCGGGTGAAAGCCCGGATGCGGGGAAACGTGCACTTAAAATGAAAATTAATTGCTATATTTGAGGCTTATAAAGCTATATGACACAGGCGAACTATATTTTCCTTCTTCTGCTGGACCTTGCCCTTACCGTGGGCATCTCTTTTCTCTGTTCGATTCTCGAATCGGTGCTAATGTCCACTCCACTCTCCTTCATCAGCATGCGCGAGGAAGAAGGATACAAGCCTGCGACCCTCTTCAAGAAGTACAAGACCGACATCGACCGTCCCATAGCCGCCATCCTGGCGATGAACACCATCGCCAACACCTTCGGTGCGTCGCTGGTCGGTGTGCTCACCACTAAGGCCTTCGGAAGCGCCTGGGTGGGCTGGATGTCCGCTCTCACCACGCTGCTCATCCTGATCTGCTCGGAAATAATCCCCAAGACCATAGGCACAACCAAGTACCGCAGCCTCATGGGTTTCACCACCCGCGGCATTTCCTTCCTTCTGGTGGTCATGTATCCGCTCGTGGTTCTGATCCGCTACATCAGCAGCCGCTTCTCTTCAGATGAAGACGAGGCCGCCATCAGCCGCGAGGAGGTATCCGCCATGGCCAACGTGGGGGAGGAAGAAGGTGTGATAGACCGCAGCGAGAACAAGGTCATCCAGAACATAATCAAGCTGGATAACGTCAAGGCCTATGAGGCCATGACGCCCCGCGTGGTATGCTCCGTCGCCCCCGAATCGATGACACTGAAGGAATACTTCGAGGCTGACGAATACGAGCACCATTCACGCATCCCCGTATATGCTGAATCTCCCGAATACATAACCGGTTACATCCTCCGCGATGACGCCCTGGAAGACCTGGCGGAAGACAAGTTCGGAAAAACGCTGAAGGAACTCAGGCGGGACATCTCCTTCTTCCACGAGGAGAGTTCCCTCGCAGAAATCTGGGAGAAGCTCCTCAAGAGCCGCGAGCAGATGGCCCTGATAATCGACGACTACGGCTGCTTCGAAGGCATCCTCACTCTCGAAGACATAATTGAAACTATATTCGGCCTGGAGATCATGGACGAAATGGACGAAGTCAGCGACATGCAGGAGTATGCGAAAGAGCGCTGGAAAAAGCGCCAGAAGCGCTACCGCAAAGTTAATTTGCAGCAGACAGACAATAATGAGCCGAAATCTTGACGATTTTCGGCTTTTTTTATTACTTTTGTACACTGTAGGCTAAAACGCCAATGCCATGCTGGAAGATGTAAGATCAAATATAACGCGTCTCATCGCCCTTTACGAAGGCGAGAAGAAGCGTGCCGACGATGCCCTGACACTCCTGGCAGAAAGCAAAAGCGAAGTAGAAGCCTGCAAGAAGCAGATTGCTGAATTGAACAGACAGATAGACAATCAGAGGCTTACAAGCGCTTTTGCGGCCCAGGGAGGCAATCCCGAAGCCAAGCAGCGCCTGACCAGGCTGATTGCGGAGATTGACAAGTGCATAGCGTTGTTGGATAGTTAGTTATGGATCAGAATATTACACTCGTCATAGCAGGCAAGCAGTTCAGTCTCAAGGCATCTTCTCCCGAGATGGAGCAGTCCATGAGGCTCGCTGCCGAAGACATCAACAGGATGTTGGACCGCTACACCGAGAAATATCCCGAAAAAGACTATCTCGAAATGCTCCTATTCGTAACCCTGACGGAAACGGTATACAAGTTCAATGCACAGAACAAGCTGAACGCCGTCACCGCAGAATGCGAAAAACTCGCCAGCGAACTCTCCGGCTATCTGAGCAAAATAGAAGGTAACCGTTAGTCCGTCCTTGCTGAAACAAAACAAGTTCCACGGAACCGGGTATACTCGTGCTGAGGATGGCATGCCTGCAGCTGCAGGAAGCTTGATACAGGGCGGAGCCCAAATCATACAGAAATTATTTTCTGCTAAGGACTAACGGCTTTCTAGCGGCATCTGCATGAAAGTGCGGATGCCGTTTTTGTTTGACATACTTAAAACACTATATATTATGTTGTTCTATTTATTGTCGGCCGTTGCAGGTGCCATAGTGGCGCTGGCCATATACATACTTGCCCACAAGGCCTCTATGAAAGGCCGTGGCGAAGCCATCATACAGAA
>JAFZVU010000030.1 GCA_017617655.1 Bacteroidales bacterium
CATGCTGGCAGAGAAGAAGGTGAAGCCCAGCATCACCATAAACATACTCAGGTTCGATTTCCGTCCGGCACGGTCCACCGCGCGGTCGGTGTAGTCAACGTCAGTCTTTTTCATATTCTTGTTTTAGTTTATTGATCGATGCGATGCGGCGCTCTGCCAGGTCATGGAGGTCTACGTCGCGCTGCAGCAGAGCCTGTTCGTCAGCCCAGAGCTTCTCCAGACCTTCCAGTCCGCGCAGGTGGGTGATGTCCAGCCATCTTTCGAAATCCACCGGGCCGGCGTAGCCGAGCTTCTCTTCCAGCAGGGCGCGGACATTGATTATGGAAGCACGCTCGCGTATGCCTTTCCAGTACTCCAGGACTTCGTCGAAGTGGATAGGAATCTCGTAACGGCGGGCTCCTCCGTCGTAGATGATGCATTTCTCCAGCAAAGCGTCCGGGTGGTCCACTATGAAGCGACGGAACTCCGGCGTTACAACGCCACCTTGCCAGCCGAAGTCGATGTTCGGAATATTGACTCCGCTGACTCCCTTGTCTTCATATACGGTGAAGGCACCCTCGAAGAAAAGGCAGTCGATGCCCTCGAAGCCGGGGAACATTTCAGAAAGTTGCTGAGACATCGATTCGATCAGGTTGAAGGCCCTGGTGCCGCCGATGGTGTAGAATACTACACGGCGGATGCTGCCGCCGGCCTGGCGGAAACGGTTCAGAAGATGCCCGAAGCAGTACCGGAAAGTATCGCCGGTGGCCAGGATGTCGCCGATGGCCAGCACGCAGTTGCGTGAGGGACGGATCTTGTCGTATTTTATCTCAAGCCCCTTGATGACGTGGTTTTCTATGACACGTTCGCAGGAGACGAAATTGATTTCACGGACGCGCATGCCGCAGCGGGAAGCTGCCTCTTCCAGCGGATAGTTAAGCCCGCCGCGCAGGATAGTGAACAAGTCGAGGTCTTCGCCGAGACCGATGGAACTGAGATAGCTTAGAGAGTCGACCATCTCATCGAGAAGAGCGGTGTAGCAATGGAAACCAACGACTTTAGGAAAAGCCTCGAGCTCGCGGCTGCCTGGGCCGCTGAGAAGGTAGTAACGGCTGCGCAGCTGCGGAACGTGAAGTTCATACAGACTGGTGCTGCCAGGCAGGTCTACCGGCTGCAGGCTTGTACCGTCTAAAGATGTAATCATTGAAATCCCGATTAGATTTAACCGGGATATAAAGGTAATGGATGAGTGTCAATAATTGTCTGTGATACAATAAATAGATATCCCCAAGTTATCCACATTTATCAACAATTGCTCACGCTTGGCGAAGACTGTCGATCAGGGCGTAGGTGTCACGCAGGGATGCCAGGTCAGACAATGCTCTGGCGTCGCGGCCTTCGACTCTTCGGGCGAAATTGCGCACTTCGTCGAAAAATCCCTGGGTGTGGACGGGATTCTCCTTCATGACCGGCGTGAAAGAGTTGCGCTCGAAGAGCACACGGGTGCCGGTCTTGCCGAGTCCGATCTTTTCCAACGGGAAACCGGCGATTACTGCGGGCCTGAGCTCCAGGGTCAGTTTCTCAGTCTGGTCAAGGGTGTACAGGCCTGTGCCGGTATTGACCTTCAGCGTCTCGCGAGCTTCTGTCCAGCTGTACTGGGTGGAGAGTTCCAGCGTGCCTGCGACATCCTCGTGACGGAGCATCAGCAGATATGAATTGCCGCCGGTTTTCTCGCATGCCACGACTTCGGCTTTGCCGAAAAGATAGCAGACAAGGTCAAGAGGATGTATGTACAGGTCTGTCAGGGCGTCGCCTTCAGGATATGCTCCGGTGCAGTAATGGAGTTCGTAGCTTCTGAGAACGTCCATCCCCAGCTTTTTCTTTAAGATCTGTACTGCGGGAGCATAGCGTTTCTGCAGCCCTGCGACGGCTATCCCTTTGTTTTTGGATATCAGGGTCTCCAGCTCAGCAGATGTAGAGCAGGGGGGCTTCTCGATAAACAGGGCCTTGCCGCTGTCCAGCACCTTGGAGGCTATAGAAAAGTGGGCTTTGGGACTGGCGGCCACGAAGACACCTTTGATCCTGGGATCTTGAAGGACGGCGTCCAGGCTTGTAGTGCCCATCACACCCTGAAACTTCTTTGTTATCAGAGATGCTTTCTCTTCAGAGGTTACGCAGATGTATTTCAATGGCAGCTGGAGATACTGGATGACAGGGTAGAGGTTGGACAGGCTGTGCTGACCGAGGCCGACGAATGCGTAGCCGCAGTCATAGCTGTCCTTCAGATATGACTCGCTGCGAAGCCTTTTGTATTTGTCGATAAGTCCCATGGTTATTTGAAAAAGCGCTTGTACGTTACCTTGCGGTCGGACGTCCACTGATAGGGGCCGTAGAACCATTCGATGACGCGTTTGGGAAGTAACTTCTCGTAATTGCGCAGAAGGATTATGTCGTATTTACGATGGAAATTGATCCAGCAGTCGTTGCACTTGTGAGAATACTCGCACTGGAGTTTTTTCGCAGCCTTGCCGTTGAATATCTCGTCGAGGCTGTTCTCCTTGGTGTTGCCAAGGTTCACGCCCAGATTCTGGCAGATGGGCACGTCGCCGTTGCTGTGGATCACCAGGCTGCTGAATATGCTCTGACAGCGCAGCTTGAGCCGTCCGTTGCGCCATTCGTCATAAAGGGCGACGAAGTCGAAATTCTCCTCGGTGTCGTGGATGTTCGCCGGGATGGATGTCTTGAAGTCTTCGGCTTCGATGAGTTCCGCCTTGGTGTCGAAGAAGTCCATGGTGCCGTAGATGCCGATGCGAACGTCGATCTTGTATTTCTTCGCCACATCTATCACATATTCCATGTCTTTGAAAGTATTCCAGGGAGTGAGGCAGAACATCAGCGAGATGGGGACTTCGTCTTTAAGCTCCTCGATTATGCTGATGACTTTGTCGTGGCCGTCGACTCCGCGGACGTTGGGATAGCTCTCTTTATCACCGTCGAACGAGAGATACAGACGCACCGGCTTGTACTGGCGTACTGCATCTATGACCTTGGCAGGAGCCAGACCGTTGGAGAGTAGGGTATAGTAAGGGTGGTTGTCCCTCAGCCACTCCATTATCTCGCGATACTGGGGATGCAGGATGAATTCTCCGCCCTCCAGCCCGACTACAGTCTTGCGGGTGACGCACTTGCTGCTTACGATTGCCTTGATCTCATCGAGGCTCAGGCTCTCGTGGGGCTTCTGCCATATAGAGCAGTGGCGGCAGCGGGACTGGCATATAGTCGTGGCATATATCATCAGCTGGCTCAGCTTCTTATGGCGGGGCCGCAGCTGGTTGTTCAGGAAGAGAAGACCGTTGTGTATATAATCTGAAAACTTGTACATCGCAGACTATTGAATATGAGTTCAAAGTTAGTCATTTATTGTTTATGAACAACTGCCTCCAGGGGCTGTGGAAATCGTTTTATGCTTTATCTTGTTCTTTTCGACAAGAAGAGATAACTTTACGGGATAGAAAAATCAAACAATCCATATTTATACCTTTTTCTATGAAAAACACTATTAAAACTATCGCAGTCGCCATCGCACTGATGCTGCTCCTGCCTGCATTGCCGGCAAGGGCACAGGTGTATGCCGACTCTTCAACCGACCTTGACAGGTACATGGTCCCGGTTACTACTCCCACAGCCGTGCCTAATGCACAGGGATTCATCGGACGCTGGCTGCTTCTCGAGCCTATCAGCAAGCCCAACCGCTCAAACACCGTATTTACTGACAGCTACATCCGCGAGGTGTTCGGCCAGCAGTATTTCCCCGGACAGCTGGGCAACGTCCTTCCCAAGGATGGTTCCAAGGTTAAGGTTACAGTAGAATACCAGCCGCCGGTTAACCTGACAGCCGGCCGTCCCATGATGCCCATGGGCGGTGCTCCGCAGTATGAAAAGAAAGATGTGCAGCTCAAGTGGCACGCAATGGACAGCAAGCGTTTCAACGTGAAACTTTTCCGCTTCGCCACCAATCTTACCGAAGACCGCTACGGCGTCATCTTCTGGGCTGTAACTGTTGTAGAATGCGACAAAGATATGCCGAACGTACGCCTTGCCGTAGGTTCCAACTCTGCTTCAATGTGGTGGGTTAACGGTGAAGAGGCTGTTGTCCTCTCAGGTGACCGCCGTATGGTAATGGACGACTGCACTTCACAGCGTCTGACCCTCAAGAAAGGCCGCAATGTCATCTGGGGCGCCGTCATCAACGGTCCCGGCATGAGCGACTTCTGCGCCCGCTTCATCGATGAAGAAGGCAATCCTGTAAGAAATATCACCATCACCACGAAATAAGCCATGAAAAAGAATATACTCCTTGCGCTTGCATGCGCCCTGTTGTCCCTGTCGGCAGCTGCCCAGGTTGGCAATCCTTATATTCACGACCCGTCTACCATCGTGTTGTGCGACGGTAAATATTATACATTCGGCACCGGTGGCGGCGGCCTGATCTCAGCTGACGGCTGGGTATGGGAAAGCGGTGCAGTACGTCCCGGCGGCGGAGCTGCTCCTGACGCAATCAAGATCGGCGACCGTTACCTGGTCGGCTACAGCACCACCGGCGGTGGTCTCGGCGGCGGACACGCAGGCCGTATCGTTACAATGTGGAACAAGACTCTTGATCCCACCGATTCTCTCAATTTCGCATATACCGAGCCTATCGAGGTTGCAAATTCAGTTATCGACGAGGACTGCGACGCCATCGACATCGGTCTTCTGATGGACGACAACGGCCGTCTGTTCTGCACCTACGGTACTTACTTCGGCAACATCCGTATGGTCGAGCTCGACCCTAAGACCGGCGAACGTCTTGCCGGCAACAAACCTGTCGACGTAGCTATCGACTGCGAGGCTTCCGTAATGGTCTACCGTGACGGCTGGTACTACCTGCTCGGAACCCACGGAACATGCTGCGACGGTGTAAACTCTACTTATAACATCGTTGTCGGCCGCAGCCGCAACCCTTACGGTCCGTTCATGGACAATGTTGGCCGCGACATGCTCCAGGGCGGCGGCAAGATGGTCGTTGCTGCTGACGAGCGTCAGTTCGGCGCAGGCCACTTCGGCCGTTACATCGTTGAGCCCGGCGTAGAGAAGATGTCCTTCCACTGGGAGGGTGACCTCGACCGCAGCGGCCGCAGCGTGCTTGCAATCCGCCCGATAATCTGGCGTGATGGCTGGCCCGAGGCTGGCGAAATCGTAAAGGACGGCAACTACAAGATCCTGTCTCGTCGTCGCGGTTATGCTCTCGAGCTTACTGTTGACTTCGTACGTGCTGCCGGCGGCATGCGCGGCGGTTTCGGTGCTCCGCAGGCTCCCGCTGCTCCTATCAAGGGTCAGAGCATCGTAGACGTGCTCAAGACCTGGCCGGATGGCGTAATTCCTGTACGTGCCAACGATTACATGACCCGTCCTCACCAGAAATGGACTATCGAGGCTGTTCCGTCAGCAGGCGGATATCTCGGAGGTCCGTATTACAAGATTGTTATCGAAGGTACCGACCGTGCTCTTGCAGCTGCTGAAGGCGGCGAGGTTGTAACCGTTCCCGCATTCACAGGCGCTGACGAGCAGCTCTGGCGCATCGAGCAGCTCACTGACGGTACTTTCCGCATCATGCCGAAGGTAGTTCCCGGTACTGACGAGGCCCTCTGCCTCTATTCAACAGGCGACAGCACACCTACTCTGGCCAAGTTCGACTTCAACAGCGACAACGCCAAGTGGGATCTCAAGATGCACTGATAACATCTGATGAAAATTAAGTTTCTGCTGGTGATACTGCTTGCTGCAGTGTCATGCACACATAAAGAAGTGGTTCCCGAGGCTCCCGATTACGGCCTCGGGAACTCTTGGTATATCACTGACCGAAGCAGTGATGTGGATTTGTTCTATATCGCATCGACAGAAACTTTCGACTATAAGGTAAAAGGAACTGCCGTCCACTATGCATGGGCGGCAGATTCTTCTGCCTGCAGCGGCATACGTCACGAGATGGAAGGGGTTGACCGCATCCTGTCGGGGAGCCTGAACTTCTATTCTCCGTTCTACAGGCAAGTCACCATGGAGACCTATGCCGACACTACTCTTATTGCAGCCCGCTTCCCCGTAGCGATGGAAGATGTGAGGACTGCTTTCCATTATTATATCGACAATCTCAACGAGGGGAGGCCCTTCGTGCTGGCTGGATTCAGCCAGGGCGCCCAAGCCCTCGTGGAACTGCTCAAGGAGCTTCCGGAAAGTCTGCATGAGCGCATGGTTGCGGCTTACGTGCTGGGCTGGAAGATTACCGAGAGCGAGCTGGACGGCTACAGTTCCATTGTCGCCGCCAGCGGAGCTGATGACACCGGCGTTACTATCTGCTACAACTCCGTAAAGGAGCCCGAGGACGCCAATCCTCTTGTCAGCTATGGCAATTCAGTTGCCATCAATCCTGTGAACTGGCGCACCGACGCCACCCCCGCCGTGCTTTTCGACACTCTTACGGTAACTCTCGACCAGAGTACAAAGCTTCTTCTGGTGGATGGTTTCGAAGGCACCGGCTACGCCTGGAAGCCGTACTTCAAGGACGGCTGCTACCACACCTTTGAAATCCGCTGGTACGGCGACTGCCTCAGACAGAACATCGCCGACCGCTGCGAAGCATATCGGCAATCTGTTCAATAATAGATATGAAAAAGTACCTGTTGTTGCTGAGCTTGCTATTAACAATTGCAGGCTGTGAAAAATCTTATGATGTCGTAGTTGTCGGCGGCACTCCCGGAGGCATAATGACTGCCGTTTCTGCTGCAAGGATGGGTGAGTCCGTGCTTCTGCTTGAAAGGACGGAGCATATCGGCGGCCTGCCGGCCAACGGCCTCGGTGCGACGGATATCGCAACCCGCGGCGCTACCACAGGGCTGTTCCTGGAATTTGTCAACCGTGTCAAGAACTATTACGCAAGCATCTATGGCCCCGGCTCCCAGCAGGTGGCCGACTGCTCTGACGGCTATCATTTCGAACCGCATGTTGCCTCTCTGGTTTTCGACGAAATGATTGAAGAATGCCCTCTCATCACCGTAAAGACCATGCGACAGTTCGACAGCGATCCTTCAAATCTTAAGATGGCAGACGGCCGCATAGAAGAGATAAAGGTGACGAACAGAAATACCCACTTTTCTGAAAGATACAAGGGGAAAGTATTTGTCGACGCGACCTACGAGGGTGACCTTGGAGCTGCCGCAGGCGTTCCGTTCCGCATCGGAAGGGAAGGGATAGATGAATTCAACGAGCCCATCGCAGGCAAGGTCTACAAATACTGGAGAGGCCCTGTCGGCCCTGGGACGACCTATGAGGGCGACGGCACCATCCAGGCCTACAACTATCGTCTTTGCCTGACTCAGGACACGTCCAACATGGTGCCTTTCCGCAAACCTGAGAACTATGACCGCGAAGAATATGTTTCCCTTATCGACGACATCCTGTATGGCTACCATACCGGCGTCAGGTCGCTGGATATATCTCCGCAGCAGAGAGAGGAGAACAAGGAAAGAATCCTGGCAGGGGGGAGAACTATGATTCCTGACGACCCCTGGGGCGTCCGCAAGATTACCAACATGGTTAAGCTCCCGAACGGGAAGAACGACGCCAACAACCAGCACATGGCTTTCATTTCGACCGACCTTCCGGAGGAAAACCAGCAGTGGCCGACTGCTTCGTGGAAATGGAGGGACAACTTTGCGCAGCGCCTTAAGGATTATACCGAAGGCCTTTTCTGGTTCGCCGCAAATGACGAAGCCCTGCCCGAGAGCTTCCGCAAGGAGGTGCAGACCTGGGGCTATGCGGCTGACGAATATGTCGACAACGACAACTTTCCGAGGCAGGTCTATGTCCGTGAGGGACGCCGTTTCGAAGGTATGTATTTCTTTACCGCCAATGATGCGGAGGAACCGTATGAAAGGGGACCAGTCCATCGTGACGCCGTCACTGCCAGCCACTACGCCCTCGATTCTCATGCTCACCACAAACGCGAGCAGGGGAGAATCCATCTTGACGGCTTCCTGTCTTATCCGACAGAGGTCTACAATGTGCCCTACGGCGTAATTGTCCCGAAAGATGTCACAAACCTGTTGCTTCCTGTGCCTGTGTCAGGCTCTCATATAGGCTTTTCTACTTTGAGGATGGAACCTTGCTGGATGGCTCTGGGACAGGCTGCCGGCACCGCTGCAGCCCTGGCCATCAGGGACAGCGTTTCCGTCCAGGCCGTATCTGTCCCGCTGCTCCAGGACGAGCTGCTGAGACAGGGCGTAACTCTCGTATACATGCCCGGCCATTCTCCCTCCGACGACGATTTTATCGCCCTCCAGAAAGAAGCCCTGTCCAAGGCTTCGGAGTATGGAAATTAAGAACAGAAAAAAGACGGATTTTTGCTAACTTAGCGCAAATCATTAATCAGTCATTATGAAATTGCGCTTAAGTATACTATTTGCTGCCGTGCTGCTCCCTCTTGCTTGTACGGTAGACCCTTTGGTCGTGAAGACCGATGCCGGATATGTCAAAGGCTTCGACCACGAAGGTTCGACAGGCTTCCTCGGCATTCCTTATGCCACTGTGGAACGTTTCATGCCTCCGCAGCCGGTGGTTCCGTGGGACACTGTAATGATCTGTGACCACTGGGGTCCCCAGGCCATGCAGAACACTTCCGGCCGCAAGTTGTCGGAAGACGAGATGTCCGAGAAGAACTCCTGCGTGCTCAATGTGTGGACCACCGACTTCAAGGCATCAAAACCCGTGATGGTCTGGCTTCACGGCGGCGGATTCGACTCCGGCACTTCTGCCTGGGATCCCGGCATGCACCTGGCCCAGAAAGATGTGGTGGTAGTGAGTGTCAACCACCGACTGAACATCCTCGGTTTTCTCGATCTGTCGGCTGCCAGTCCAGACTATAAGTATTCCGGCAATGTCGGTATGATGGATGTCGTTCAGGCCCTCCAATGGGTGCAGAAGAACATCAACAAGTTCGGCGGCGACCCCGGCAATGTCACCATCTTCGGTGAGTCCGGTGGTGGCGGCAAAGTAGGTACGCTTCTCTGCATGCCTTCAGCGAAAGGGCTGTTCCACAAGGCGATTATCATGAGCGGCACAATCCTCAATGTCAACACCAAGGCTATGACTGAAGAGCTCGGCCTGGCTGTTATGAAAGAGCTGGGCATAGATGCTGCAAACATCGAAAAGATGAAGGATGTGCCGTATGAAAAGCTGTATGCCGCAGGACAGCGTGCCATGGCGGCCAGCATCGGCACCCGCAGGCCCGGCACTCCGATGATGTGGGGCTTCGGCCCGACTCCGGACGGCGAGGTGCTGCACCAGCAGCCTTTCCAGGACGGTTTCGCAGACATTTCCAATAACGTCCCGATTCTGATAGGCACCACATTCAATGAGCTGCAAAGGCTGAATTACAACAGGGATCTGACCCTGGAAGAGGCACGTCGGGAACTTACAAATACTTTCGAACAGGAGACCGACGATTATATCAAGGCTTTCGCCAAAGCTTGGCCCGATTATACTCCGCAGGACCTTCTCAGCATCGACTGGCTGTTCCGCCCCAAGACCATCATCACCACAGACGCTATAGCCGAAACCCGCGATGCAAAGACATGGATGTACATGTTCACATGGCGCTCGCCGGTGAGCAAGGGAAGCGTCCACGGCAATGAATTGAAATTCTGCTTCGACAATCTCCGTCCGGGCGATTCCGACCTTCCGGATCCCAGCGAAGCCGATTATGACCTGGCTGACCTGATGAGTGACATCTGGGCACAGTTCGCGACCACCGGCGACCCGAATGTCCCGTCACTGCCCAGGCGTTGGGAGCCTTACACTCCGGCCAACGGCGAGCTGCTGGAGCTGAACTACGATGTCCGCTTCCTCAACAACCCTGACCGCGAACTCGAGAAAATCATAGACCGCCATTGTTTCAAGCAGCTGGATTCATTCAGGAAGGCACAGCGTCAATTGGCAAAATAAAGATGGCTATGGAAGAACCCGTTCTCAACAGTCACAATAAAGAAGAATATCCGCCGATGCACACTGCGGAGCATATCCTTAATGCGACCATGGTCCGTCTGTTCGGCTGTCCCCGTTCGCGCAACGCCCACATCGAGCGCAAGAAGTCCAAGTGCGACTATCTGCTGGACCAGGCGCCGACTGACGCACAGGTGGCAGAGATAGAGAAAACGGTCAACGAAGTGATTACCCGTAACCTGGACGTTACCATCGAATTCGTGCCGCTTGCCGAGGCTGGCGCCATAGTAGACCTCAGCAAACTGCCGGAAGATGTTTCGCAGACGCTCCGCATCGTCCGGGTAGGAGACTACGACGCCTGCGCCTGCATCGGTGCGCACGTAAATAATACATCTGAGATAGGAACCTTCAAGATCCTCAGCCATGACTTCGAGAATGGCCGCTGGCGGGTACGCTGGAAGGTGACTGAATAATGTTTACTATATGAAAAGGTTTTCCATTTTCCTGCTGGCTCTTGTTTCGACAGTGTTGCTGTCGTGCTCCGGGAAAGATGTCAAATATGTAGTGAAAGGTGTCAATGCCCCGGCATCAGGTATGATCGTGTATCTGATTGACGGCATGAGTTCTGAGGTAATCAACAGTACGGTCATCGCGGACGGCGGCTTCGAGATGAAAGGCAAAGCCGGGAAAGATGCCCTCCTTGCGGTGAGGATCGGCAATGCAGCAAATGTCATCTGGATGTTCAACGACGGCAAGCCAGTAAAGATCAACGTTACAGACGAGACTCTGTCCGGGTCCGCACTCAACAACAGACTGGATGACTGCATGAAGAAGCGCAATGCGGAGTATAAAGAGCTTTTCGACATGACAAATGAATTTCTGGCACTGCCGTCATATCAACAGAGAACCCGCATGCAAGAGTTCATGCCTAAGTACAATGCCGCCGTGGCCAAATATACGGATTTCTGCATGGGACTTATTGAGGAGAACAAGGACAATATTATCCCCGTAGCTATAATCCCCTATATCGCTGAATATTTAGACGCGGAGAAGCTGGAGGGACTGTTCGCCTCGGACGCTCCTTTCGCAAAGCATCCGTTTATCATTGACTATAAGGAATATCTTGAGCAGAGCGGTGTGAGAACAGACAATACCGAGTTGCGCAAGCTGTCCATAGTAGGCAAGAAGTTCATAGACCTGGAGGAACCGGATGCAGACGGCGTAATGCATAAGCTCAGCGAATATGTAGGCAAGGGCAACTGGGTCCTGATAGATTTCTGGGCTTCATGGTGCGGCCCCTGCAAGTCAGAGATGCCGAATGTAGTAGAAGCTTACAAGAAATATCACGACCAGTATGGCTTCAACGTAGTCAGCCTATCATTCGACAGGGACAAGGATGCATGGACGAAAGCTATCGTCAGCTGGGATATGCCGTGGATACATCTTTCTGACCTGAATTACTGGCAGACAGTGGCCGCCGGGATATATAACGTCGATTCCATCCCGGACAACCTGCTTGTCGATCCGCAGGGCACCGTAGTGGCACGTGGCCTGCGCGGCCAGGAACTTGCAGCAAAACTCGCCGAAATCTTCGAGTAACAATTCAATAAATTTCCTATGAAAAGAATCATCATCATGGCAGCTGCCGTATTGTTTTCGGTAAGTCTGCTGAATGCCCAGACTCTGGGCAAGGATGCCCGTTACTGCAACCCTCTGCCGATGGAAATAGGGCAGGGCAGTGCATCAGGAGACGTCAGCGTCTTCAAATGGGAAGGTAAATACTACATGTTCTGCACAGGCGGCGGAGCATGGGTGTCTTCCGACATGCTGAACTGGGATTACCATTATGTTGCAGGAGTTCCTGTTGCCCCCGATGTATGCCCCTACAACGGCAAGTTCTACATGACCGGCAACAGCAGCAACGTCTGGGTTGCCGACAATCCCCTCGGTCCTTATGAGGTGCTGGGACAGTGGAAGGGCACTCCTGACCTCGAGCACGGCTGGAGCCAGGGCTTCGACCCCCATATCTATGTGGACGATGACAACCAGCCTTATCTGTTCTGGCCCGGAATGGCCATCAGCGGTATCTATTCAGTAAAACTCGACCCGAACGACCTTACCCAGTTCGTAGGCCCCGTGACACATCATTTCAGTTTCAACCCTGACCATGTATGGGAGCGTCAGGGCGAGATGAACGAGTTCCCCGATGTAGCATGGATCGAAGGTCCGTGGATCTACAAGTATAAAGGGACATACTACCTTCAGTATTCTGCCTCTGGAACCCAGTGGAGAACTTATGCTGAGGGCTACTACAAGTCAAAGAAAGTCCAGGGACCGTATAAGTATGCATCCAACAACCCTCTGCTCCGCCGCACTGACGGCATCGTCACCGGCCCTGCACATGGAAGTATGGTAACAGGTCCGGACGGCAATATCTGGCAGTTCTACACAATCGTTCTTCGCAGCGGCGGCCGCCGCATCGGCATGGACCGCGTTATCGTAGACAAGAAAGGCAATCTCACATGCAATGTAACAGACACGCCCCAGTGGGCTCCCGGCGTTGTGACTGATCCTACAAAGGGCGATTCCGGCTCAACCATAGTATCTGTCGGCAAGACTTCCATGAGCACCGGTCAGGGCTTCCCCGGAGCTGCCAAAGTGGCTTCAAGTTCAAAGCCCGGCAGAGGACCTGAATATGCTCTCGACAATTCTACGGCAACATGGTGGGAACCCGAAGATGGCGACGCCAACCCGACCCTCACCATCAGCCTTTCTCCGGCTGTTGACCGCGACAGGGTCCAGACCTTCCTGATTGACGGCTCGAGAATTCTCTTTGGAGGTGGCGGCGGAAGGGGATTCGGCGGCAATGCTGCTGCACTTCCTATCTACAAGTACAAGATTGAAGTATCTATGGACGGCAAGTCCTTCACTACAGTGCTTGACACATCCAACAATACCGTTCCCAGGAACGTGCTGTTCGACGAAATCGCTCCCGTCGAGTGCCGCTATGTCCGTCTGACCATGCTTGACTGGCCGAAGAACAGCCCTCTGAGCATCCTCGACTTCACAGTGTTCGGCAAGGCTACCGGCTGGTCTCCTTCACAGGTGACCGTTCCGACCCCTCTGGTAATGAACCAGTAGCCGCTGATTATCCATAAACAACAAGCCCCGACAGTCATTATGATTGCCGGGGCTTTGTTTGTAAAACGTAAGTGTTACCTCAATAATTTGAGGCTCCACTTGCAGTTTACGTTGGCAGGGTCGAAAGCGCCCAGTGACGGTGTGCTGTCGGCAACTGCAACGAGAACCAGTTCTTCAGAAATGCCTGGAACAGCTTTGGGCATAATCCTGTATGTGCCGTCGGTCATGCGGTCTATCCTCCATAACTGCTCGGGCGCACCAGTGAATTCTGCAACCGTAGTAACTTCCTTGTCAGCAGTAGCGGTGAGAGCACGGCCGGTGCCTGCGATAGTTATCTTGCAATATGCGCCGCCTATGTAGCCTCCGGCTTCCGGGACTTCAGTGATCTCCCAGGTCTGGTGGGGCCGGAATAGCTGGGGACCGATGCGCAGGTCGATCTGCTCCTCCGGCCAGGTGCCGATTACATCCTCCAGCTTCTGGTCAGCCATCGGGGCGACCGGAGCGTCACCACCGCGTGACATACCCCTTCCGCCATTCAGCGGTACATTGTTGACTGCCAGCTCCAGGGTATATCCTCTTCTTTCAGAGACGATGCTGTAGTTGCCGTTTTCGAAGGGTTCGCCAGCCACCGGCCAGCCGTCCTTCCACATGAGCGGGCGCATTGCCAGCACGCTGCGGCCACTGCGGTCGAGGTCGCCCTCGAAATGGAACGACATCTTCTCTATGCCGTCTGATACTATGAAACGGCCGAAGTGGCCTGCACCGATGCGGCGCGGCTCTGAAGCCAGCAGAAGTTTGCCGCCGCCATGGATCATATCTCTGCCGATATGGTCGTAGAACGGGCCGGTAGGGCTCTTGGAGCGGCCGACTATTATTTCGTAGGTGGAATTCACTCCGCTGCAGCAAGTGCCGTGGGTTGCGAGGAGGTAATACCAGCCGTCGTTGTACATCATCTCACCAGCTTCGCAGGAAAGAGCCACATCGACGGGTTCGCTTATGGGCACTGCATTCTTCGGGTTCAGCTCGACAACGCGCGTATAGCCGAAATATGTGCCATATACGAGCCATAATCTGCCGTCAGGCCCCATCATGAGGCCGGGGTCGATGCCGTCGCAGTCTTCATAGCCGTTCGAGCCGGCGATGTCCATTGGTTCCGTATATTCGAAATCGGGAGAATCCGGATCGAGGGTCTTGTTCCACATCGCATATACGCGGGAACGGTACCTCAGGCCGTTCGAGCGGTCGGTGGTGGAATAGACTACCAGATAGCGGTCGCCTATCTTGATTGCGTCAGGAGCCACGCCGCCGCCCGGACGGACTGCTCCGCTGTGCCAGCTCCAGCCATCCTCGGAGATGAGGCCGCCGCCTCCGGTTCCGAAGGTATAATACTTGCCGTCGCATTCCACGACGGTAGAAGGGTCATGTATGTATGGACTACCTATCTGAGCAAATGCAGCAAGGGATAAAGCAGCAGAAACAATTGCAGTGAAGCCTGTAGCAAATAATCTCTTTTTCATAGTCTTACCTCCTCTTCTTTGGCATTATTGACGAAACCGTATATGCTGTGACAGGCTTGCCCTGCTCATCTACGAACCGAAGGCAGAACGTAGCCATCCCCTGGCCGTTAAGAACCGCTCCGCGAAGGATATTGCGACCTTTGTGGAGCGTAACGCGCTTCGACATGCAGTCGTCGACGATAAGGTCGCGGTCATTGGTGAGCCTCAGAACCTCTTCGCCGTTGAGATACCAGACAGCGCCCGAGTTGGCACCGCCGGAAAGCCTGACATCCTTGAGGTCTTCCTCGCAGTCGATGATGGTCACTGCCCAGTACATCTGCTGGAAGTATTCCTTACCATAGCCTTCGGCAAAGCGCAGCAGGTTGACGAAATATTTCTTTGAGTCGAGCGCATGCCATACAAGGTTTGTCTTGCCGTATTTGACCTTGGAGCCATCCTCCGGGATAATAGTGAACTGGTCTTTGAAATACTCTTCTGCCATCGTTTCGGAAAGATAGTTGTCCGTAAGCATGCTGTTGCTGCTGAAGGACTTTGCTATGGGTTCGAGTAAAGTCCAGCGGCGGATGAATCCATCGGGACCGGGGGTCGCAGGCACTGATGTGGCCGGGGTGTAATAGTCGCTGAATACGGCCCGGTAGCCGTCTGACGCAGCAACGTTCTGCGAGCGGGCAGGAATGCCACCCTGGCTGAAGAATACTGCTGCGGCCAGTATCGCCAGGATGCGCCACTTGCTCAGAATAGGGTGTTTCATAGGAATAAGTGATTAAAGATGTTCCTAAGTTAAGAATAAACCTGCAGTTCCCTATATAGTTATTCCAGAAATAGAGTAAATTTACATACACATAACAAGCACTATTATGAAGAGATTATTGATTTTTGGTGCAGTCCTGCTTACTGCATTGTCAATTAAAACCAACGCACAGCCGCCCATGCAGGCGCAGATTGTATCAAAGGCAGACATGACCACCGTAGAGTTCGTAGTCCGCGACTCAAAGCCAATCCTTATGGACATCTACCAGTTCAAGGATCAGAAAACCGAAGGCGGACGTCCCGTATTCATCTATGCTTTCGGCGGGGCCTGGGCCATGGGATCGAGGGTCGACGCCCTCTGCAATCCACTCTATGACCACCTCTGTGAAAAAGGATGGGTCTGCGTGTCTATAGACTATCGCCTCGGTTCGGCCCGCGGCAGGGACGGCAAGCCGCTCATCACTCCTCCGGAGGGGTACAATCCTTTCCAGTATTCTATCGACATCGGTGTGGAAGATATATATGCAGCTACCGTTTGGCTCATCAATCAAGCTGCTGAATACAACATCGATCCCACCAAGATAGTCATCAGCGGCAGCAGCGCCGGCGCCATCAACAGCATGAACGCCGAGTATTACATCTGCTCAGGCCACAAGATTGCTAAGGAGAACCTCCCTGCAGACTTCAATTACGCCGGTGTCATCCCGATGGCCGGTGCAGTTTATCTGACAGGAGAGAACGACACCCAGCTCACCTGGCTCAAGAAACCTTGCCCCATGTGCTTCTTCCATGGCTCTACAGACCCGACTGTTACATTCGATGTGGAGAACAACCCGAACCGCCACGGCTTCGGTCCCAACTACATCAGCAAGCAGCTCTATACGATGGATGTTCCATACATGTTATATGAGTACTTCGGCGGTGACCACGTGATGGCGCTCCTTCCTCTGAAATGGTTCTGGAATGAAATCGATTCCTTCCTGGACAGGATAGTCATGGGCGGCGAGAACATCAAGGTCCACGCCGTTGAGCGTTCGCCCAAGCCTCGTACTAACGAGAACTTCCTCGACACTGTACGTCCCGGCCAGTTCCAGGCTGTGAACCGCATGCGCGGCCAGGGTGGTGCACCTGCAGGACCCGGCGCTCCCGGAGCCCGTCCCCAGGGTGCCCCGCAGGGACAGTAATGCAACATCTTTATTAAAACAAGCCCCGGCAATCTATGTGACTGTCGGGGCTCGTTATTTACTTATGAAATGCCTACCATCCTCCGGGTCTGCCGCCTCCACCTCCCGGACCACCGCCGGGATTGCCGCCAGGGCCATTGTTGCCACCGGTGTAGTTGGAGAGAGTGACGGAAGTTCCGCCAGAGATGCCACTCGTCGCCCAGATGCCGTTGCATCTGGCTTCTCCGCTCACGCTGACGCCCTTATAACCGCTCGAAAGGGAAGGGGCAGATACAATGAACGTCGATATGTTCGCTGGAGCCTTGAAGGCCGCAATGAACGATTTGCCGTTGTAAAGGGCGTTCCATGCTCCTGCAGTACCGCTCATGCTGTAGACGGTCTGTGAAGCAGAATATCCATTCTCCAGGCCGCCGTATGCTACAACAGTTGCGCCCTCATTGATGAACAGTTTCTTGCCTTCTTCAGTGTTGGCGTCGAGAGCGACTTCGGGTGAGCCTTTGGTGCAGATAGCCATCACATAGCCGCCGTTGAGTATCATGTTGCCGTTGGAGTCCATGGCATCATTTCCTGCGGAATATGCATATACGAAGCCGTTATTGACCGTAAGCTCTCCCTGGCAGTTGATTGCATCGTCGGACAATGATGAGACATGGGTCTCGCCGCCGTTGAACGTGAGGTCGCCCTTGACTTCCAGACCTTCACCGCCCGTGCTGCTTACATTGATAATACCGCCACTGATGTTTAGTTTGCCGGCATATCCTGTTACCTTGGCGAAATCGCCGGTGCCCGTCTTGGTAACCCAGCCGATCTTGATACCCTTGGCCGAAACGTCGTTCACTTCTCGGCCGGTGGTAGTAACGGTGAGGTTTCCACCAGAGATATAGCTGTCGGAGAGGGTGTGGTTCTCGCTGTCGAAGTCGTAGCTTCCGGCATTTATGCCCTTGCCGCCGTCGCCCGTATTCTTGATGGTGAGCGAGCCTCCGGTCATGGCGAAGTAGTTGTCTGCTTTAATGCCGGCCGTGCCGGAGTACTCTGCGTCTTCTTCGTCATACGCCACTCCGCCTGCCACTGAAATCATGTGGCTTCCGCCTTCTACCAGGACATAATCGTCAGTGCTGATGCCTTTCTTCATGTCAGCCGCAACAGAGACGAACAGGGTGCCGTTCGAGAGCTGGACATAGTCCTTGCCCTTGAGGCCGTGTCCTGCACTGCTTCCGGCATTTATCTTGATGGTAGGGCTGTCCATCAGGCGGATATAGTCGTCAGATGCGATGCCCGATTTGTCTTTTGCGTTATTCGCGTTGACAGTAAGCAAGCCGCTGCCGCTGAAGATCAGCTGGGCCTCGCTGAAGAAAACAGCCTTCTGGTCTTCGTCATTCTCTTTCGTATAGGCCGCAGAAGCGCCGTCGGAGAGGGTGTTGTTGCCTTTTACTACGACGAACGTACGCTTCTTGTTCTGGTTGTTGATAGCTGCGCCGTCAGGATTTGTGATGCTGACTCCGTTCAGAACTATTGCCTGCTTCTTGGCTCCGTAAATCCTGAAGAAGCCGTTTGAGGTGGATCCTGTGAGTTCGTAAATCAGAACTTCGCCTTTGGCGTTGTTAACTGTGACATTGTTTCCGTCAATGGTGACATAGCCGTAAGTGTCTCCCTTCACGGTTGCATCTCCGGAATCAGAGAAGGTGATTGTAATCCTGCCTTTGAATTCCGTTTTTGAGATGTCGTCATCAGACGATGGATCGCCTGTAGAGTCAAAAGAGAGAGAAGCGTCATCCTCGCTGCCGGATGTGCCCAGGACAGTCAGTATGAAAGAGGCGCTGGACGCAGAATAGGTTTCATCCGCTGCAGATGAGGCCGTAATCATGGTTGATCCGCTTGACAGAAGTGTGATTGTACCGTTTGGACTGATGGTAGCTACTTCAGGCTTTGAGGATTCATAAGTAACGCTGACGTTGTAGGTGTTTGAAAGGGTAGGGAAGCTGTTGGTGGCACCGGAGGTGGCCTCGAAAGAATCTACGCTCCATGACAGAGCGGGGTCGGTCAGACTGGATACGGCCTGCTGGTCGGGGAACATTCCTCCTTGACCGTCAGGCCATAGCAAAAAATCATCTTGCCCGCAGCCCGTGGCCGCAAGGACAAGGGTTAACAATAAATATAACTTTTTCATGAATATTTAGGTTTTAGTAGGGTTGGCCCCCAAAAGCCAACAATCGTGCCAAAACCTATCAGACAGGCATCGAACTACTCCCCGAAAATTACGTTGACTCCGAAGGAAATGCTTTCGGTGAAGTTCCGAACAGGGATATACCTGTTATTGCTTGACAGGGAGGCGCATTCCATGCCGAGGAACAGACCCAGATACTTTTGGGGAATGAACTCGGCATAGAATCCGAGACGGTTTGCCGGACCTATGAATGTCCAGTTAACACCCAGATTCAGGAATTCGTAAGGTGAGATGCCTCCGGCAATCATAACATTGCTGTGACCTTCAGTATGATAGTACAACAGGCCGATATTTGCATTCAGCTCCGTCAGGAGCGCTGTGGCTCCGACATGGATGCTGGCCGGCAGCCAGTAAGCGAACGCATCACCTTCAGACGGGTCGATGCTGGTGAATGCCTTAATGTCGTTTATTGTCTGTTCCAGAGTAGCATTTATATCTCCAGTGAGATCACCGATGCCGGTGAAATTGAACTGATGGTCGAGCAGGAGAGATGAGAGTGTGTGCCGGTATTTGAGGCCGCCCAGATCGCAAACGGAGGCAGAAAATTCGACACCTTCTATCAGCCAGGGACCGTCAACG
Organism: Bacteroidales bacterium; assembly: GCA_017617655.1. GTDB lineage: Bacteria > Bacteroidota > Bacteroidia > Bacteroidales > UBA932 > Equibacterium. Next base: position 19,410 of record JAFZVU010000030.1, read on the forward strand.
GGGAAGCGGTACGAAGCCCCTAAATCTATCGCAGCCCCGAAACTGTTAAACTGTGGAAGTGCGATTGCAAAGCCGTTGTCGGAACTGTACCTGATGCCAGAAAGTGAGCCGGTGCCATGGAGCAGGGCAGAGATCTGATCTTCGCCGGTCTGTAAACCCGCCTTGTCTATGGCAATATCCGCTGCCGCCAGACCTAGCAGCAGTTTAATACGAGCACCTGCACGGAGACCCTCCACATACGAGCTGAGGTCGTGACTGTAGCCGGCTGCCAACGCTGCATAGCCAGCCAGAGAGACAGAACTGCCTTCGAATATGCGCAGGTCAGTGCTTTTGCTTGATTTGACATACCGGAGCATGTCACCGGAGAGTACGTACTTGCCGTTCTCTACCAGCGAAAGACTCAGTGTAGCATATCCTTTATCGCTCACCTTCATGCCGACGCCGAAAAGGTCGGTCTCCACCCGTTTCTGCATATACGGGTCACGTTTAGGCAGTTTTGAAAGAAACTTTTCGGCCGGAACAACATCGTTGAGGAAAAGATAGTTCACATCCCCATCAGGAAATATGAAATTCTTAAGGCCGACGTTACTGGCTATATCGACGTTGAAACTTCCCACTCCGAAGATTGAAGCATAATCGTTTTTCGGGGCGAAAGCTGGATTGAGCTTGCTGCGCAACAGCGAATTCTCGAAGAAATAACTGCCGCGTGACTGGGCAGAGGCGGCTGACCCCATCACCGTCAGAAAGAATAAGACTATCCAGATCAATCTTTTCATTTCCCGGGCGATTTAAAGTGTAAGATGCAAACCTCCGGGAATAACTATGTGGAGATTGGTCTGTATAGCGTCGTCGTTCATCACTGGCCTGCCGTCAGGAATGCCGTCCACTTGGAATGAAAGGATTGCTGAAGTAATCTGTGTCGGGTCGGCTTCGGGGAGTTTTGTCAAAATAAGGTCAACATCGTTGACAGAATCCGCGGCAAGAATCTGGCTGACCGTATCTGTGAGGGCGACTCCGTCCTTGTCCACCATGACTATGCTGAAAGTGAACTGCAGAGGAAAACCGTTGTCGATTGAGCCTTTCACCTGGAAAGAGTTCTTCTGAATCATCGTGCCCAGTTGGGCTGGCAGGGCGAGGGTGTCTCTTAAGGCTACTTTCAAGTTGGGACCGAAAGAGAGCGGAATGATTATATGGGGAGTGATTGTAACACGATAGTTCTCGCCGAGACGCAATGTGGCCGTCTTGTCGCTTTTCGTAGCCACGTTAGTGGTGATGAGCATATCATCCGGAATCCTTGACAGAAGTTTGTTGAAGTTTACTGCGACGGCTTCTTCGCCCTGGTTTTTCGGGGGTTTTGCGGCCAGGCGGAAACGCTTGAAGACGAAGGAGCCCGGGGTAGCGACTGGAAGAGAGATCGGAATGTTCTTAACTTCCGCGTACTTGACTTTATTCTGTCTGGCAGCAAGGTCAAGCTTCGCAGTTATCGGGATGGTCAAGTTGCTCTCGATGTCAAGCAGGATCGTAGGGTCGGAGAAGTCAAGGCGGATATCTTCTTTAAGCTTGTCTGTCATGCTTGATGAAAGGTCGCCAAGCTGGAATGAGACCTGGTTTTTGGCTGAATAGTCGAAGGCTCCTTCTATGTCCTGGATGGCAAGGTCCTTCATGACTATCGTGACGTGTAGTTTATGTTCATCCGGCGCCTTATCATGACGGTCGCGAGTGGTCTTCGGCTGGTTGATGGTGCAAGTACCGGTGAATGTCATAGATGCATTCACGGCCAGGGTGTGTTCAGCTGCATTGAAACTATTCGGATCCAGTACAAGTTTGTTGAGCTGGATAGTGGTTTTCGCAGAATAGCCGTTCTTGCTGTCAAGCGTCGGATTGACTTTGATTACACCGTCAGGAAAATCATTACTTACCAGGAAACTTCCAAGGCTCAACGAAAGGTTGGGGACGACAGTGCCTGCGGTCATCACACAGTCGGGGACAGAGACCGTTACTTCGATTCTGGATTTGGAACCCAGAGTTACCGATTTCAGTGAGGTGAGCTGCGAAGGAAGGTTGGAAACGCTGAAGTCAAGGCTTTGTGTCTTGCTTTCAAGATTGACTTTGCCCGGAATCGAATTGCTCAAATCGGCTTCATCCTGTGAGTTGAAAGACGGATTGGCCGGCTTGGTGAAAAGATTGAAGTCGTAATTGATGGGGTAGTCGCAAAAACGCTGGAAGGGGGCGGCTCCGTCAATGTTCTTGAGTTCGTTCAGGGTTATGTTGACGGCCTTGGCCTTATACTGGATGGCGCAAGTGTTGTCATCGAGAGGAATGAGGAAATCTCCCATCTTTTCCCCAAGCAACGCTCCGATTGTCAGCGGGCCGGACTGTCCCAACGGGATTGTGACATCTTCCCCGAACAGCGTGACGTCAGGGTCGACCTTCTCGAAATCATAGGCATGGTTGACGCAGGACGAAAGCGCGAACGACAAAGCAACGATTATGTATATCCGGATTCGAGTCATAACTGATGCGAAAATAGGCATTTTTAATAAAACCTAAAAGTGGCAATTAAGCGTCAGGTAGTTGTATATCACCTCGTCGCAAAGGGGGCGTATGTCATCGGCAGCATTGGTGGTCGCAAGCCCTACCACATACATGTCAGCAGCCCTGCCGGCTTTCAGACCATTGAAGCTGTCTTCGAATACCACGCAGTCTGAGGGTCCTGCACCGAACCTCCCGGCTGCTTTCAGATAGCAGTCCGGGTCGGGTTTTGAGCGCTCAAAGTCCTCCGAGGTGAGTATGGCGTCGAACAACTCTATGAACTCGGGATGCTTTCTGTACACAGCTTCCATCTTCACCCTGTTAGAACTTGTAACAACTGCCGTTTTTACCCCACGTTTACGAAGAGAGGACACAAATTGCTCAAATCCTTCTATGTATGTATAATCCATCTGCTGCTCGAACTCATCGAGGCGCCTGGTGAGAAGCTCCCTTTTGTCAGCCAGAGGTCCGGAAAACCATTTGTCGTAAATCTGCACAAGAGTCTGTCCCTTGATTTCGTGCTCGAGCCCCGGATGCTCAGGATGGAATTCACGGCATTGACTTCCCCAGAATACAGTGTATTGAGGCTCGGTGTCGAAGACCACGCCGTCTAGGTCGAACAGTGCTGCTTTAATATTGTTCATTTCCATAAGCTGATATGCACTAGAACGATATGCTTACTCCCAGCTCTACAGTGAAGGGGCGTATGAAAGTGCCTGACATCACGTAGTTCTTGTATTGGGAGGCGTCTTCAACAAGGTCGGCGGAGCTTATACGTCCGCTGGCGCCTTTCTGGTTGAGAAGGTTGATTATATTGAGGCTGAACTTGATTTTCTTGTTCAAACGGTAGTCAGCTCCTCCGAAGGTCTCCACACGACCCTTGAAATACAGGGAGTTGGTCTTGTTGATATACTGCTTCGATATATATCTCGTGTTCAACCAGATTCTCCAGGGACCGAAACTGTATGAAGGGTCGAAGGTTATTTCAACCTTATGGAGGTTGGTGACATTCTTGCCCGAGAAGTCATGATATTCAGTGACGCCGTCGGAGAAAGTGGGGGAGAAGATGAAGTCCTCGTACCTGGGATTCCTGAGCGTGAACTGTACATGGAAGGAAAGACCGTCAACGGGAGTTATCATGGCGTCGGTCACCCAGCCCAGAGATGAGATTCCATAGGTCTGAGGAAGGCTGACGGACTCGGTATAGCCAGCAGGATAACCTCCAGCTTCTTTCTGAAGGACATGCTGGAAGACAGAGCGGGTGTTGTAATTGCTCTGGTGGATGTAATTCAGCTGTGACAACAGGTTTATCCAGTCGTTCTTGTATGCGAAACCGCCCCTGAGCAGATATGTGTCGGTCGGGTCGGTAGTGGGGTCGTAAAAACCGCCGTAATTGAAGATATTGCTGTGAATGCGCGTTGCGGTGGCGTCAGCCTGTGCGCTCAGCCCGCCGACGATGCGGAATGTGGCTTGAACGCCGAAGGCACCGTTGAGGAAAGTTTCTGAGAAGTGGGTGATCTTCCCCTTGGTGAGGTCGAATCCGGAATAACGGGTGTTGCTGGTATCCCCTCCGATATTGTTCGCTGCCTTGCCTCGGATCGAGAGGCCTTCGATGCGCAGGAATGCCTCCGCCATGAACCTTCCGCCGGCAGACCAGCTGTCTTTGAAATAAGCTGCCACTTTATTCTCGAAACCGTTGTAGTACTCACCTCCTGTGTTGTAATTGTAGTACTTCTGGCCGTGATTAAGAATCAGCCGGGGATCCTTGCTGACTTCGTGAGAAAAGATAGCGGAGGATGAAATCGTGCCGCCATGGTTGAAAGAGTAGTCGAGTCCGGCCCTGAAGGAGTTGTTGCCGCTGGAGAAACTAAGCTCGGCGTTGTTGATCCACGAGGTTTCGAAGGCGTCGAAGTGAAGCAGCATCCTTTTCTGCAGCAGTCCGGTATAGGCACTTCCGTCTATGAAGGAGTAACCATCTTCCACAGATGCTTCGTCTATTCCGGCGAGTGTGCCGGCCCCTCTCTGGGACCCTGCGTGTTTGAAGCGGCTGCGGACGTCGAGATGTACTCCGTTACCCAGATCCATGTCAAGCCTCAGGGTAAGGTGATGGGATTTGTCGCGGTTAGCATCCCTGATGTCCATGGTCTTCATCTGGCCAGTGAGGAAATCCACATAGCTGACGTAGCCTTCGTCGGGGCGGTATGAATCCTTGCCCAGATCAAAACCGTTATATGGTATCACGCTGCCGTCACCAACGAAGATAAAGGGTCCGAAATTCTCGGCTACGCTCATGTAATCTACATACTGGTAGACGAGCGAAGCCGTTCCGGTTGACCAGGATTTGGATATAACAGCTTTGTAAAATTGATGCCGGTCTTTATAATACGGCGTTGCTATATGGTTTGAACCCGGGTCGAAGTTCTGGTAGGTACTGAGAGAGTATTGCCAGCCTCGGGCGATGGGACCTGATATGTTGAAATCAATCTTATGCTGCCCCCAGATGCCGAAGGTATAGTTGAGTACGCCTGAGAAATGATCGCTTCCAAGCTTGTTATAACTGTCGACGTAGTTGTTTATCTCGCCGTAGCGCATGGCTGTCTCCATGGGCCCTATGGAGCCTGTAGTGCTGGCGCTGGCTCCTCCGTGCCAGCTTTTGTACGGGAATGAGTGGTAAATGTAGTAGGAGACGGGGAGACCATCTTCGAAGATCTGCACTGCAGAAGAATTGTTCGTGGGCAGTCCGAGGGAGACCTCCCTGGGCTTGCTGTCTGACGACGCATTGAAGAAAATCGCACTGTTGTCTTTAACGCCGGTGGAATCGGGTTCCGCCCCGAAGACCGGAGCAGCAACCAACGTCAGAACAGCCAGGAGGGCCAAAGACAAGTATCTCATTCTCATACCGTGCAAATATATACAATAATATGCTACCCGCGCAGAGGTTATTTATCATATTCTCCAAATTCACAACCGACATTCTCGGCGTGGATGCGGTCGACAAGGTTACCGTGACGGTCAAACAGCTGGACAGTGCCGACGCCGTTTCCGCCGTTCCATAGCCGGTTGTGCCTCTTGGCGCCATCCGGAGATTCATAGTTGACCAGCAGCATGTCTTTCTTTTCGCAGGTGATATCTGTAATCATGCGGCCTGAAGTGCTTCGCTGCTCCACGTGCCAGACAATCTGCGTATCGGTCTCCCGGCAGTCAAATTCCGTGTGCACGCGAGTCCAGGCCTTGGAGAAGTTGAACTCATAAGGCTTGCCCTCATACCAGAAGGCCGACAGCAGCTTGCGGGGGAGTGCCACGCGGCCAATCTTGGGCCGCCCGCCGCCGATATCGAACACGCTGTCCGTAAGTTTCTTGCCTGTTATTTTACTAGTGAGATTGTTGGAGGATAGCCATACCCATGGCGATGTGAAATCACGGCCCCAGTTCTTGTCGGCATAACCGTAACAATCCTCCGGACGGACGATATAACGGCGGCCGTTCCATATAACCTCGCCTTCGTATTCCGTCTTCATACCTTCGGCATGCCAGAACATCTCGAAGGCCTCTGCGTGGCGGAACACCTCATCGGCCCCAAAACCAACGTTGAAGGCAGTAATTTTACGGATTTGCAGGTTCCATGACATTTCGCCGTCGGAGCACATCCACTCAGGATGCTCACTGGAGTTCTCTACCTTGACATTTCCGAGCGTTTTGTCCTCAGTGAGGAAGCAATCATCAGCCTCCACGCTGAACGGAACGCCCCAGTCCACTTTAATCTGTTTCCAGCCCCAGAAGCGGTGCAGCTGAGCGGCATCTTCGCCCCAGGCACCGGCCTTGACCATCAGGTAGGACGGCTTGGCAGGCTTCCCGGGAATCTGACCGAAGATGGGATTATCGGCTCCGAAGGCCGGATTGCAGAGGAAGAACTCTATGAAGAAAGGCTTTGCTTCTCCGGTTGCGGCATCATGCCCCGTGAAGGAATGCCACCACCAGTCGTATCCCTGATGAGCTTGAGGGCCAAATAACTGACACGCATCTCGTGCGATATCATGCTTGTTGAATCCAGTTTTTGTTATTATCATAGTGTACAAAGATAACCAATCCTCGTATGAGTGCATGTGCATATCGTGGGAATTCTGTAAATTTGCTTTTATGGCTAGCAACGCAGATTTTGTTCAATTTATTGTAGACCAGTGCTCCGGCGCAGGTGAAATTGCTGTAAAGAAGATGATGGGGGACTATTGCATCTACTGCAATGGCGTCCTTTTCGGCTTGATTTGCGACAACAACCTGTATATCAAGATGACGGAAGCAGGTGAGGCTGTTCTGGACGAGGTTGTGCTCCGGCCGCCATATCCCAGTGCCCGAGACCATTTCTATATCACGAATGTGGACAATGGGGATTACCTTGAGGATATCATCCGGGCAACGCTGCCGGAACTGATGTCGGGCAAGTCAAAGGCAAAAAGAAGTGCCGTTAACAGGCAAGTTCCAACATCTCTGGACGAAACCATCGCCCCTAATATCGTATGCTCCCAGGACCTGCGGGCCTTCTTTGAGCAGTATCTGGGCAAAGGATTCCGTTTCAAGGTAGAGTTCCAGAACTGGTTGCGGGAGAATGCCGGCCTCACTTTCCGGGATGCCGTAGAAGCCTATCCGACACTGATTCCACGTAGAATGCGTGACAATGGAAGTTACCAACCTGCTTGACATACACACCCGCGCGGAGTTGTACCGGTGGTATCTGGAGAATCACGACAAAGTGAGTGATTTCTGGCTGCGCATCAACCGTGCTTCAGCAGATTGTCCTGGTGTGGTTCGGTATGTCGATGCAGTGGAGGTCGCTCTCTGTTTCGGATGGATTGACAGTACCCAGAAAAAGATTGACGAAGGGAAGCCCATCCAGCATTTTACTCCCCGCCGCAAGCGGAGCAAGTGGTGTGAACGGAATCTGATCCGCTGCAGACGCCTGGTTCAGTTGGGAGAGATGACGCCGGCCGGACTGGCAGCAGCTCCAGATCTGGATCCCTCCTTATTTGTCTTCGAAGACTGGGTTTTGGATGCTGTCAAGGCCGATGAAACAGCATGGAACAACTTCCTGTCATTCCCTGAAACCTACCGCCGCATCAGGGTGGATTTCATTCAGGGTTATCGGAAATCCGGCCGTAATGAAGAGGCACAGAAGGCTCTTCGTAAGTTTGTCCAGTACTGTCACGACGGCAAAATGCTTCCAGGCTGGGATGATTTCGGCAGGTTGAAGAATATTTAAGTCTCACAACAGGTTCATTTCATCCTGCAGAAGCTGAAGGAACCTTGCTGCATGTCCGCCATCCATCTGGGCGTGATGGAACTGGAACGATAGGGACAATGTCGTCTTGAACAGTCCTTTGCGGTACTTTCCCCAAGCCAAGAATGGGTTATTATATCGACCGGAATACTGATTGACGAGATAGTCCAGTTCTACTTGCGGTAACACCGACGTTCCAACAATCATATAGTCTTCCAGAGCACTACTCTCACATGTTTTAGCAACTTGACTTGTCAGTTCCAGATAATCGGCATTAAACTGCCCGATGTCGTCGGAAAAGGGAACGTCACATAAACTGATGCCGCCTTTCACATTCTGCACGACTATGTTGATGGCCAGCCTGTCAAATTGGTACAAATGTCCGTTTTCAGGCAGGAGGTAAAACTCTTCTATACTGCTGGCCGCCTTGCCGATGCACCAGCATATCAGCACGTTGAACTTTATGCCTCTTTTCTTGCTGGCCTTTACCAAACGAGTGACATCAAACGTCTTTCCCAACGTTACCATAGGCATGGGCGATGACATCCACTTGCTGAAGGCTTCTGCACGGTTACTCTCTTGAGGGTTGATTTCTCTTTTCATTTTCAGCACAATCCAATTCGTTGTCCAGCAACAAATATAGTAACTTTGGATTAAGATGAATCTTGAAAGGTGAAACACATTCCCAACATAGTAACTGCCCTCAGATTCCTTGGGGCCCCATGTCTGCTGTTCTGTAATCCGGCAGGTGAAGCTTCCTTATTGGCATGTCGAAAGAAATGTGTAAATTCACAGAACTAAACTGCACCTCATGAAAAAGTTAATTGCAATTATCGCCTTTCTGTGCCTTGCGGTGGGGACCACCAGCGCCAAGGGCTTTCTGAAGAACCTTCCCGAAGGGAGTTCTAAGATAGATACAAAAAAACTCGAGTATACCATCCCATATATTCCGGTGGAGAAGCGCTCCAGCATCCTGCCGAAGCACAATATCTGCTCCATCGCCCCCGCGGAAGAATCTTCGGACTATTTCATCACCGGCAACGGTTCCCTGCGCATCCAGGCTTCCGGCCAGCCCTATAACGATGTGATGTCCTATACCCAGGAGCTGCTATTTGCGCCTCAATGGGCCCAGGCTCCACTGCCTCCGGACATGCGACCCTACCTGCCCCGCATCCGCCAGCTGCTGCTGGAAGGCAAGGCGGATGAGGCGAGCGCCCTGATAGACGAAGCCCAGAAAAAGGCCGGCTTCGAAAAGTACATGAATTTCGACAACAATATTCTGTACCCTGTCGGCGGGCCGCGGAGGCACCAGGCCTTCACGCTCACTTTCCGCCGGCCGGAGCAGCCCGATACCCGGGACTATCTGCGCTTCCTGGACATGCAGAACGGAATGATTACCGCCATGTGGACTGATGCGCGCGGTTCTTTCCGGAACGAATGCTTCTGCGCCTATGACGGGGACGTCACCGTGAACCGCTTCACGGCGCCGAAGGGACAGCTGGACCTGGACGTGGAGATGCAGCTGCCCAGATTGGCCGGAAGCACCCATGAGCTGAATATCGAGGACGGTGTGATCACGCTGGCCTGCGCGTACAATCCGGACTTCGGCCGCAAGGGCTTCGCCGTGGCCATCCGCTTCCTGCCCCTGGGCGGCACCATGAAAAAGACCGAAAAAGGCATGCGCATTTCCGGCGCGGACGGCCTGACGATCGTCGCGAAGATCGAGAGGTTCGAAAGCGACTTCACCTTTGCATGCGCCAAGCCCGTCCG
>JAFZVU010000004.1 GCA_017617655.1 Bacteroidales bacterium
CGAGAATCTGGAAGCCCGCAAGAAGGCCGTTCTGGACTTCGTCAACAGGGCTGTCGGCAAGAACTCCAAGATAGGCGAGGTAAACGCCATGAAGGAGCCTTTCGAGAAGACCGCCACCCAGAAGATCCGCCGCTTCAAATACAAGAACTCCCACGGCGACGAGCCGAAGAAGAAATAGGCGCGCGTGATAAAAAAAACTCTGCGAGGAAGACCTCGCAGAGTTTTTTTATTGTCATGGCCGACTGCTATTTGAAGAGCATCGGAGCCATTTCGTAGAGGCACCTTCTCCAGGTCTGGAACTCGTGTGCAGTGCCCTCAGATACGTATCCTTTGGCGTTGTAGCCGGCGGCCTTCAGAGTCTCTGCCGCATTTCTGATGGCGTCAGGACCTTCCTTGCTGCCGCAGCCCATGAAGATACCCTTGATATCCTTGATGCCTGCGAGCTCCTCGGGGTTGTAGGTACCGCCGCTGAGCAGACCGTAGTAACCGAACACTTCCGGACGGGCGAGGGTGATGGTGTGAGTTTCCATACCACCCATTGACAGACCGGCCATTGCGCGGTGAGCCTTGTCGGCTTTGGTCTTGAAGTGTGAATCGATGTAAGGGATGAGCTCGTCCACGAGAACTGTCTCGAAGCCGTTGTTCATCATCATACCCATGCCGCCGCCACGCTGGCCAGCTGCACCACCGGCGGGAGCTGCAGGAGCAGCAACTTCAGGACGCTTCGGAGCAACTGCAGCGGGAGCACCTGTTGCAGTAGAGATGGGAGCCTGAGGACCGGCTGCCGGACCGGCAGCACCGGGACGGAAGCCTTCATTGGTCATACCGTAAGTCATGACTACGATGAACGGCTCGATCTTACCGTCAGCAATCAGGTTGTCCATGATGATGTTGGCGTGGCCCTGGTTAGACCATCCATACTCGTTTTCACCCCAACCGTGCTGCAGATAAAGAACAGGATATCTTGTCTTCTTGCTTGCATCGTACTGCGGAGGAGTGTAGACGAATGCGCGGCGGAGCTGGTTGGTGCTCTGTGACCAGAACAGAACTTCCTCTACCCTTCCGTGGGGAACGTTCCTCTCGGTGTAGAAGGCCTGGTCGTGTGCGGGAACCTCGATACCGCTCTCCCAGCGGGTAGAACCGTAGTAGTTGAGAGCTCCGGGATCGTTGAAGGTACCGCCGTCGATAGTCAGGTGATAGTAGTGGAATCCTTCGTCAGCAGGAGTCTTGCTGACACCGGTCCAGAAACCGTCAGCGTCTTTGTGGAGAACGGTGCTGCCGGCGATGACTGAAGTGGCCTTCGGAGCGTCGACGCGATAGCGGATGTAACGCTGTGAGTTGACCATAGGATAAAGCTGGCCGGGCTGGTTCTTGGTTGAAGGAACGAAGTCTTCTTTGATGACTACGTTGTCAAGTGCCGGGTTGAAGTTCTTTACAGCATTGTACATGGCCATCTTCGGCTGATAGTTGGCGTCGAAGAGCAGCGGCGAGTTGTTGGCTCCGAGCCATGAGTCGCGGTCTGAAAGGTTCCAGAAAGTTACGCAGTCAACTTTGTCGGCATGTTTACGCATGATTCTGAACAGGTTCTCGTACTGGTCCTGCTGCAGGGTCTGCTCCCAGCTTGCTACCTGACGGGTTTCACCCTGGTTGAAACGGAGGGCGCCGCCCTGGTCGGTGTTGACGCGGATGTCGAGCTCAGTTACGTGGATATGGTCTACGATGGCTGCATATTTCTCAACTGCAGCTTCCATCTCGGCAGGAGTCGGGCTGAAGATGTTGTAGTGGCCCTGCATACCGATACCGTGTACCGGAACGCCGGCAGCTTTCATCCTGGTGATGAGGCCTACGATACGGTCGCTCTTGCCGGGGTCGCACTCGTTGTAGTCGTTGTAGAACAGAAGGGCGTGCGGGTCTGCCTCGTGAGCATACTCGAATGCCTTGTAGATGAATTCCTCACCTGCGATCTGGTACATCGGAGAGTTGCGGAGTTCAGGCTGGCCGGGCCTTACGGGGCTGTCGGCTACTGCCTCATTTACAACGTCCCATGCATAAACGACGTCTTTGTAACGCTCAACGACTGCCTGGATGTGATGTTTCATGTTGGCATAGAACTCTTCCTTGGGAAGAAGGTTGCCCTTCTCGTCCTGATAGATCCAGGTGCCTATCTGAGAGTGCCACATTAGGCAGTGACCACGCAGCTTGATGCCGTTCTCGCGGCAGAAGTTAGCGATCTTGTCGGCATTCTCCCAGTTGAATTCTCCTTTACGAGGCTCAGTCGGCTGGGGTTTCATGTCGTTCTCAGCGGTGATGCTGTTGAACTCCCTCTTGATGAGAGCAATCTGCTCAGGGGTTGAGATGTTCCTCTGGTTGACTGCCACTCCGATCATGAAGTAGTCTTTGTAGGTGTCCTTCATACCGTCAGTGATCGGCTGAGGGGCTCTCTGACCAAATTGTGCCATTGCGGGCAGGCAGAGTGCCATGGCGCAAATAGCAATGAACAATTTTTTCATAGACAATAGTTTGATTGATTAATAAGGTTGATAGTTATTGAATGATTAGAATTTAATTGTCGTTGCTGTTCCATTATATACCACATTCCTGCTTACGCGACCCTTGCCGTCTATATATACGAGCCGGAACGTACGGAACGCCGGTATCCCGGAGTAACTGCCGCTGCGTTTGCTGATGGTGAGGGTGCGGCCGCGCAACTTGAAGTCGATGGTGCTGTGGCGGCCCTTTTCGTAGTTGTAGTTGTCGCCTTCGTCTTCGTAGAGGGTGAAGTCGGCGTCGGCGCCGCCATAGATGCGGACTTCGATGTCGTTCCACGGCTTCTCAGATGCATACTGGACATCCGGCCCGATGGGGATGATGCTGCCTGCCTTCACAAACAGGGGGCATCTGTCGATGGGAGCCGCTGCAGACACTGTCTGGCCGCCCTTGTAGAGCTTGTTGGTGCTCCAGTCGTACCAGCTGGCTCCTGCAGGCAGATAGACGTCGGTGGTGGCGGGTACGTTCCAGTTGACTTTCTCCTCGCTCCACTTGCGTTCCTCTGTCGAGGTGAAGAGGGCGTGGGTGACGGGAGCTACGAGCAGGCTGCGGCCGAACATGAACTCGTCGGGGATGTCCCATACGTTCTTGTCGGCAGCGAAGTCCATGATGAGAGCCCTCATGAAGCTGTCGTTGTTGGAAGTCACCTGCCATGCCGTGCTGTATATGTAGGGCATGAGTTTATACCTCATCCTGATGGCTTTCTCGATGGCGTCATATATCGGCTCGCCCTTCTTTCCGAACTCCCAGATCTCGCGGCGGGAAGACTCGCCGTGGCTGCGCATCATAGGGTTGAATAGGCCGAACTGCAGCCAGCGTACATAGAGCTCCTGGAAGAGCGGGTTGGTTGAGCAGGTCTGGGTCTGGCCGGGCTTGTTGTAGCCTCCGGGGAAGAAGCCTCCGATGTCGGAGTTTACCTGAGGGTTGCCGGTGAGGGTATAGTTGAGGCAGAGGGGAATCTGCTTGCGGAAGTCGTCCCATGTAGACTGGGTGTCGCCGGACCAGGTGTCGGCGCCGGTGCGCTGCTGGCCCATGAAGAACGAGCGGGTGAGGATGAACACCCTCTTGTCGCTGCTCACCGCCCTCTGATGGTCATAGACACCCTCTACGCACATAAGGGGATAGATATTTCTCACGCTTCGGAAAGAACCCATCGCACTCATCTGGTCGAAGTCTCCCTCCCTGTAGGTATGGTCAGGGTCGGTGCTGTCCATCCACCATGCGTCGATGTCGAGATCCCAGAGCCTCTTCAGGTTGTCCCAATAGATGTCGCGGGCCTCTGCGCTGTATGCATCGTAGCAGACCACTCCGGAAGGATAGTCCCTGCGGGGCGGCCAGATGTGAGAGATGCCGCTCTGCGGCCAGGTGATGAAGTCGAAGAGCAGCCCCTTCTCCTTCAGCTGACGGTAGGGCTTGGTCTGGGGACCGAACGACTGCCAGATGGAGATTGACATGTGCGCGCCCATGTTGTGGACTTCTTCTACCCATGCCTTGGGATTCGGGAACTCTTCGTTCAGGAACTCCATGGCGTTCCAGAGATAGTTGTTGCCCCAGTACTGCCAGTCCTGGATGATGCCGTCCAGTGGCACGTTGGCGGCACGATAACCTTTCACTACGTCCAGCAGCTCCTTGGCGCTCTTGTAACGCTCTCGGCTCTGATGGAAACCGTAGGTCCAGAGCGGAAGCATCGGCACTGTGCCGGTAAGCTGGCGTACGCCCGCAATCACTCCGTCGGCATCGCCGCCGTATATGAAATAGTAGTCTATCTCGTCGCCCACTTCCGAAGACAGCTTCAGGGTGGTGCCGTCATCTGCGATGGTTGTGGGAGAATAGTTGTCCCAGAAGATGCCGTAGCCCTTTATTGACTGGAAGAAGTTGGTGTAGTCCTCGGTGTTGGACTGGATCATGCGGCGATTCTCGCCACGCAGGTTCATCTTGCCGTTCTGTAGCATTCCCAGACCGTAGATCGGCTCGTCCTTGTCAAGCCTGAACTCCTGCGACACTACACAGAAACCCTTGTCGACACCTTCGGTGATAGCCTCGACAGACGCGGCTCCCTCGGTGAGGAGCTTGCGCCCCTTCGCATCAGTAAAGGTGACTGTGCCGTCTTTGGCGACGCTTACTTTAACTTTCGGCTTGGCAGGAGTGCCCTGCGGCTCCATGATGACGGACACGCTGTTGGTGCGCCCGAACGCTCCGGCCGACTTCTCGATGCGCACGATTCCAGGGGAATAATATGTGACTTTTACCTGTATGTCAGCAGCATACATAGAAATGGCAGATAATGCTGCGATAATGGAAAGCAGTAGTTTATTCATAGGAGTTAGGTCTAAGTACTTTTGAATAGATAAAGCTACTGCTTTTTTACGAAAAATAAAACAAGAAGTGCCACCCTTGGGCGACACTTCTGCTGTTATTATATTCTGGACGATGCTACCGTCCGCGGGCGACAGTGATAACACCGGCAGAGTAAGGTGCGATATCGAGAGCGCCTTCGGAAGCTGAGACTTTGAAGCTCTTCTGCTGGAGAGCCACTGCGTCCTTTTTCTCGAGGGTGTTGCCGACCATCAGGTCGCCGGGAGCGTAATAATCGTAGACGGCGTCAAATGCAGCGTCGAACTTGCCCTTGAAGGTGAGCTTATAGGGCTTGTCGGTCGGGTTGACCACCTTGATTATGACGTCATGACCGTTCTCAGACATAGTCGTAACTATGTTCAGGTCTGCGGTCTCGCCTTCGAACGAGAGCAGGCGGGTAGAGAAGTGGTCGTGCCAGAGCTTGGTCACCTGATAGTTCGGAGCTACGTACAGATCCTTGTAGTTGAAATTGATGAAGGCATTGTTCCAGTCCGGAGCGTCAGTACGGCGGATGAAGAGTGCAGCGGCACCCATGGCCACAACGTCACGCGCCTCGCACACATTCAGGAAGCCGCCGGCGAAAAGACCGGTGCGCCAGTCCTGGCTGTTAAGGTTCCACTCAGAGATGAAGAGCTTCACGTTCGGGTTCGGGCTCTTGGCAATCATGTCGGCATAGCGGTCATACTGGCGGGCCAGATTCTGCGGACCTGTGGCATAGCCGTTCTGCTGCTCGTAGTGGTGAAGGCTCATGTAGTCGAAATAGTTGGCAGAGCGCTCGAGGAACTGCTCGTCCTCCTGGAAGCCGCCGCAGGCAATTATCTTGATGGTAGGATCGATCTCACGCATGGCGGCGGAGAACTTGCGGACTGCAGCCTCGTATTTCTCGATACCCATCTCCCACATCTCGTTGTCTATCTCCCAGTACTTCACGTTGTAGGGCTCGGGATGACCGTTGGCGGCGCGCTTAGCACCCCAGGCGTCGGTAGCCGGAGCGTTGCAGTAGCGCAGCCAGTTCAGGGCATTCTGGAAGATGCCTTCCAGCTCCTCTTCAGGACGGTCGAAGCCCACTGTCACTACGATAACCGGTTCGGTGCCGATTTCGCGGCAGAAGCGGATGAACTCGTCGGTGCCGAAGCAGTTCTGGTCATAATCCATCCACATCCAGTGGTCCCAGCGCTGCCTCTGGGTCTGGGGGCCGATGCCCCAGCGCCAGTCGTACTGAGCGACATATCCGCCGCCCGGCCATCTGAGGCAGGTCGGGCCGAGCTCGTCCACGGCCTTGAAGATGTCGGGACGGAAACCGCCGAGGTCCATACCGCTCTTGGTGGTCATGCTGGCCTCGTCAACCTGCAGGGAGCCGTTCTCCACGCAGATTGCGAAGTCGGCGTCGCCGTCGAAGGTGCCGTCAAGCTCGAACTCGTATTTTTTCCATTTCGGACCGGGCTTGCCGAGGACCATGGTAGAGACAGCCTTGCCATCCTTGCGCAGCTGGACAGACAGCATGCCGTCACCCTTGGCGTGGATGTAACCTATGTACCTCTCCCCTTTCACTATGTTCTGGGGGCCCTGCGAGATGCCGGCCTGTGAAGTGGTGGTAATCTTCTGGGAGTAATCCATATTCACTGCGTCACCCTTCACCAGCTCGAAGGTTCCGTCGCCGAAAGAGTCCCACTGCGGAGCAACGGCCGGAACCTTGACGTCCTCGGGAGTGCCTTCGAAGTATACAGTCTTGCCATTGGCGGAAGTCACCTTGATATTGCGGAACAGTGCCTCTGTGTAATTGACCCAGAAGGTGATGTCATTGCTGCCGGCACGGTCTAGCTTCGAAGATGAGAGCACCTTCTTGCCATCCCAGTATACGGTAGCGCTCGAGCCCTTGCAGGAGATGCGCAGCTTGTGCC
This sequence comes from Bacteroidales bacterium, assembly GCA_017617655.1. GTDB lineage: Bacteria > Bacteroidota > Bacteroidia > Bacteroidales > UBA932 > Equibacterium. Next base: position 6,804 of record JAFZVU010000004.1, read on the forward strand.
AGTCGCGGTTCTCGTTGATCTGGGCGGCCGTGGCAGTCTTGGACACTATGGGCTGGAGGGTCTTGACGGTGCGTTTCATGCCGCGGAACTCGGTCTCGCTCTCCACCATCCTGCTGATGCTGAAGTCCGGAACGACAGTCTGCTGCTGTACGGCAGCCCTGGCGCGGTTCATCGCAGCGGCCTGGATCTGGCTCTCGGTCTGGGAAAGATTGAGGGCCCTTACTTCATATTTGGGGTCGTGGATGCGCACGAAATACGGCTCTCCGCCGGTCTGGTCCTTGAAGGCCACGCGGATGTCCAGAAGGCCGCCGCTCCAGGCCCTTCTAGCAAGCCTGTAGGAGCGCCAGTTGACATCCATGGTAATCTCATAGTCGTCGCCGGCCACGTCGGTGATATGGATGGGCTGCTCATAGCGGGTGGGAGAATGCAGCACGTCGTCGTCATCCATGAACCAGCCGTCGAAATAGCCGTCGCGGGGCGGGATGCCGGGGTAATGCTCGTTCTCGAAAGACCTTTCGAAGAGCAGCTCCTGCCATACGCCGTTGTTTGCTGAGAAGTAGATGTGCTCGAAGAGCTGGCCGTAAAGCATGGGATCGACATAACCTGAAGCTTTGTCGGTCTTAACTGAAATCTCGACCTTGTCCTGAGCCATGCCGCTCACTGTCATGCAGAGAGCCGCGAGGATTATTATGATTGTCTTTTTCATGATGTTATTTCATCTGCCACCAGTCCCACTCGAAGAGATCGTGGCCTTGTTTTCCTTTGAATACGAAGAATATGTCGTGTACTCCAGCAGTGCCGTTGAGCTTGCAGGACACTGTCTTCCAATCTTTGCCGGGAGCGATCTGGAGGGTACCCTCGAGCGGACCGTTGACGCTGTCGAGGTGGATTTCGATGGTGGCGGGGGTGTTGTCGCAGAATACATTCGCGCTGAACTGTCCCTTGCCTTTGCCGAAGTCGGCGCCCTTGATCTGGAGATACTCACCCTGATCGATATGGTCAACCACTATGCCGCGGCCGGCGATCTTACTGGTCTTCAGACCGTAGCCCCAGGCCATGGTCTCGGCCTCGATGCGGCCGTTAAGCTTGAAGGGCGCAATCTGGTCGAGGTCGGCGTCGAAGAAGTAAGGCACTTCCTGAATGGTGCCGTCGGGATTGTAGTGCATCTCGGCGGCAGAGACTGAGCGCCTCTCGTGATGGGCGAAGGTGTCGAGGTGCATCAGATCGTAGTTCAGACCGAATACGTATGACTTGCCCTTGTAGTCTATTATGCCGGGGTGGTTGCCCCTGGTCCTCGGAGTGTGGTTCATGATGTGGCCCTTGTACTCCCACGGTCCCTCGGGCGTGTCGCTCATCGCATAGCCTATGCCCTCGGGGCAGCAGGTCGAAGCGAAGGCAAGGTAGTAGTGGCCGTTGCGCTTGTAGAACCACGGGCCTTCCTGATAGTCCTGGATCTTGTAGTCCAGCTTATGGACCTCGCTGCCCAGCGAGATCATGTCTTCGTTGAGTTTCGCCCAGTAAACATTCGGGTTGCCCCAGTACATGTATGCCTGGCCATCGTCGTCGATGAAGACGGTCGGGTCGATGTCCTCCCAGTGCTCTCTCTGCCATACCAGCGGCTCACCCAGCGGATCCTTGAACGGACCGTAGGGGCTGTCAGCCACCAGCACTCCGATGCCGTGGCCGTGGAGCGGGCAGTACATGTAGAACTTGCCGTTGCGGGCGACTACCTGGAGGGCCCAGGCGCCGTTGTCCCTCGAGCGCCATGCAAAGTCCTTGGTGGAGGCCACAGCGCCGTGGTCGGTCCAGTTCACCATGTCTTCAGAGGTGTAGAGCAGCCAGTCGTACATCTCGAAATTGGCTCCCCAGTCCTCATCGTGGGTGGTATAGAGGAACACCTTGCCGTCATACACCATAGGTGCGGGATCGGCGGTGTATTTGGTCTGGATTATAGGCTTGTTGACCTTCGAATTGAACTTCCACCAGTCGAGGTCGAAGAGCTCGGTGTCGCCGCCGCGGAAGAGTATGTAGAGGTCGTGGACACCGGTCACCCTGCGCCTTACTGCAGCGTCATATACTGCATTTTCGCCGCCTACCTGAAGGACAGCTATAGCCTGGTCGCCTATATTGTCAAGATAGAACTCGATGCGGCCGCGTTTCTGGAAGTTCTGCACTTCCAGTGACACCTGCTGCGCGGGTTCGTCGCCGAAGTCGACGTTGCGCACTTTGATCCAGTCTCCGTTGTGGATCGAAGTGACGAAATGCTTGTTGCCGGCGCGGCGGTCTACCTTGATGCCGTAGGATTCAGCCATGGTCTCGGCCTCAACCCTCTTGTAGGGGTCCAGGGTGGCCACTGGAGCAGGCCCCTCCTTCGTGAAGGGGATGAAGGGGATGCTGCCGTCGGCATTGAAACTGAACTGCTCCACGCAGGCTGAGCGGTGGAATCCGCCGCCATTCGGCAGGGTGCCGGCATGGTAGAACATATAGTCGTTGCCCTTGAAATTGATGTTGCCGCCGTGGATGGTGAAGCTGTTTATAGATTCATCCATGATACGGCCGCGGTAGGTCCAGGGGCCGTCGATGGTCGGGGCGGTGGAGTAAGCCATGTGCTCTGGCACTCCGCCGGCCGGGTATGACATGTAGTAGATGCCGTTACGCTTGTTTACCCACGGGCCTTCCTCATAACCAACCATCATAACTTCCTTACGGATGCTCCAGTCCATCTTCATCGATTCGGGGCCGAAGCAGGCCGGGTCGTGGAAGCCGGGAACTTCCTTCCATCCATCTACGAAAGATATCATGTCGTCATTGAGACGGCCGTACCAGCAGCCCTTGTTACCCCAGAAGAGGTAGGCCTTGCCGTCATCGTCGATGAAGACTGTGGGGTCGATGTAAGACCAGCCCTGGGCCAGCGGACCGCCGATGGCGTCTTTCCAGGGACCCTGGGGGTTGTCGGCCACACCCACTGCGATAGCATTGTCGCGGGTCTTGGCCTCGACCACGCAGACATACCAGTACCATTTGCCGTTACGCTCCACGATCTGGGAAGCCCAGGCGTTGTCGCCCTGCTCAGCCCATGGGAAGGTAGAAGTCGACATCTGGGTGCCGAGATAGGTCCAGTTGACCATATCTTCGGTGCTGAACAGCTGCCAGTCATTCATCTTGAAATAGGTGGCGTCGTCTTCGTCGTGGCCGGTGGCCATATAGACTTTGCCGTCATGTACGAAAGGGGCCGGGTCCGGAGTGTAAGAATAGCTTACCAGCGGCCTCTGGCCGTAGCCCGGAAGTGTGCAGAGGATAGCTAGTCCAGCTACCAGAGCACAGAGGGAAAGGGGTTTTCTCATTGGATAATATAGGTTAACGTTCGAATACGAATATATTGAAGCTCATCGGGTCGATGCTGGCCGTTACGGCCTTGCCCTCGCCCTGGAATATTCTGGTGCGGGGGATGATGGCCTGAGGATCGTCAAGGGTGTTGTCGGCATCCGGATCGGGGGAAGTATACACAACCCTGCTGACAGCCTTCACCACTTCAGCTTTCTTAAGGCCGTCGAAGGCGAACTCCAGAGTCTGGGGACTGGCAGATGTGTTGGCCACCTTGATGTAGATGAGGCTGCCGTCCTGCACTGCGCTGGCGAACAGACCCTGCTGCCCTTCAGCTCCAGTCACTGGCTTGCCGTCCCAGGTGAGGCCGAGGACGTTCTGCCCTTTGTACTGCGAATAGAGCTGCTGCACATACCAGCTGCATGAGCGCACCGAGCGCAGGTTGTCAAACCATATCAGGTCAGGGCGCCACTGCCAGCCGCGCACATGCGCGAAGAGCGGAGCGTAGGTAGCCATGTGGACTATGTCGGCGTTGCGCTCGAGGCCGGTCATGAAAGCGGCTTCGAGCAGAGAAGCATTGAAATGGTTCCATTTCTTGCCGTCGCCATGACACGCATACTCGCCTGCGAAGACTTTCGGTCCTTTGCGGTCATAATTGTCGTAGCGGGCGCCCTGGGCGAGGAACCACTTCTCGGGACGGTAGAAATGCTCGTCGACAAGGTCGACTCCCAGTTTCTTCATCTCCGGCCAGAGATAATCAAATTGCTCGCCTTCCGAATTGGGACCTGAGGTCCCGACGATTTTTATCTCCGGGCAAGCCTTGCGGAGAGCCTCTACGAAAGGCTTGAGATGCTCCGGATATTCCTCTCCCCATTGCTCGTTGCCCACTGCCAGAAGTTTCATGTTGAACGGCTCGGGATGGCCCATCTCAGCCCTCACCCTGCCCCAGGTAGTATTGACATCGCCGTTGGCGAACTCCACCAGGTCGATGGCATCCTGGATGTACGGGCCAAGCTCGTCAACGGGCACATGGGCCGCCGGATCGTCGTTCTGGAACTGGCAGGCCAGACCGCAGCTCACCACTGGCAGCGGCTCGCAGCCGAAATCTTCGCAAAGCTGGAAGAACTCGAAGAAGCCGAAGCCGTAACTGGTATAATAGTCGGGGAAGAGTTTGTAGCCGAAGGTGTAGTGCCATCGGTTCTCGTTAACCGGCCTGTTCTCCACGGGACCCACGCTGTTCTTCCAGTTGTAGCGGGTGTCGAGGTCTGTCCCTTCGACAATGCAGCCGCCTGGGAAGCGGAATACTCCGGGATGGAGGTCATACAGAGCCTGGGCGAGGTCTTTGCGAAGTCCGCCTTCCCTGCCCTTCCAGGTATCTTTCGGGAAGAGGGACACATGCTCTATGTCAACCGGCACGCTGCCGACCAGTTCGACACGCAGATGTGCATCTTCAATGGTAAGCGGGGAAGTTAATTCAAGCTTGTATTTTGTCCAGTCAGCCGATGATACTGCAATCTCCCCCTGGACAAGGATCTGAGTCTCCGTCATAGAGTCGTTGTCGACCAGTTCGATGCGCAACTTGCCGCCGTTGCTGCGAGCCCACACCGAGAAGACATATCTCTCACCTTCCTTCAGGCCGATGCCGAAGAAGCCTTCATTCTCCACACCGGTGAATTTGTCGCGGTGGCCCGACCAGTTGAGCCGCAGATAATGTGGATTGCGTTCGAAGGGGCCGTCGTCTTTCACATCTATCTTGCCGTAAGCGGTCCAGCCTGTCAGGGCGTACGGGAAGTCGAAGGAACGGTTCTTGACCATGTCTCCGTAGAGTCCACCGTCAGCGGCATAGTTGATGTCTTCGAAGAAAATTCCATACATTGTCGGCTGTATGGGAGCGCCGGGTTTCTTGAGACTGACGTCCAGACGAACAGTCTGGGCCATCATGGACAGAGCGGCCAGGATGCATGCAGCCGTAAGTATCGTGCGTCTTATCATAAGATTGCTTTTTTGACGGTATAGCTTCCGGCTTCGTATTCCTTCGTCTGGGTTTCGCCGGGGAGGGTCACGGTCGCCTTCGCGCCTTCAGGGACGGTGAAGTTCCAGACCCATGTGTCGCCTTCGTATTTCCAGGAGCTCTTGATGAGGCCGGCTGCAGAGTTGTATTCTGCGTCGAGAGAGCCGAGCCTCTTGTCGGGAACGGGTTTCATGATTATATGTTTGAAGCCGGGAGCCTGGGTGTCGGTAGCGATGCCGGCCGCTGTCTTCCAGATCCATGCGCATACGGCGCCGTAGGCATAGTGGTTGAAGCTGTTCATACCCCTCGGGCCCATTCCGTTTTCGAGGGTGTAACTGTTCCAGCGCTCCCAGATGGTGGTGGCTCCGTTGTCGATAGAATAGATCCAGCTCGGATTCTTGCGCTGCAGCAGCAGCTCGTACGCTATGTCAGCCATGCCGTTCTCTGTCAGTACGTCCATCAGGATGGAAGTGCCGAGGAATCCGGTCTGCAGGCAGTTGCCGTGCTCGGCGAAGTTCTCGCGCAGGCGGTCGATTATTGCCTCTCTGGCCAATCCCTCGAAGAGTTTGTTCTTGAGGGCGAAGAGAGCAGGCGTCTGCATGGTGTTGAGGATCTCTGTCTTGAAACGGCCGTCAGCAGTCATGAACTGAGAGCGGATATAGTCCTTGGCCTCCTGCTCCATGGCGGCATATTTCGCAGCGTCACGGCCGGTGGCGGCTGCCATGTCGCGCATCATGCCGGCATCGATGGCCCAGTAAGAGGCGCAGAGATAGTTCCAGTAGTCGACTGCATCGGGCTTGACGCGGCTCCGGCCACGGGCATCCCTCTCGAAGGCCAGTCCGCCGCAGCTCTCCAGCGGCTCATAGCTAAGCCAGTCTGCCCACTGGTAATTTCCGTTCTCGGCAGCCAGGGCATTGTGGTCGTACTTCGTCTCAGCCACATGGTTCATGAATTTTTCCATCGACTCCCAGCTCTCGTCGACTATCGAAGCATCGTCGAACTGGCGCCAGATAGTCCACGGCACGATGATGCCGGCATCCGCCCAGCCCACGCGCATCATGTTTTCGCCATACTGGGCCAGCGGAGCAACTCCGGGATAGCCTCCGAGAGGGCTCTGGCTGTCACGCATGTCGCGCAGCCATTTGTGGAAGAAAGCGTCGGTATTGGCGAAGAAAGCTCCGGCCTCGGTGAATACCTGGGTGTCGGCTGTCCAGCCGAGACGCTCGTTGCGCTGGGGGCAGTCGGTCGGCACAGAGAGATAGTTCGAGTACTGTCCCCACCTTGAATTGGAGATTATCTTGTTGACAAGCTCGTTGCCGGTAGAAATGACTCCGGTCTCGAGATTCTTGGCTATTGAGGTCACAGGGATTGTCACTATGCTGCTGATGGTGACATCGGCGGTCGCGGTTACATTCACGAACCTGTAGCCGAAGAATGTGCACTGGGGATAATACTCCACGGGCTTGTCAGATGCTGCGAAAGTATATTCCAGGATCATTCCGGTCTCCGGTATGCGGAGATTCAGACGGTGGACGCTGCCCTCGGGGCCGTCCATGCCGCGGCTCTTCGCGCCGTTACCGTCGTTGAGCAGCTCGCCGGGCAGGCTGGTCAGCTTAGTGCCTTCGGCTGCTTTGAAGCGGAAGGCCGGCACGCCTGCGCAGTTCTGGCCGAAGTCCACCACCAGATTCTCTCCGGCATGGAGGACTATCGGCTCTGAGGTCTTGTACTCGCGGTCGATGACCACTGCGCCGTAGGCATCCTCGCTGGCGCCGGCGACTTCTTTCCAGATATATGTCTTGACAGGGGCTAGAGCGATGTCCCTACGCAGATATACCTCAGCTCCATCCGAAGGGAAGATACGGCCGAGGAACTCGTTGTTTACCTCGGGCTTCGAGAGCTTCTCGGGAGTGTCGTAGCCCGGCAGTTCGCGGGCGTCGTATACTTCACCGTCGAATATGGCCGCATGTTTCACGGGACCGGAGATTCCGGCCAGCCAGTTCTCAGTGTCCGTGCCGTACAGCTTCTTGCTGCCGTCCGAGAAGGTCAGCTCCAGCACGCCCCTGAATGCGCATTTCTCGCATATCATGCGGTCGTTGCCGCTCGGGGTGACTATCTTGTCTCCCCACCAGCCGGGAGTGACCTGGGCCGACAGCACGTTCACTGCGCCTGGCTTGCGGAGCATCGCGCCGGTGATGTCGTATGTAAAGGACAGCTTAGTCTTCGCATAATGGGTGAAGCCCGGTTTGAGGAACTCCTCTCCTATCTGCACTCCGTTGACATAGAGCGAATAGACTCCGAGGCCGGCGGTCATCCATTTGGCGGACACCACCTTCGCTTCGTTAGTGACGTAGCTGACGAACCAGCTGGCTCCGTCTGCGGCGCGAGAGCCGTCAACAACCCTGCCCATGAAGACTGGCGCGTCTGCGGCAGAGATCCAGCAGGAAGCTTCCCAGGCTGAATTGTCGAGGGCGTCTGTCCGCTGCCCGGCAGCAGCGTCACGCTTGCAGGCGACTACCAATGCCAGCAGCGCAATAGCTGCAAGACCTTTGAGAAATATGCGGTTTATCATATCTGTATAGTTTAGAGTTTCGTTCGTATAAAGATACGGCAATTAATTCATATTTTTGTCCTGAAATCCTACAATAGACAACAGTGAGCCTCAAGACCAAATTTTACAGCAACACCCGCAGGCCGGCGGGTTTATTCGGAAGGTATATGGTAAAGCGCATGAATGCCGGCCATCACGCAGTCCTGGCCGAGTGGGCGCTGAAAGAATTTCCTGTCGGCAGCGACGAAACCGCGCTTGACATCGGCTGCGGCGGCGGAGCCAACATAGCACGGCTGCTGGCACGCTGCAAGCACGTCACCGGCGTCGACCATGCTCCTCTGTCTGTGGCGAAATCAAGGCAGCTGAACGCTGAGGCTATCTGGGGAGGGCGCTGTGAAGTGGTGGAAGGCAATGTCGCCTGCCTGCCCTTCGAAGACGGCAGTTTCGACCTTGCCACCGCTTTCGAGACCATTTATTTCTGGCCTGATATAGTAAACAGTTACCGTCAGGTGCTCAGGGTGCTGAGGCCTGGCGGCCGTTTCGTCATCGTCAATGAGTCTGACGGCAGCAAGCCTACCGATGCGAAGTGGGAAAGCATCATTGAAGGCATGCACACTTACACCCCCTCCGAAATTGAGGCAGACCTTGCCGCAGCCGGCTTCTCCTCTGCCGTCACCACCTGCGATACCACCCGCCACTTCATCCGCGTCGTCGCGGTGAAGTGACAGCTAATCTGCATTCAGGACTGTCCATCCTGCAGGGATACCGCTTTCGCCGGAAGACCAGTCAGTCATTTCCGACGCCTTGATGAAGACGCCTTCTGAAAAGACGGAACCCAGCCAGTTGTCAACACAATTATCCGCACTTATGTCTGTGGCAAGGCACCTCACATAATTCAAACTGCTGCATCCGGCGAACATAAAGCTGTAGCACGATGACGCCAGTGTGGTTGCATCAAGCTCGGGTGCTTGGGTTATATGCGTGCAGTTATAGAACATGCTATTGTAGCAGGACGGTTTCAGCTTAGTAGCCGGAAGTTCCGGCGCCCTTTGCAGAGTCGTGCAATCATAGAAAAGCCGTGTAAAGCAAGCATCACACGGAATCTCATCAAGGAACTCCTTGTCTTTATCAATCAGTGACATTACATCACCGTATACTTCAAACCGATCGCCTTCGGCAGAGAAGGTGCTGTACTTCAATGAAGTAAAGCTGAAACCGGAAGCGTTGTCACCGCAGATATAAAGGGGGTTTCCATCGGTGAAAGAAATGTCATTGTGGTTCCACTCCGTCCAGTCGGTCTTGTCGGTAGAATAATACAACTTGGGATTGTTCCCTCCGTAGTCGTTCAGTTTCAGAGTAGTCGTCCCTTGAGAAGTGAATGTCAGATAATTGCTGGCGGTAATGTAATCCTTGACCGTCCAGCCGGAAGGGATGCCGCTTGGACTGTCGAGTGTCCATTTATCCATCTCAGGCGCCTTGACGAAGGTGCCGGAAGAACTGACAGAATTTAGCCAATCATCTGTACAATCTTTTGCATCGATATTGGTAGCAAGACACTTCACATAATTCAATTTATCGCAACCTTTAAAAAGAGCACTATAACAATAATTTGCCAATGTCGTCGCCGGAAGGACAGGTGCTGCCGTAAGATTGGTGCAATCCATAAACATGTTCATATAACAACCATTTGCCAATGTCGTCGCCGGAAGGTCCGGTGCTGCCGTAAGGCTGGTGCAACCAGCAAACATACCGAAATAACAATATATTGCCAATGTCGTCGCCGGAAGGTCTGGTGCTGCCGTAAGGCCGGTGCAACCAGAAAACATTAATTCATAACAATTATATGTCAATGTAGTTGCCTCTAGTTTCGGGGCTGTTTTGAGGATGGTACTATTATAAAACAATTTGCTAAAGCAGTTCTCGTTCGGTATAACCTTGATGGCTGCATTTTTATTCAGCAATGACATGATATCGCCCGAGACACAGTAGTTGCTGCCGTCAGCAACGAATTTGCTGTATTTCGACACGCCGGAACTGAAACCGCCGGGATTGTCGCCGCAGAGATAGAGCGAATCGGTGCTGGTGAAAGTGAGATCTGAATAGTTCCACTTGGTCCAGTTGGTCTTGTCATAGGAATAATACAATATAGGAGCATTGTCGCCGGTGTTCGAA
>JAFZVU010000031.1 GCA_017617655.1 Bacteroidales bacterium
ACTATGTTGGGGTAATAGTCAGCGATGGTCTCTATCTTCTTCATCATCTGAGCTTCCTTGACCACCACTACCTGGCGTGACACCATCATCGGATACTGCCTGGCGGCGCTCACCACCTGGGCCGCGTCGGCGTCAGCCCCGTAGAACACCAGTTGGCCGAAATCCCGCTCCTCCGGCGGCAGGGCCTTGTCCATGATCAGGGCGCAGAGCCTGTCGATATAGAAATGCTCCTTGCCGAACAGCAGATAGTAGGGAGCGAACCTGCCGGCAAGGATGTCGGCCTCGATGGAGGCGAACTGCTGGACCGTGTCTGATGTCATACGTGCCATAAGGCGAAGGTAATTATTTTTGAGTATCTTTGCAACGAGCATTAAGGCCAAGGCATGCCGCAGATTTTCGACCCCATCCGCAAGAAATACGTAGAGCGCACTCCCGAGGAGGAAGTCCGCCAGGGCGTCATATCCAGCCTGCTGGAAATAATGGAAGTTCCGTCCACCCACATAGCCGTGGAGCAGGGCTTCAAGTTCAACGGCCTTCAGTACAGGGCCGACATAATAGTCTACGACCGCGACCTGGCACCCGCCATGCTGGTAGAGTGCAAGGCTCCGTCCGTAAAGCTCACCGACAGCGTCATCGACCAGGTAGTCCGCTACAACATGGTCCTCGGCGTGACCCACATAATGATCACCAACGGCAAGCGGACCTTCCTGTGCAAGCTTGACGGCGACAGCGGCAGATACGAATTCCTCAGTTCCATCCCCAAATACGACGAAATCACCGCAGCATGACAGGCCCCCTCGACCATAGCATATTCAAGATAGTAAGCGAGCAGGCTCGCCAGCTCGGCGTAAGGGCTTTCGTAATCGGAGGCTACGTGAGAGACTGGTTCCTGCACCGTCCCAGCAACGACGTCGACATAGTAGTCGAAGGCAGCGGCATCGAGCTGGCTGCATCAGTTGCGGCAAGGCTCCGCACCAAGGTGTCGGTGTTCAAGAATTTCGGCACGGCGATGCTGAAATACAAGGGCATCGAGGTGGAATTCGTAGGCGCCAGGAAGGAATCCTACAACCGCAACAGCCGCAACCCCATCGTGGAAGACGGCACCCTTGAAGACGACCAGCTGAGGCGCGACTTCACCATCAACGCCATGGCCTTCAGCCTGCAGGAAGAGGATTTCGGAGCGCTGGTCGACCCCTTCGGCGGCATCCAGGACCTCAACAACGGAATAATCCGCACCCCCTGCGACCCTGACACCACATACAGCGACGACCCGCTGAGGATGATACGCGCCATCCGCTTCTCAACCCAGCTGGGGCTGACCATAGTGCCGGAATCTATCGACTCGATCCGCCGCAACCGCGGCAGGCTGGAGATCCTCTCTAAGGAACGCATCGCAGAAGAGCTGCACAAGATACTCCTGTCCCCCACCCCGTCCAGAGGCTTCGAGCTTTTCGACAGCTGCGACATGCTGAAGATAATACTTCCTGCCGTAGCGAACCTGAAGGGCATAGAGACCATGGAGGGCCGCGGCCACAAGGACAACTTCAGGCATTCCCTTCAAGTGTTGGACAATGTGGCCGAAGTGAGCGACAACCTCTGGCTGCGCTGGGCCGCCCTGCTGCACGATGTCGGCAAGCCGGCCACCAAGAAATGGGACCCCGCCATCGGCTGGACCTTCCACAACCATGATTTCATAGGCGCAAGGATGATCCCGGGCATATTCAAGCAGCTCAAGATGCCGCTGAACGAGAAGATGAAATACGTGCAGAAGCTCGTCCAGCTCCACATGCGCCCCATCTCTCTCGTCACCGATGAAGTCACCGACTCCGCAGTGCGCCGCCTGATCTTCGACGCCGGAGACGACCTGGAAGACCTGATGATCCTCTGCAAGGCCGACATCACCTCCAAGAATGACAAGAAGGTCGAACTCTACAAACGCAACTATGACCTCGTGATGGACAAGATCCATGAGGTGGAGGAGAAAGACCGCATCCGCAACTTCAAGAATCCCATCACCGGCGACCTCATCATGCAGAAATACGGAATCCCCCCGTGTAATCAGATCGGCGCCATCAAGGAATATGTGAAGAACGCCATTCTGGACGGAGAGATTCCGAACGATTTCGATGCCGCCTACAAGCTCATGGAAGAGAAAGCCAGGGAGCTGGGCATCGGCCAGTAAAACCCCTGTTAGAAGATGCCAGCCCTTCTCCAGGGCGCTGCAGCCTCGTCACAAAGTTTGATGAAGTGAGCTTTCAGCTCATCCCAGCGATAATAAGGGCCTGAAACGGGCTCGATGCCGGGGATGAGAACTTCCTTCTCGTTGTAAAGAACCTTGGTCAGCACTTCGCCTTTGTTGTTCTGGTAGAAAATCATCTGGCAGTTCGTGGCCATAGGAATCTGGAAGAAAGAGTACCAGCCCATGTTGTGAGCCTGCTTGTACGGGAACACGCGGTTCTGCGGGTCATCGACACCCATCAGGGCGAAGAGCGGGAGCACAGAGGTATCGTGGCCGAAACGGAGGTCGGCAGTACGGTGGCTTCCGGGCTGCATTGCAGCATCAGCCTTCTCGATGAAGTCCATGAGCAGAGGACGGATGGCATAGCGGATCACGTCGCCGTTCTCCTCCGAGCCACCCCACATCCTGTAGATGGAATCATTGCCGTCTGCCCAGAAGTATACCAGTTCTTCCGGAGTGAAATACTTGCGGTAGATTTCCACGCCGAGGAAGTCAATGTCCTGGCACAGACCTCCGGCAGTATAGATAGCTTTCACGAAAGACTCGGGATTGCCGATGTATGACAGCGCTGCGTCGAGGTCAGTGAACAGAGGCTTCAGGAAGCGGGTGAAGTCATATCCGGGCACGCCGGGCTCCGGCCTGAAGGGGGCCGGCTGGCTGCTTGAACTGCTGCTGCGATAGCGGGCGAGCTGCTCGGGAGTCAGCGGCGGCGGGGGTGGAACGCCGGGCCTGGGGATGTTCAGGCTGGGGTTGATATATCTCATGAAACGCTCCGCGCTGGTAAACGTGAACTCCTGCCTGGGGCTCTCCTCGTTCAGAGCATTGGTGAAGTTGCACATGCTCACGATGCAGCGGAAGTTGGTGCTGGAGAAGCTGTTCACCTCCCAGCGGTCCTTGTTCTTGAACACTGCGGGGAAGCGCGCCACCATCCTCTGGGCAAGCATCTGGTGCTCGCGGGCTCCGCGGGGAGTCAGGGAGCCTTCCATACCCTTGTGGGCTTCTACGACAGCGTCCACATCAGCATACAGAGCCTTGCCGGTCTCGGTAAGCAGGCCGAGAGAGTCGAGGAATGCGAAGCCTTCCATAGCCCTGCGGGCGAAGGTGGAGTTCTGCTCATAACGGGAGCCGTGGCGGCCGTAATGAGAGATGTAGAAAGGCTTGAACCCCTTGGGGGCCTTGGTGTCGACAATGGTAGGGAACTCGTATGAGTGCATGTTGTTGGAAGCGCGGTCGGGATCCTCGGTGATGAGCCTCAGAGCGTCTTCCTGAGCGTATGCACTTATGCTCAGCATCAGTGCCAGTAACAGTAATACTTTCTTCATGTGTTTAGACTTTTGTCAAAGTTACCTATTTATTTTCAATTCTGGTATTATCTTTGAGCGTTGCTGCGATTCGAAATGAAAAAACTGATCTCAACGCTTCTTTTTGCCTTAATCACTGTCTGCGCCGCATCCGCCCAGGATTTCACCGCAGACCTCAGACGGCATGTAGAATATCTCAGCTCCGATGGTCTCATGGGCCGCAAGGCGGGCAGCGAGGGCGAAGCAAAGGCGGCAGCATATCTTTACGACAAGCTGAAGCAGGCGGGGCTCACGATGCTCACCGGCCGCGAAGGCGACAACTTCCTGATAATCCAGGACGGAGATACGCTCAGCTCGTGCAATGTGGCCGGCATCCTGGAGGGCTATGACAGCGACCTGCGGGAAGAATACATAGTAGTCGGAGCCCACATCGATAATCTCGGCACCTACCCCGTCACTGTCGACGGGCAGCAGATGACAGGCATCTACCGCGGCGCTGACTCCAACGCCTCCGGCGTCTCCGCGCTTATCGAGGCTGCGAAGATCCTCAGCGGCAACGCACTGTTCCTGCGCCGCTCCATCATATTCGTCGGTTTCGGAGCCGGAGAAGAGCAGTATGCAGGAGCACGTTTCTTCACTTCCGGAGGGGAGTTCAGCGACATTTCCAACGTCAAGCTGATGGTCAATCTGGACATGCTCGGCCGCGGCAACGCCGAGAATCCCTTCGAGATATATTCCATGATTTCGAGGCCGGACCTGAATTCGATGACCGCCTATGTGACTGACAACGAATCTGTCACCGTGAAGCCCGGCATACACGACGGAATGCTGTTCTCTTCCGACCATGTGGCCTTCGACATGGCAGACATCCCCACCCTCACCTTCTCTACCGGCAGAAGCAGGGAATACCGCACCTCGAGGGATGTGCCTGAGCTCGTGCTATACAACAGGCTTGCGGCCGAGACTCATTATATAGCCACCTTCCTGAAGTGCATGGCGGCCAAGGACCTGCTCTTCCCGTCAGCCAGTGTGTCCGCCGCCGAAACGGACGACCAGGTTTATTCTATGACCGACTGCGACAAGCTGCCTCAGTTCTTCCATTCCGACCTGAAGCATTTCATGGACTCATGGGTATACAAATATGTCAAATACCCTCAGGCCGCCATAGACAAAGGCATCCAGGGCACGGTCAACGTTTCTTTCATAATAGAAAAAGACGGCAGCGTCTCTAATGTCAAGGTCGAGAAAGGTGTCGACGAGCTGCTCGACGCCGAAGCCGTAAAGGTCATTTCCGTGTCGCCAAAATGGATTCCCGCAGAGATCGGCCGCAAGAAAGTGCGCTGCCAGATCACCGTCCCTGTGGAATTCAAGCTGCAGAAAGGTAGTCATTTCGGCATCAAACGCTAATTGTTCGCCACCTTTTTATATATTTGCGCGATTATATCTTAAAATCCGCAAATGGAATACAATTTCGCCCAGATCGAAAAGAAATGGCAGCAATATTGGGCTGACAATCACACTTTTCAAACCAGCAACGATTCTACTAAACCCAAATACTACGTCCTGGACATGTTCCCCTATCCCAGCGGCGCCGGACTTCACGTCGGCCATCCCCTCGGATACATCGCCAGCGACATCTACAGCCGCTATAAAAGGCTGAAAGGCTTCAACGTGCTCCATCCCATGGGATACGACGCGTTCGGACTGCCTGCCGAGCAGTATGCCATCCAGACTGGCCAGCATCCCGCCACGACCACCGAGAACAACATTGCCCGCTACCGCGAGCAGATGGACAAGATCGGTTTCTCGTATGACTGGGAGCGCGAAGTCCGCACCTGCGACCCTGCATACTACAAATGGACCCAGTGGGCTTTCCTCAGGATGTTCGACAGCTGGTATGACAAGGACCTTGACAAGGCCATGCCGATAGCAAAGCTTGTCGAAGCATTCGAGAAGGGCGGCAGCGAAGCGGTCAATGCAGCCTGCGGCGCCGTGAAACCCTTCACAGCCGAAGAATGGAAGGCCATGGACGAGGCCGGCAAGCAGGCCGTGCTCATGCAGTACAGGATTGCATACCAGGGCGAGACCACAGTGAACTGGTGCCCCAAGCTCGGCACCGTGCTGGCCAACGACGAGGTGAAGGAAGGTCTCTCAGTGAGAGGCGGCTTCCCCGTAGAGCAGAAAAAGATGAAGCAATGGCAGCTGCGCGTCAGCGCATACGCCGAGAGGCTTCTCCAGGGCCTCGACAGCCTCGACTGGACCGATTCACTCAAGGAGATGCAGCGCAACTGGATAGGACGTTCGCAGGGTGCCGAGATGACCTTCAAGGTTTATAACGGCGACAAAGAATACGACATGGTTATCTTCACCACCCGTGCCGACACCATCTTCGGAGTCACCTTCATGGTGCTCGCTCCTGAAAGCGACTGGGTTGAAAAGCTCACCACCCCTGAGCAGAAAGAAGCCGTGGAGGCTTACCTTGTGGCAGCCAAGAAGAAGACCGAAAGGGAGCGCATCGCCGAGACCCGCCACGTCACCGGCGTCTTCAGCGGTTCTTACGCAGTAAATCCCCTCACCGGCGACAGAGTACCCGTGTGGATTTCAGAATATGTGCTGGCAGGCTACGGCACCGGCGCCATCATGGCGGTTCCGGCCCACGACAGCCGTGACTACGTGTTTGCACGCGAGTTCAATCTCCCCATCATCCCCCTCATCGAGGGTTGCGACGTCAGCCAGGAGAGCTTCGACGCCAAGGAAGGCATTATGTGCAACTCCGGCTTCCTCAACGGAATGACCGTGCAGCAGGCCATCCCCGCCGCTATCGACTATGTCGAGAGCAAAGGCATCGGCAAACGCAAGATAAACTACCGCCTGCGCGACGCCATCTTCTCTCGCCAGCGCTACTGGGGCGAACCCTTCCCCATCTATTTCAAGGATGGAGTCGCATACCCCATGCCCGAAGACAAGCTTCCGCTGGAGCTTCCCGAGATAAGCGAGTTCAAGCCCACCGAGAGCGGCGAGCCGCCGCTGGCAAGGGCGAAGGACTGGACTTACGAAGGCTGGCCCATCGAGAAGAGCACCATGCCCGGTTTCGCAGGCAGCAGCGCATATTATCTGCGCTACATGGACCCGCATAACGACAAGGCCCTCGTAAGCCGTCAGGCCGACGAATACTGGCGCAACGTCGACCTCTACATTGGAGGCACCGAGCACGCCACCGGCCACCTCATCTACTCCCGCTTCTGGAACAAGTTCCTCTACGACCTCGGCTATGTATGCGAGCAGGAGCCTTTCAAGAAGCTCATCAACCAGGGAATGATCCAGGGCCGCAGCAACTTCGTATACCGAATCAAAGGCACCAACACCTTCGTGTCATACGGCCTCAAGGACAACTACGACACCACCGAGATCCATGTCGACGTGAACATAGTCCACAACGACCGCCTCGACCTTGAAGCCTTCAAGGCATGGTCGCCCGACTACGCCACCGCCGAGTTCGTGCTCGAGGACGGCGAATATGTCTGCGGTTATGCTGTGGAGAAAATGAGCAAGTCGATGTACAACGTCGTCAATCCCGACAAGATCTGCGCTGACTACGGCGCCGACACCCTTCGTCTCTACGAGATGTTCCTCGGCCCGCTGGAGCAGAGCAAACCCTGGGACACCAAGGGCATCGACGGAGTGCACCGCTTCCTTCGCAAATTCTACCGCATGTACTGCGGCGAGAACGGCTTCTGCGTGAACGACGAAAAGGCCACCCCCGCCGAGCTCAAGATACTCCACAAGCTCATCGAGAAAGAATCATACGACATAGAGCACTTCTCTTTCAACACTACCGTGAGCGCATTCATGATCGCAGTGAACGACCTCGCAGCCCTGGGTTGCAACAAGAGGGAAATCCTCGAGCCGTTGGTAATCCTCATCTCTCCGTTCGCCCCGCACATCGCCGAAGAGCTCTGGAGCCTGCTTGGCCACGCCGAGACCGTCACCTACGCCAGCTTCCCCGAGTTCAACGCCGCCTTCACCGCCGAGGATTCGTTCGAATACCCGGTATCGTTCAACGGCAAGCTCCGCTTCAAGATCACCCTGTCGAAGAGTCTCTCCCAGCAGGAAGCTGCCGACGCAGTACGCGCCGACGAAAGGACTGAGAAATACCTTAACGGAGGTTCCATCAAGAAGATAATCGTAGTGCCGTCCAAGATCATCAACGTGGTATGCTGAAAAATAACGGTTTGCTGAGCGTGCTCAAGGAGTATGCCGTCATAACCCTTGGACTGCTGCTGTACGTGTCCGCATGGAGCGTATTCCTCCTTCCCAACAACATGGTGGGCGGCGGCGTTTCCGGCATGGGCGCCATCATCCAGTATGCCACAGGCTTCAAGATCAGCTACACCTATTTCTTAGTAAACGCCATACTTCTTGTCATCGCCCTGAAGATTCTCGGCAAGAGCTTCGGAGCCAAGACTATCTTCGCAGTCATAGTAACCACCATACTATTCAGGGTAATTCCGGATATCATCCCTTCCGATTTCATCAACGAATTCGCCCATGAGAACGGAAGGCTTACCTGCGCCCTCTTCGGCGGAGCCCTTTCCGGCGTCGGCATAGCCATCACCTTTACTCAGGGCGGCAGCAGCGGAGGCACCGACATAATAGCGCTTATCATCAACAAATACCGCAGCATCTCGCCCGGCAGCATCATAGTCTCGCTGGACGTGCTGATCATTTCTTCTACCCTGCTGATACCTTCTGCCGGCACCTTCGGCACCAGGCTGGCCACCGTCATCTACGGTTTCGTCACATCCGCAGTTTTCAGCTACACACTCGACCTGTTCCTCAACGGTAACAAGCAATGCGTGCAGATTATGGTTTTTTCTAAGAAATATGCGGAAATTGCTGATGCGATTACAAAAGAAGCGCATCGTGGAGTGACGGCCATCCACAGCGAAGGATGGTACACTCACACCGAAAGTGAAATTGTAACAGTTGTAGCAAGAAAGCAGGAATCAAGTCAGATCCTGAGAATCATCAAAAAAGTCGACGACACCGCATTTGTGTCCGTGAGCAACGTCAGCGGCGTATTTGGCAAGGGTTTCGAGCAGATAAAAAAATAAGATTCGAGTTTCTATTTCTGTAATCAGATAAATCGCTACCCCTGGTTGCATTATTGGATTTTTGGCTGAAAATTGATTCGTAATTTTCAAACAAAAAATCCATTATGTTTAAAACACTATTAATTGCAGCATCGCTGCTCACTGCAGTACTGGCAGGTCTCTGCGTCTTCCTTTTCAAACGCAATCGTAATCTCCAAAAGTCTGAACTTCAGTCTCCAGCAAGGCCCTATCTGAGCCCCGAAATGGTTGCGGACGACGACATAAGCGTCACCGGCAACCTTCTCTGCGACAATCATCAGATTATTGTTGATAACTTGATGGATTATTTTGAAAGGGAGAAGCCTTACCTAAAGCCGAATGTCAAGATCCTTGACATCGCCGAACGACTCAAGACCAACAAGTCGTACTTGTCGCGCATAATCAATTCTCATTTCAAGAAGAACTTCAGTCAGTTCATCAACTGGTACCGCGTGCGCGAGTCTATGGACATCTTTGTCAAGAACAACAGCATCGACATCGCAACCATGGCCTACAAGTCCGGCTTCAAGTCTTTGACCACCTTTAACACTTCATTTACGAGGTATACCGGCATGACGCCCGGGGAATGGTGCAAGAAATACAAGAATGTGATGAGAAATGAAATGGTTAAGGCAGACAAGAAGACGAGAAAAACGACGAGATGAACGGTTGAGGGAGCTCATGCTGAAAGCTGATCACCTGATCTACAAGAAGAGGCTCTTCCTTAAGCAGGATTTCTCCAAGCAAGATCTGGCAGCCGAACTAGGGACAAACAGGACCACTCTCGGCAAAGCGCTGTCAACCTGCAGGCGTTGCAGATGGGATGAGTACATAAACTCCTTCAGGCTGCGGTTCTTCATGGAGGAAATATGCACGAAGGACACAAGGGGTCACAGCATAGTAGAACTGGCGGAACGCTGCGGATTCGGTACCACCAACACCCTCAATAAATATATGAAGATGAAATACGGGATAACCGCAGCTGTCTACCGGAAAAATATGACATGCAATTTGAGAAAAGAGGAAAGAGGCGATAAAACAAAAGCGCCATAAATAGTGCATACATAGACGTACAGAGAAGAAATGTATCAAGATATGATACATAAGATTTGAGTACATCGAATTATCACACAGAGCGTGTAACTTCAGAAGGAGATTGGCCGTAGTACTCTTTGAAAGAAGTAGAAAGGAAAGTGGCAGATGAAAAACCAGTCTGTTCGGCAATTTCTTTTAAGGTTGCGCCGCCCTTGATAAGCATCTCACGGGCAGCCGACATCCTTTTAGCTTTGAGCAAGGCAGACGGAGACACACCAATCTCCTGTTGTAATTTTCTGTTGACATGAACTCTTGACAGCAACAATCTGGAAGCTATATCAGCAACTGAAAAATTGGAATCTGTATATGAATCTTCTATCATCTTCCAAACCTTTAGAGAGAATTCAGGAGCATTACCTTTCAGTATTTGTTTTATAGCCCTGAAAACTTCTTCATGTGAAGGCGTTGAAAGATCTACTTCAGACTCGCGAGGAGTAACAGCTTTTAGTATTTCATCTTGAGTGACAACTTCAATCTGATGGTGCGATTGGGGTTGTATAATTGCCGGCTCATGCTTAGGCTTTACATTGATGAAATATCTGCCAGCAACATAACCTATCGACCCAATTAAAAGCAATGACAATAAATACCATAAAGTAAAACCAGACTTGGATTGTGTTATTTCCTGTTCTTCTTTGGTCCAAAACCAGGGAAGAGAAACAGAGGGTGAGTCGGAGTCCAGAATAGCTATTCCATTGGCACCGCCGAAATAAAATTGAGCGTTTTTATGTGGATTATTATTTCCAGACGAGAAGGAATCTCCCTTAAAGAAGGCATCACAGTTTGATACATCAGGTTTTGATACATCAAGGCGCTGTATTCCATTGGAGGTAGTCAGATATAGATTGCCACCACCATCATAAAGCATATCATTTATCCTGTTTGACAAAAGTCCATCGACAGTCGAATAACGCATCCAGCTGTTCTGGTGCCAGAGGAACAGCCCCTGCCCGGTACCGGCCCATATTCTGCCATCAGAGAGCACAAGAAGACATGTCGGAGTTTCTGGCAGCGGGCTGGTCAAAGTCTCTATCCTGCCGCCTTTGAGACTCTGCACAGACTTGCTTCTTGCTCCAATCAGAAATAAACTTCCATCTTCTGCTGCAGCAATAGTAACGATCGATTCATTGACATTAAAGAGTGAGGTGACTGTGTTATCAGGTCTTAAAATGGAGAGAATTCCTTCAATAGAAGAACAGATAAGATTACCTTCTTCCTGAGCAGGCAATATATGGTCAACGACAAAACTCAGATTGCTAAGATGAGAGAAACCTTCAGTTGAAGTATAACGAGCGACACGGCCATTACTATATAATATATATAGCATACTGGGAGAAACAAAGCAAAGATCGCAGATGTTGTTCGACTCGAGGTGACCTGACTGCATATTATAACAGATCCTATTGCCATTTCGACCTATACGGAGAATACCTTCACTTTCAGTACCAATCCACAACGACTCGTCAGATGGGCTTGACGCCAATGCTGTTACTGTGCCAAAACTTCGTCCCGTAACGACCTCCGGATCAAGCAAAAACAGCTCCCCTTCCTTTGGCATCTGGGCGGAAGCCAAGAAACTTATGAGGATTAAAAAAGTGGCATATAGCCACTTATATCCGCGATTTGTCTCAAATTCTATATGTTTCAAAATCTAAATAATTCCTTATAGTGTCAGTGGACATTCTGGGTGGTCACAGTCTTCTGAAAGAGGTAGATGAGGCTTACTTGAAGGTTAGTTGGAACCTGCCATGTCAAAGATTTATCGCCCTTGTAGCTAAAGGTCCCTTCGGGATTCTTCTCCAATAGACGGAAGTCGGTATGAACAGGTCCGATCTTCGCACCAAGCCTGAGCCTCCAGTTTGAACTGTCAGGTCCAAGCACGAATGAATAGCCACCCCCCATGTTGAAGTAGTAGGCGTATCCGTCACGTTCATACTTGTTCCCTACCAAGTCATACTTGCCACCACCAATACCACCGGTAATAAACCATCCGCTCAGTGGAGGACAATCAAGACCAAAATAATAGCTAGCTCCAAGATCGCCACCTACAAGACTTGTTTTTCTTTCACCGGGCCATGACATCTTGTTAAAGATAGCATCTGCATCTACAGTCCAATGTCTGCCTATAGGCATTTCTACACCTATATTAAAGGCTGTTACGGCATCGTAGAGAAGATTGGTCGAGAGCGCCAGAACTGGCTTGATGTAAGTAATTTCAACTGCTTGTTCCGGTATTTCAGGCAATTCTATTGTCTCAACTTGAATATCAGTCGCTTCTATCTGTATATTCTCTTCCTCTACTTCAAGCTCTTCTTCAAGTACATCTACTTCGGCTTCAGTAATTTCTGGGATTTCTGGCGCTTTAGGGGTCATATTCAGGCATTGAACCTCAATACGGCGGAGATCTTTCATCTGATTGTTGATGAGAGATTGCCATGTACGGCCATTATCAAGTTTCTTTAGTGCATCTTCTTTAGCCGTCGAGCTTAATGTCTTGTCTTGCAATATATTAAGAACTTCTTCGCGATCTGACCCGTCATAACTTGCCCTGACTGCTTTAGTTAATCCATCCCAATCTTCACCCATGGCTATGACAGTAATGTTCTCAGCCGGAATACCTGTCTTCTTTGAAAGATAATCACTTAGAGCCGCCAACCTTTTCTTGGATATGGTCATATTCAAAGCATCTGAACCTTCAGGTGAAGCAAATGCTGTAAGCACAAGCGAATCAGCTCCTGAAGCAATAGACTGACTGATGTCTGCAATCTGCCCGGCATTGCCGGCGAAATTGGGATCGAAGGTTGAAGACGATCTTGAGAAGAATACCGGGAATGTGCCGTCAGCAAAAATCGGCTCAAAAGTGAAAGGTGTACCGGGCTGCTGTTCCTGTTCCTGCGGCTGCTCAGGCTGCTCCTGTTGCTGCTGTTGTTGCTCCTGCGGCTGTTGCTACTGTTGCTGCAGCACCTGCTCCTGAGGTTCCTGAGGCTCCTGCTGCTGATCTTGCTGAGGACGAACTTCTCCATAAACGATATGCAGCTTGACAGACCTTAACCAAGGAAACGCATATTTATATAGGTCATCCCAGGCCTCCCCTGCATATAAGTCTTGCAGAAGTTCCTTGCGGTTCGGAGAATTCCCGCGGACAATCTGTAGTGCTTCGTTCTTGTATGCCTCTGTCGACCTGCGCAAATAGTCGGCAACGCCATTCCAGTCTTCAGCTACTTCTTCTACCTGCCATACTGAAGCGGGAAGGGAAGGATATCGCTGAGAGAGCAATTGCATCAAGTGTTCGGCACGTTCGTGTGCATACCTTTCATTAAGAAAGTAAGGTCCTTCTGGAGAAGATGAAGCTCTAAGTTCAATCCGCTGTACTGAACTTATTTTCTCTTTGCTCAGCAAATCGTCCAGTTTAGCCAGGTTCTCACCATTTGGGTTCAGCTTCGTATCCATATCCACGCTGCTGATACGATAACGGAACGAAACCTCATCAGTAGACGATGCAGCTAAAGACTTCATCGTTCCTGCCGAAAGGCAAAGAGCAACAGACAATGCACTTATTATGAGACGGGAACGCATACCGCCTCAAATTTAGGTATTATTAGTAAATGAAACAAAAAAAAAAGTTAGAAAAAGATACTTTCCCATTTACAGGAAGAACCTGTCGACATCCTTGAGGGCTGAAGGCAGTGCAAATACAGCCACCCTGTCGTAGGCGTTTATCTGAGTCGAGCCGACTGCGATCATCGATTCGCTGCCGCGGATTATGCCGCCGATAATTGCACCTTCGGGAAAGCCCACGTCCTTGAGAGGTTTCTTCGTTATGGGGCTGCCGGGGTTGGCAAGATACTCGAGGATTTCGGCGTTAGAGCCGGAAAGGCACTTGATAGTGCGGACCTTGTTGCTTAGCGTGAAGCGGAATATGCGCCCCGCGGTAATGAGTTTCTTGTTGACCACGGCATCCACTCCCATCTCCTCCGCCAGTCTGATATATTCGAGGTTTTCGACCTCTGCTATGGTCTTCATGACACCCAGCCTCTTAGCGGAAGCGCAGGCAAGGATGTTCGCCTCCGAATTCGGAGTGACGGCAAGGAATGCGTCGTAGTCCTGTATGTTCTCGTCGCTGAAGAAATCGCCAGTGCGGGTGCTGTTATGGATGACGAGGGTCTTGTTCAACTTGGCGGACAGCTCTTTGCAGCGGTTCTTGTCGCTCTCGATTATCATCACCTCGTCGGTGAATTTCTCGGCTTTTTCGGCCACCATCTCGGCGATGCGGCCGCCTCCCATGATAGCGAGGCGCTTGATGCGGAAATCAACTTTACCTGCGATGCCGCGGGCAAGGTCGACATTTTCTTTCTTGGTGACCACAAACACCTGGTCGTGTAGGCGGAAGCGGGTCTCGCCGTTGGGGATCAGTGTCTGGTCGCCCCTGGAAACCGCCACGATCCTGAAAGGAGGATAATCCTTGTCGGTAACGTATTCCAGGATGGTCTTGTCGATAAGGGGGGCGTACTCTTCCAGCCTGAAGACGATGAGCTGCAACTTGCCGTGCGCGAACTCGGCAAACTCAGAGGTCTCGGCCTGTTTGATGAGCTCCAGGATCTCCTGAGCCGCAATCCTTTCGGGATAGAACAGCAGGTCGATGCCGAGTTCTGTGAAGAGAAGCTTGTTCTCATGGCTGAGATACTCTGCGTTGTTGATGCGGGCGGTGACTTTCGCCGTGCCCATCTGCTTGGCCAGCAGCGCAGCTACTATGTTCACATACTGGTCGGAGTCAGGGAATACTGAAACGAAAAGGTCGGCGGTCCTTGCGCCAGCCCTCTCGAGGGTTTCTATCGAGGTAGGATTACCCAGGACAGTCACCACGTCGGCCTCGTCGCTGATCGTGGTCAGACGGTCTGAGTCGCTGTCGATTATCGTCAGGTTGTGGTTCTCGCTTGCCAGCATCTTCGCCAGATGGCAGCCCACATCTCCGGCTCCTGCAATGATGATGTTCATAACTATTTGCCTATAAGGGTCAGAAATTCCGCCCTGGTCTTTTCGGATTTCAGAAAAATGCCCGTAAAAGCAGATGTGGTAGTCACAGAATGCTGCTTCTGGACTCCGCGGATCTGCATGCACATGTGGGCAGCTTCTATCACGACAGCCACTCCCAGCGGGTTCAGCGTCTGCTGTATGCAGTCCCTGATCTGGACGGTCAGACGCTCCTGCACCTGCAGCCTGCGGGCGAAAGTCTCGACTACGCGGGCCACCTTGCTCAGGCCGGTGATGTAGCCGTTGGGGATATATGCCACATGGCACTTGCCGTAGAACGGAAGCATGTGATGCTCGCATATCGAGTACAGCTCGATGTCCTTCACCACCACCATCTGCTTGTACTCTTCCTTGAAAAGAGCCGAGCGGAGGATTTCGGCAGGGTCTTCATCGTAGCCCTTCGTAAGGAACTGCATCGAACGCGCCACTCTGCCGGGGGTCTTCAGCAAACCCTCGCGGCCGGGGTCTTCACCAAGCAGACGGAGTATCTCGGCATAATGCTTTTCGAGTTCCTCGGTAACCTGCGAGTCGTATTCTTCGATTTTCTTGTAAGCCATAGTAATGCAATATTACGAATTATATTTCAAATGTCTGAACAAATCGTTATTTTAGCATTTAGACAAATCAATGAATAATGGGTATCTACACTAAAACCGGAGACAAGGGGACGACCAGCCTCGCGGACGGCACGAGGGTCAGCAAAGCCAGCGCCAGAGTGATGGCATACGGCGACATCGACGAACTCATAAGCCATCTTGGCTTGCTGCGCAGCAAGGTTTCCGCCGACATTCCCCTGCGCCGCATCCAGGTCAACCTGATGAACGTCTCCGCCCACCTGGCCACCGAGAAGTTCTGTCCCAAACTCAAGGCTCTCGACGACGCCGAAGTCACCTTCCTGGAAAGCGAGATCGACAGGATGACCGCCGAACTTCCTCCTCAGAAAACTTTCCTGCTTCCCGCCGGTCCGTTCGAGGCCGCGGAGTGTCACGTAGCCCGCACAGTTTGCCGCCGCTGCGAGCGGAGCGTCATCTCCATCGGCGAGCTGAGGGACGTCGACCGCCAGGCCCAGATATACCTCAACAGGCTCTCTGACTACCTTTTCGTCCTCGCCAGATTCCTCTGTGTGACAAGCGGGGAGGAAGAAGACAAATGGCTCCCTTAAGTTTTTTAAAAAATTTTTTGCGAGTAATATATTTTCTTATACTTTTGCAGCCCTTTTGAAAAACACAACAATTAAAATCCCATAAGAAATGTATTGGACACTTGAACTTGCTTCAAAACTTGAAGACGCACCTTGGCCCGCAACCAAAGACGAATTGATTGATTACGCCACTCGCTCAGGAGCTCCTCTTGAAGTAATTGAGAATCTTTCAGACCTCGAAGACGACGGTGAAGTATATGACTCCATCGAAGACATCTGGCCCGATTATCCCACCAAAGACGATTTCTTTTTTAACGAGGAAGAATACTAATTCAGAATCGCCTGATTGTTGGTTATATCAAAAAAGCCGTCCCGAAGGACGGCTTTTCTTTTTATTTCTTCCAGAGATTCGGAAGGAATCCGTAATAGAGGAGATGTCTCCAGGTCGACCAGTCGTGACCGGTTTCACCTATACAGAAGTACTCGTAATTGATTCCGTGCTTGTCGAGAGCATCCCTGAAGGCTTTGACACGTGCATTGAACATGCCCTTCTCTTCTGCACCTCCCTGTCCGATGAACAGATAGTCAACCTTGTCATTGGCCTTGGGGTCATTGAGGAATTCTGCCAGAGTCTGCTCAGGAGTGTTGTCGCCTGCGCTGAGGACACCGAAGTTTGCAAAGAGATCAAGAGACTTCAGACCTACGAATATGGTGTGACGTCCACCCATCGACAGGCCTGAAATGGCACGGCCGTGAGGATTTGCGATGGTCTTGTAGTGACTGTCGACAAAGGGGATGACGGCCTCGCGATACTCACGCTCCATAATATCGAAAGTCAGCTCGGCGTGCTGAGGATGATTGCGGTGAATGACCTGATTGTTCACAAGTGCGATCAGCATCGGCTCTGCTTTCCCTTCTGCCAGAAGATTGTCCATGATGAAGTTCACGCGTCCGTCATACATCCAGTTTGACGGGAGCTCACCGCTTCCGCCCATGAGATAGAGGACGGGATATTCCTTCTGAGGGTCATACTGAGGAGGAGTATATACATAGATTTCACGTTCACCTTTGGTAACGGGGCTGTAGTAGATATGACGGGTGATGGCTCCGTGAGGCACATCCTTCGCGTCCCACCATGACGGTCCGTCACCGTGGACGATGAGCTCGCTGTAAGGAGGCATTGCCGTAAAGGCGGCGTATGTATTGTTGGGATCCGCCATGCTGACTCCGTCGACAACGAGATTGTACTGGTACATATCGACCGGAAGAGGGCCGATGGTGAGGGTCCAGATGCCGTCTTCACCTTTGGTGAAAGGTATGTTACCCCTGACTCCCATTACAGTGGTCATCGCGCCGGAGAGGGCGACAGACTCAGCTTTCGGGGCTCTGAGCCGGAAAATTACAGTATGGTCGTCATTCACCTGCGGCGAATTCAGATTCGCGCTGAAGGGGATCAAACCCTCGGTGTCTTTCTGGGGGTTATAGCTGAGGTTTACGTTCGACTGCTGGGCATAAGCAGCCAAAGACATAAGTAGCGAAACCGCTACGGCGATTGTCAGCCTCTTCATTACTTATTCTTCTTGAAGTCGCGGACGGTATAGTATACAGGCTTGCGCTGATACTCGCTGTCGAAAAGGAGCGGATAGTTGTTGGCGCCGAGCCATGAATCGCGGTCGCTGAGATTCCAGAAGGTCACGCATGAGATGTTCTTCTTGTACTTGCGCATGATCTCGAAGAGGTCTGCGTATTTCTTCTCCTGCTGTTTCTGGATTTCTTCGGTATAAACCTGGCCTTCGCCACGGCTGAACTGGAGTCCGCCGCCAGCCTCTTCGTTGATGCGGATGTCGAACTCAGTGATCTGGATGTCGTCGACAAGTTCGAGATACATGTTGATTGCGGTCTCGAAATCCTCGAGGGTCGGGTTGTCGAAGATGTTGTAGTGGCCCTGCATGCCGATGCCGGTGATAGGCGCGCCTTCAGCCTGGAGTTTCTTTACCATATTGTAGATGTAGGTCCTCTTTGCAGGAGTCCATGCGCTGTAGTCATTGTAGAACAGGCCGGCGTTGGGATCAGCCTCGTGTGCCCAGATGAAAGCGTTCTTGATGAACTCGTCGCCGCAGAGCTGATAAGCCTGTGACTTGCGGAATGAATCCTCGTAAGGAGCATCCGGGTTGTTGGCATCGCTCATAGCCTCGTTTACTACGTCCCAGCAGTAGATGACGTCTTTGTAACGGTTGACCACGGTGTTGATATGAACTTTGAGTGAATCGTAGAACTCTTCCTTGCTTGCTGCTACATACTTGGGAGTCTTGGTAGTCTGCATTGCAGGAGCGCCGGGACGCTGGCCACCAGGGCGCTGGCCGCCGAAGCCGGGGAATCCAGCAGGAGGGTTGCCGCCGCCGAAGCCGGGGAAACGTCCGAATGAAGGCCTTTCTACCCATACGGTATCACCTTTCTCGTCAAGCTCTACGACAGGGTTGCCGTTCTTGTCATGTTTCGTAAACATCCAGGTTGCGAACTGGCTGTGCCATACAAGGTTGTGACCACGCATCTTGATGCCGTGCTCACGGCAGAAGTTGGCGATGATGTCAGCCTTCTCGAAGTTCCACACACCGGCCTGGGGATGGATCTCACCGGGCTTCATGCAGTTCTCAGCAGTGATGCTGTTGAATTCCTTGAGGATGAGGGCTGCCTGGAGGGAGTCAGTCACGTTACGCTCGGTAACGGCGACACCGATCTTGAAATAGTTCTTGTAAGCGTCCTTCAGACCCGGGTCCTTGGGACCGCATGCACTCGTCAATGCTACGCATGCGATGAGAGCGAAGATTGTAAACTTTTTCATTGATAAATATTTAATAATACTTGAAATAGCATCAATTCCGGCCGCTAAAGTTAAAAAGAATTATACACATTATCGTATATTAGTAGCATTATACATTTAGGAGTCCTGAAATCAATGACGATCAAAGAAGCAATCAAAGCTCGGCATTCGGTGAGAAAGTATACCGGACAGCCAATTGAAATAGAGAAGGTGTCCGCCCTGCGCACAGAGATTGACAGTATTAACGCAGAGAGCGGACTGAATCTCCAGCTGGTGCTGAATGAGCCCAAGTGTTTCTCTTCCGGCATGTGGAAGTACGGCGCCTTTTCGGGCGTGACCGACTATTTCGTAATGGCCGGGCCGAAAGGAGATGAGAACGAAGAGAGAATTGGCTATTACGGTGAAAAGATGGTGCTTCTCGCCCAGACTCTGGGTCTGAACACCTGCTGGGTCGGGCTGACCTACAAGAAGATTCCCGGCACCTACACTCTGCGCAATGGAGACATTGTCCACTGCGTGATTGCCCTCGGCTACGGCGTTGGCCAGGGCGTCCAGCACCCTATAAAACCGATGGAGCAGTTCTATGAGGCCGATGGTCCCCTTCCGGATTGGTTCCTGGCCGGCATGGAAGCCGCCCTGCTCGCTCCCACCGCCATCAACCAGCAGAAATTCAAATTCATTCTCCGCCATGATGGCAAAGTAGAAGCAAGAGCCCTGTTCTCCCTGGCCGGCTATACCAACATCGACCTGGGCATCGTCAAATACCACTTTGAAGCCGGCGCCGGAAAAGAAAACTTCGAATGGAAGTAGCCCGGACCCTTCTGGCCCCGGGAGGGCCAGACAGGCTTCAGGCATGCATTCGGCCCCGGAAACCCGCCTTTCACGGGCCAGACAGGCTTCAGGCATGCATCTGGCCCCGGGAACCGGCCTTTCGCGGGCCGGACAGGCTTCGGGCATGCATCTGGCCCCGGAAACCGGCCTTTCGCGGTCCGGAGGGGTTCTCTGCGGGGTAGGTCCCGGGTGCTCTTGGGGTAGGTCCTTTGAAATGACCGGGACTTATCCCGCGAATCGGCCTTCCAGACACTTCCAGCGGTGTAGGTCTGCCACATTCCATGGGACCTATCCCAAAGTATGAGTTGGCGGAGGCGAAAGGGTTTTCCTCACTAGACAAGGCGAGCCGTCAGAGGGAAGCTGAATGCCTGCCGACAGCATCACCCGTACTACCTCAGCGCTTCGGGATCGCTGTAGCGGATGGTTACGCCGTAGTCTTCAATGTAGCGGTTGAGGCCGTTGGATGTATTGGGCATGCCTTTGCGGCGGCCGGCAAGGACTTCCTGCGACATTTTCATCTCATCGAGGACGCGCTGCAGCGTCTCTGGATTGTCACCGCTGTAGTGGCCGGGGTAGAGCTTGGTAATGCCGTTCCGCTCCATGTATTCCGCAGTGCGGGCGGTAGTGTTTATCAGGGTGCTGAAAGGACCCGCGAAGAGCAGCAGGTTGGTTGAGCCGAAGGCGTCGCCGCTGAAGCCGTAATGTCTGGCCTTGTCGAAGAAGGTGACTGAACCTGAGGTGTGGCCGGGAGTGTAGAGCACCTCGATCTGACGGCCACCAAGGTCGATGACGTCGCCGTCGTTAAGGAACTTTATCTCACCGTTGTATCTTCCTCTTGCACCGCCTATCAAAGAAGTGTCAGCAGGATGGATGTATACCTCCGGGAAGCAGATAGCACCGCCGACATGGTCGCCGTGACCGTGGGTCAGCGCCAGCGTTACGGGCTTGTCTGTGATGGCGGCTACAGCCTTGTCGAGGTGGGGCATGCGGGAACCGGCGTCAATCACCAGCGCGCGGTCGTCGCCTTCTACGATATAAACAGATTCATTGTAGACAAGATGGCCGTTGCCCTCCCAGGTGTGTTCGTCAATCTGGCGAAAAACTATATCGCCGTCGCGGTATACGAACTTCTCGGGATAGCGGTTGCGATATGCTTCAGCCTGGTCGGCGCTCCAGGTGACTATGGCGTCGCCGTGGCGGAAGT
Source organism: Bacteroidales bacterium (assembly GCA_017617655.1). Lineage (GTDB taxonomy): Bacteria > Bacteroidota > Bacteroidia > Bacteroidales > UBA932 > Equibacterium. The sequence goes on from JAFZVU010000031.1 coordinate 20,796, forward strand.
AAGTCTCGAGGCCCGGACGGCCGAGATTCGAAGGCTCGGTGGCAGCGGTGCCGCTCTCAATCTCGTCGACCAGAGCTTTCATGTCGCGCAGATACTGCATGCTGAGCTCCTTGCCTTTGCGCATGTTGAGCCAGTCTTTCTGCCAGTAGTGGCCGCCGTAGATGCGCAGACGGTCCTGGTTCACCCCGTTGTCGGGATTTTCAATCCATTCTATCAGATGCGGCACGGCCGAAACATAGTTGTTGAAGCCTTCTTCATTGAAGATCCACACTCCGTGGCCGCTGCCGACGGCGTCGCCGGTGAAGAGGATGTCATGGCCTTTCAGTGCGAAGACCATAGAACCAGCGGTGTGGCCGGGCACTGCTATGGCCTCAACCTGCATGTCGCCGAGGTCGAAGACCTCACCTTCGCGGTAGAAGCGGCGCTGAGCCTCGGGGAATCGGGTGGCAAGGCGCGCGAAATCAGTCTGAGGCAGGGCAAAGCTTACGGCAGGGTCCTCCAGGTAGGCGGGGAGCATGCCGGTGTGGTCGCCGTGGTTGTGAGTGAAGGTTATGGTCAGGGGTTTGCCCGCAGTGCGCTCTGCAACTATGGCGCGCAGCGACTCGTCGGCGTTGTCAGCCCAGTCGATGCGGTTCGAAAGGTCGATGAGCAGAGCCTGATTGCTGCCGACTACGAGATAAATGTCGGAGCAGTTGTTGAAATGGGTCTTTTCCCCGGCCGCGTCGAAAGATTCGCCGGCGGGATTGGAACTGTTATAGTCCTGGATGTGATAGACGTTCTTTTCAATTGTCGAAACGGTGTAAGGTCCGACTTCGACGTCTTTGCCTGTGCAGGCGGCTACGGTGAGGATGGAGACAATGACAGCTCCGATGGTTTTTGCGTTCATAAGCGTGTGAATCTTTCGTTGTGTTCTGTCAAAGTTACGCACGCGCACGCGAAAAACCTAATTATTGTTGCTTGTCCAGCCCGGAGCATCCGGAATAGCGCTCTTTAGAACGCTACCGTATCCGGATGGGAGCCGAAGCGGGCTTCGGGAAGGGCGGACATCCGGGCCATCTCGTCGTCGTCAAGGGCGAAAGAGAACAGGTCTAAGTTCTCACGGATCCTTTCTTCATGGACAGACTTGACCAGAGGCAGGACCCCCATCTGGATTACCCAGCGGAGGGTGACCTGTGCTGCAGATTTTCCGTGCCGCTCGGCAATATCGACGATTACGGGATTATCCAGCAGTCTGCCTCTGCCCAGCGGACTCCATGCTTCGACAAGGATGCCTTCCGCCTGGCATGTTTCAACCGTGTCTTGCTGCAGCAGCCCGGGATGGAACTCAATCTGGTCCACGGTCGGAGCGATATTGGCTGATGCGAGGACAGGAGCCATGTGGGAAGAATAGAAGTTGCTGAGCCCGATGGAACGGACCACTCCTTCGTCGGCGAGCCTTTCCATCGCGCGCCATGTGTCCACATTGATGGAGTCTGCCTTGTCCCCGAACTGTTGCCTGTTAGCCGGCCAATGAATCAGGTACAGGTCGAGATAATCCATTCCCAGGTCCTTCAGAGATTTTTCACAGGCACGGAGAGTCTTGTCATAGCCGCGCTCCGTGTTCCATACCTTGCTGGTGATGAACAGTTCTTCTCGCGGCTTACCGCTCTGGCGCACACCCTCGCCGACAGAACATTCGTTGCCATACAGGGCCGCAGTATCGATATGTATGTAGCCCGCTGCAATCGCTTCGCGGACAGCATTTACGCAGACCTCCCCGTCGGGAGTCTTGTAGGTCCCGAATCCCGGCACGGGAATGGAGAAACCGTTGGATAAAGTCATAGTCTTCATAGCGGTATCAAAGTTACGATTATTCCCGGCTCCTTCGCCCGTCCGTCCACAAAATAGGGGTGTTTTGTGGACGAAATTGGTCTCATCTCCCCTCTGGCCTGCGAAAGGGCGGTTTGCGGGGCCTGTTCAATAGCCGTAACGCCGCCGGAATCCGAGGATGAGGGCCGCGGAGAGAATCAGTGCCAGGATTTCGGCGACATTGACGGCCATCCAGATGCCGTCGATGCCGAGGATGAGCGGCAGCACGAAGACACAGCCCAGTTCAAAGACAAGTGTCCTGGTGAAAGCTGCCACAGCCGATACCGGACCGTTATTAAGCGCGGTAAACCATGCCGAGGCAAACATATTGAAGCCACAGATCAGGAAAGAATTCATGTAGATGTGCATCGCATGTTCGGTCAGGCCGCACAACTCCTCGTCATAACCGACGAAGAGCCGCGACAGGCCGGGAGCGAAAACCTGGACCGCAAGCGTTATCACCACACTGCAGATGGCGATAAGCACCAGGCTCTTGCCCAGCAGGCTGCGCAGCTCCGCCTTGTTGCCGGAGCCGTAATTGAACGATATGACCTGCGAGATACCCATGTTGTAGCCGATGAACACCGAGCCGAATATGAATCCTACGTACATGAGGATACCGTAAGCCGACACTCCGTTCTCTCCGATGTACTTCATCAGCTGCAAGTTGTAGCAGATTGCGATGACATTGAAGGAGATATTGCCGACGAACTCGGAAAGCCCGTTGAGACAGGACTGGCGCACCGCCGGCCAGTCAATGGCGCTGCCGTGGATGAACTGCAGGATGGTATCGTTCCGACGAGAAATAAGGTAGAAATACGGGATTGCCGATGCAACAACGAAGGATGCTGCCGTAGCCACAGCCGCCCCGATGAGGCCCCACTTTAAAACGGCGACGAACAACCAGTCCAGAAAGATATTCGTAAGACCGCAGGCAATGCTGGTCATGGTGCCCAATCTCGGCTTGCCAGCTACCATGAAAAAAGGCTGGAAAGCCATCTGAAGCATGAAAAACGTCAATGCCACTGCAAGGATACGTCCGTATGTCACGGCATGCTGAACCATCTCGCCTTCCGCTCCAAGAGCTATTGTAACCGGCCGCATGAATACAAAAAACAAAAGGGAAATAGAAACACCGACAATCAGTGTCAGACGCATCAGCATCGTGAAGATGCGGTTCGCGCGTTCTGGTTTACCCTCGCCGAAAGTCTTGGATACCAACGCGCTGCCTCCTGCGCCAACCATCAGTCCCAGAGCAGATACTATGGCGACAGCCGGCCAGATGATGTTCATCGCCGCAAACGCAGTGCTGCCTGCATAATTGGAAATGAACCACCCGTCCACAATGCTGTAGACCGATGTTACCATCAACATCAGCATCATGGGCCACATGGCTTTCAGAATCCGACTGTATCCGTAATGTCCTTCTAACTGTTGCATCAAAGATTCTTAATTGCACAGTTGGTAAGCCAAGTTTTACATGCACACCGACGAGCGGCAATCAGGACTACCAGATATACGTCCTTTTTTCCGGAGGGAGGTAGAGGAGGTTGTCGCGGTTGACGTCGTAGAGGTCGTACCACATATCGGTGTTCATCACGATACCGTTGACACGCAGGCGTGCGAGAGAGTGGATATCTGATGTAAGGATCGCTTCTAATTTCTCTTTGCTGTATTGTACGCAGTAGAGGTCGGCGTAAGACTCATAGAATTTCTTGAGCTGAGCCTTATAGTTTTCGCCGTTATATCCCTGCTCCTGGAGGCGGGCTATATAGGCGTCGCGAGCGATGAGAAAACCGCCCAGGTCGGCTATGTTCTCGGTCAGAGTCCTTCGACCGTCAGTATACATGCCGGGAGCCCCTGATGGATCGTACTCAAGAAGATTGTAGCAAGATATCAGTTGTTCCTGACGCTCTATGAAGGCCATCTGATCGGCGACTGTCCACCAGTTGCGGAAACGGCCGGTCGCATCATATTTGGAACCCTCGCTGTCAAAGCCGTGGGTAATTTCATGCGCTGCAACAGAAAGAAAGGCATATTCGTGAGCCTCCGTGACATCCTTGTTTATAGCCGGCGGGAGCATAAACGCAGGCATGATCACTATAGCGTTATATTCGCGCTTGTAAAAGCAGTTCACGAGAGTAAGGTCTGTCACCAATGGTTCGTTGTTCAAGCCGCTTTCTACATCAGTGAGAAGGCTGCTGAACAAATCGTCAGTACCTATAAGATGCTTGAAAAGACGGAAATTACTGCATTTCAGTATGTGCGCCGCCTCAACAAAAGTTTCGCAACTGGTGAGGTCCGGCATGTATTCCTCGTACCATGCATCAGGGTAGCCGACACAAGCCACCATTTTATCAAGCTTTTCCAGAGCGTTGCTGCGCGTGGTCTCGCTCATCCAGTCGAGAGTCAGGATGCGTGCGCGGAAAGCATCTCGCAGACGTTCGACCTTATCCAGATAGTCCTGCTTCAGTTCGGGTGAAACATACTTGGCGGCAAATCGATATGAAAGCTCATAACCGACCAGAGAACTTCCCCACGCCGCTGCTATGTCTTTCGTCCATGATGGATTGTGGTACATATTATATAAAGCCAGACCTTGTTCGCTTACATAGGGATAGAGATTTGAAAAGCCAACCCGCATCAGTTCTGCATATTCTTCGGGCGGTACATTTGTGAGTATGTTCATAAGATATACCGTCCGATCGTTGTAATACAAATCCTGAGGGTTCATCCCCATTCCTTCGACAATCCATCCCAGTTCAGTCTGTATTGACGGACTGATCTCAGAAAAAGTATACTGATAGGTAGATCCGGAAACGCTGACCAGGCCGATAAGTTTGCCTTCTTTGTAGTCAAGAGTTAATGTCAGCCCGATGACAGGCATGCCTTCAGTTATCATCTTTCCCAAGGTGCGGAATAATTCCTCTCGGCTGGAGGGGACGGGAAACTTGGCTGCTAAACCTGCCATATAGGCTTGGGAAGCCTCTACATGGTCGTACATCTCATCCTTCAGCTGGAAGAATCGTTTCAGAGAAGGATCTCCCTCGACGAGCCTGTCCACCCTCTCATCTTTTACCGGGAACAAGTCGTACATTCCACCAGTGGTGCCGGTAGCCGGAACAGGCGTCCTTGCAAGCCACGCTCCGTTGCAGTACTGGTAGAAATCATCCCCTGGCTGGACAGAAAGGTCCTTGTTGGTATCATACGGGAAAGGAAGCGGATCGACCGGAGAAACAGGATCCACCTTCTGGCAGGCTGCAAGCGCCAGCACGAGAAGGACAGCAGAAACAAAGAATCTCTTCATCTTACAGTTTTTTAAGCGCCCTTGCGAGCTGGTCGGGGCAGCTGGTGCCGCGGCCATTGCAGTCGATGCCGTCGAGCAGAGCTATGACTTCGGCCACGGGGCGGCCGGCGCAGAGCTTAGACACTCCCTGGGTGTTGCCGTTGCAGCCGCCGGTGTAGCGCACGCTGCGGATTATGTCACCCTCGGTCTCTATGTCGATCTGGGTGGAGCATACAAAGTCGCAGGTTTGGAAGGAAGTCTTGCGGATGCCGTCGGCGGCAGTATCGGAGATAAGCTTGACGTCGTACATGGTGTTATTTTTCTTTTCAAACGATGAGGCAAAATTACACATTTACATATACAATGACTAAATTTGTCAGAAACAACGATAAACTTTACCGGATTATGTTCAAAAGGATCCTCCCTCTGCTCGCTCTTCTCTTCGTGAGCCTGCACGCACAGGCACAGACGCCTGACCCCAATTTCTTCATCTATCTCTGCTTCGGCCAGTCCAACATGGAGGCCGGCGCCCGTCCTGCCGAGCAGGACATGGATTTCAACGACCCTCGTTTCCAGTTCATGGCAGCTGTGGATATGCCCCGCTATGATCGAGTACGCAATCACTGGTACACTGCCGTACCGCCGATCTGCCGTGAGACCAACAACATGGGTCCGGTCGATTTCTTCGGCCGCAAGATGATTGAAGTGCTGCCCCAGCAGTACAAAGTCGGCGTAATCAACGTGTCTGTCGCCGGCGCGAAGCTGGAGCTCTGGGACAAGGACGCCTGCGAAGATTATCTGGCCATGGAAGCTGCCGACCCTTCTCGCAGCTGGCTGATCGGCATGGCTAAGGAATACGGCATGAGCCCCTACCAGCGTCTGCTCGAGACGGCCCGCGAAGCCCAGAAATACGGCGTCATCAAGGGTATGCTGCTCCATCAGGGAGAGTCCAATCCGGACGACAGCACCTGGTGCGGCCGCGTGAAGAAGATTCACGACGACCTCTGCGCCGAGCTGGGGCTTGATCCCGCCAAGATTCCGCTGCTGGCCGGAGAGTTGAAATATGCTGAGCAGGACGGTGTATGCGCCGCTTTCAACGACGTGGTGCTGTCCCATCTGCCGGAAGTGATGCCAAACGGCTATGTAATCTCAGCCCTCGGCTGCGAGAGCACCGGCGACCAGTTCCACTTCAGCACCGAAGGCATGCGCCTTATGGGATACCGCATGGCCGACAAGATGCTGGAGCTCCAGGGTTTCAAGAAGCCTGAGAAGCGCACCATCACCCTCAGTCCGAAGAAACTCGGCATCAACATCAGCCCCACCCTCGCCGGCATCTTCTTCGAAGACATCAACCAGAGCGTGGACGGAGGCATCAGCGCGCAGCTGATCCAGAACAACTCGTTCCAGGCATACAACGTACCGGATGCCCCCAATGCAAACGAATTCTCATCATGTGACACAGTCTTCTTCGGATGGACCGTAATCAGCAAGGAAGGTGCGAAGGGACAGGCCCGCACGGTGGACGACAAGCCGCTGGTGAAGAACCTGCAGCGCTGGTACGATTTCGACCCGAACGACAAATATGACGACGCACTGCGCTACGAGCAGTACTCAGTCCGCTTCGACATAGAGGATCCCGGCGAAGGCTACGGCATCGCAGCTAACGGATTCGGCATAGCCGAATACAAGCGCGGCCCTGGAGCCTATTATTCCAACAACACCCAGACTCCTTCCATCCCGGCAGTGCAGGGTGTAAGCTACGACCTCGGCCTCTACCTTCAGGGCGCGAACTACCATGGCAACATCTCAGTCTATCTGGAAGACGCCCAGGGCAACGTCAATTCAAACGTAGTGCGCTTCTCGGGCCTGACCGGCGACTGGAAGCAGTTCCAGGCCCAGCTCAGGGCAGAGCGCTCGGCAGACAGCCGTCTGGCCATCGTGGCTGATGCGCCCGGCACCTTCTGGCTGGACTTCGTCACCCTCGTGCCGGAAGCTTCGCAGCTCTGGAAGGGCGGCAAGTACGGCCCGTTCCGCAAAGATCTGCTGGAGGCTCTGGAAGCCCTCCACCCTACCTTCATGCGTTTCCCCGGCGGATGTGCATCAGAAGGCACGAACTACTTCGGCCAGGTATTCTGGAAAAACTCCATCGGCCCGCGCGAGGAACGCCTCGGCTTCCGCAACCACTGGGGCTACTGGACCTCGCAGTACATCGGCTTCTATGAGTATCTGCTGATGGCGGAAGGCCTCGGAGCCACTCCCCTGCCAGTTCTGAACAACGGC
>JAFZVU010000032.1 GCA_017617655.1 Bacteroidales bacterium
TGCTACCCGACCGGTACGGCTCCTTGCAAAACTGCCTGTCCGGCCCACATCGCCGTCCAGGGCTATCTTAAAAAGGCTGCTGAAGGCAAATATACCGAGGCTCTGGAACTCATCAAGCGTGAGAATCCTTTCCCTGCAGTCTGTGGCCGCGTATGCAACCGTCGCTGCGAGGATGCCTGCACAAGGGGCACTATTGACCAGCCGATTGCAATCGACGCTGTGAAGAAGTTCATAGCTGAGCAGGATCTCAATGCTGAAACCCGTTTCATCCCGGAGGTTAACATCTGTTCAAACGTACAGGACCGCTGGGAGGAGAAGATTGCAATTATCGGCGGCGGTCCGGCCGGCCTGAGCTGCGCATACTACCTGGCCACGATGGGCTACAAGCCTACGGTGTTCGAGAAGAACGAAGAGCCGGGCGGCATGCTGCGCTACGGCATCCCTTCATACAAGCTTGACAAGGCCGTTATAAAGGCTGAAATAGATATAATGCGTGAGATAGGCGTGGATATCCGCACCGGTGTGGAAGTGGGCAAGGATGTTACCATCCAAGGCCTGAGGCAAGAAGGCTACAAGGGCTTCTATGTAGCCATCGGCTGTCAGGGCGGACGTCTGCCCGGCATCCCTGGCGAAACCATAAAGGGCACGACCACAGCCATTGACTTCCTGCACGACGCCAACTGCGGCAAGGTGAAGGTAGAAGGGAAGGTGGTGGTTGTCGGTGGCGGCAACGTGGCTATCGATGCAGCCCGCGTGGCCAAGCGCAGTGGAGCATCGCAGGTGACGATGCTTTCTCTGGAGACTGAGGACATCATGCCGGCCAGTCTGGAGGAGCGTGCCGAGGCCCGCGAGGACGGGGTTGTCATCAATCCCGGCTGGGGACCGAAGGAGGTTCTGGGTGACAGCGCCGTTACAGGCATTGTCTTCAAGAGATGCACGTCTGTCTTCAATGAGGAGCATAAGTTCGCTCCGGAATATGATGAGAACGAGCTTATAAGCCTAGATGCTGACATGGTGATCTTCGCCATTGGCCAGACTGTGGAGCTGAAGGATCTGCTGAAAGACACGAAGGTAGAATTCTTCCGAGGCGTTTATCCAGTGGCCGACAAGCTTACCTACCAGACTGCTGAGGAAGACATCTTTGTAGGTGGCGACGTTTTCACCGGCCCTAAGTTCGCTATCGACGCCATTGCTGCCGGCAAGGAGGCCGCCGAGAGCCTGCACCGATTCGTGCAGCACGGCCACATGACTATCGGCCGCAACCGCAGGGATTTCATCGAACTGAACAAGGGCGATATCCTAGTGGAGCAGTATGACAACGGTTCGCGTCAGGAGCCGGGAGTAGTGCCTGTGAAGAATGCTTTCGAGGAGTATCACGGCACTTTGACGGAGGAGCAGGTGCGCAAGGAGACGGCACGCTGCCTTAGCTGCGGTGCATCAGTCGTTGACGAGAACCGCTGCATCGGCTGCGGCATCTGCACCACGAAGTGCGGCTTCGATGCCATCCATCTCTACCGCGAACACCCTGAAGCCAGCGTCATGCGCACCTCTGAAGACAAATTCAGCGGCATACTGCCGTATATGATACAGAGAACAGGTAAGATTATATTTAAAAAGAAATAGATTCTTCGTCTCTGCGCTCCTCAGGATGACACGCGGACGCATATTGACATTCTGAGCAAAACGCTGTGTCATTCTGAGCGTAGCGAAGAATCTATAAAGTGTAATATGCACGAACTGGGCATCGTATTCTATATAATCCGCGACGTCAAGGAAGTGGCGCAGAACAACAACGTGGAGCACGTGTCCGCTGTGGTGATGGACATCGGCGAGGTATCTACAGTAGTGCCGGAGTACCTGACTGACTGCTGGCGCTGGGCCGCCGACAAGGAAGATCTGCTGCGGGGCTGCGAGCTGCGCTGCAACGTAATCCCGGCGGTGACACACTGCGACGGCTGCGGAAAAGAATACGCGACAGTTGAGCATGGCAAAACCTGCCCTCACTGCGGCAGCACACAGACCTGGCTGCTGCGGGGAAGTGAAGTGGATATTAAAGAAATTGAAGTAACATAAACACATTATTACTATGGCTTGTTTTATTGTACCGATGGTCGAAGCGATAGCCGTCAGCGCCCTCAAAAAAGGAAACCGCAAGGATGGTTTCGTCGGCCGTAACCTGGCATCCCTCGAACTAATGCTCTGGGGTGGAACCATAATGCTTATCGTAGATCACATAATCAATGGAGAGTTGACATGGCAGTTCCCTTTCTTCACAGCCCTTGCGCAGGAAGGCGGGGGAGCGGTGATGCTGCGCGAGATGCTCACCGTAGGCCTGCCGATGGCGGTTGTGATAACAGCAGTGTGGGTTGTGTACGCCCTGCTGAAGGAACGCCGCAGCAAGATTGCAACAATCTAATTATCCATATTATAACCTAAATTCTATCCTATGTTTTTTCAAGTTTATGGGGCAAATGCCCTGGCTCAATGGGGAATGCTGATCGTGGTCCTGCTGGGCCTCATCCTCCTCAATGAATTTGCACGCCGCACCAAACTGGGCGGCATCATTTCGTTCCTGGTCGTGCCGCTGGCACTCACCGTATACTTCATCGCTATCGCCGTCGGCGTACGCAACGGTGCACAGTGGGCGCTCAACAACCAGACGCATGTTTACATGCAGGGCTGGTTCCACTATGCCAAGCTATATGCTGCGACAGCCGGGTGTATCGGTTTCATGATGATCAAATACAAATGGGGCATCGGTGCAAAGCACTGGTTCAAACCCTTCCCGTTCATCATCGTGGCCATCAACATCCTCATTGCTTGCGCCTCTGACTTCGAGAGTGCTATCTACGGCTGGAACAAGTGGTGGCTCACTTCAGAAGGTGTATGGCAGTTCGGCGGCTGGCACAACGTTATGAACGGTACTGCCGGTCTTCTGAACATCTTCTGTATGACAGCATGGTGGAATGTATATGCATCCAAGGACAAGAAAGATATGATCTGGGCCGACATGACATGGGTCTACATCGTAATCTATGACATCTGGAACTTTGCATACACCTACAACTGCCTGCCTACCCACAGCTGGTACTGCGGTATCGCCCTGCTGCTCGCCCCGACAGTTGCAGCTCTTCTCTGGAACCGCGGAGGCTGGATCCAGAACCGTGCAAATACCCTCGCTCTGTGGTGCATGTTCGCACAGGTATTCCCTCTCTTCCAGGAGACCTTCAAAGATGGCCGTCAGTGGTTTCCTTGGGCCACTCTCCCCGTTCTTTATCCTGAAGGAGTCGGCACTATCGAGAAACTCTACGCAGCCGGAGGACAGGCCGCTGCTGACGGTATCGTAGGCACCACTGTTGATCCTTCAATAGTAGCCGCCAACCCGAAAGCCATGCTGTTCATCAGCGCCCTCGCACTGATCGTCAACATCGTAGCACTGGCCTACATAATCTGTGTATCGAAGAAGCGCCATATCAATCCTTACAAGGAAGACGTATTCGTCAATCAGAAATACTACAAGGATGCTATGGCACGTGCAGACCTCAGCTAGTCTGTCCTGTTTATATTTAAAGAGGCGACCGTATCCCGGCCGCCTCTTTTAGTTTCATAATGTGAATCTGTTCAGCCCCGGGGAGAGCTTCGTGCTGCGGCCTTTCCACACGAAGGTGCCGTCGACTCCGTCGGGGAGCGTGATTGTGGCGCTGAGTGTGCCGTTGTCTGAAATGCGGTAGCTGGCCGACACAGTTCCAGCGGGGTGAGGTATGCTGCCTGACACTTCTTTGAGAGAACCGGGGCATGGAGCGATACGTACCTTGCGGAAACCGGGAGCGGCAGCGTCTATGCCAAGCACTGTGCGGAAGAACTCTACGTTGGGACTTGAACCCCAGGCATGGCAGTCTGAGCGGGAAGGCTCAGGTTTTTCGGCCCAGGTAGTGAGTCCGAGGGCCATCTGGTCGCGCAGGACGTCCAGGTTGTCTAGAAGCAGATTGCCGTTGCCGCTTTGTACCATGGCTCGCTGAAGGTAATAGCGGAAATAGATGGTGCAGGGGCGGAGGCTTTTGTCTGAAAGTGTGCGGAGCATCAGCTCGGAACTGTCTGCCCCTGTGACCAGACCGGCCAGGATGGCGAGCGAATTGATGTGCTGCGAGAAGTTTCTCAGATCGCCGTCGTCGGAGAATAACTTGCGCTCGGCAGACCAGTAGGCGGCACGGGCAGCGGCGGTCTCTTTCCATGCGGTGTTACGATATTCTTCGGCGAGCAGCGGATTGCCGAAGGCATCTTCCATCTCAGCAGCATCACGCAGGGCGAGGATATAGATCAGGTCGAGATAGGCGCTACGGCCTTGGGCGTCGATGGGGAAGCTGCCGTTGGTGAGGTCGGCCCAGTCTGCAAAATTCCATGTCGGAACGCGGTGCAGAAGGTTGTCGGGACCAAGGAACTGGCCGAACCACGAGATTACGCTGCGCATGGCCGGCAGCAGTGTCTGCAGATATGCTTCATCCCCACGGTACATCCACCAGTCGTGGCAGGTGTTCAGCCAGAAGAGGGCATAGGGAGCGATGTCCTGCGGAAGGTGGGATGGATAACGGCTCATCGTCAGGCCGTCAGCCGTCATTGACTGTCGGCCCTGCTCCAGCAGGTTACGGACCATGCAGGTGTCGCGGGTATTGAACATAGTAACCAGCGCCTGGACGCGGGCGTCTCCGAAATACTGAAGCTGTTCGTAATACGGGCAGTCCATATAGGTCTCGTGGGCGCAGAGGCGGGCGGTGCGCCAGCCGATGTCCAGCATTTTCTGCAGAGAAGGGTCTTCCGGAGAGGAGAATGAGCTCTCCAGTGAGAAGGGATACATCGAAGACACAGCCCTCAGAGAGTCAATCCTCAGATCTTTGCTGCCGCCGCGGACGGAGAGTTTCAGATAGCGCCAGGTGCGCCACCACAGCGGCTCGAAACTGCGTCCTGATCCTCCGTCGGCAGTTATAACATCGTTGTAACCCACGAAGATTTTGCCTTCAGTCTCGTTTCTGTTTCCTTTGGCATTCTGCGGCCCGTCAGGCTCGTACAGCGCCTCAGCATAGCTCAGCGTTATCTCGGCGCCTTCTCCACCGCTGAAGTAGAGGCGGGGGTAACCGGTGGTGAGTTCAGTGTTGTCTATGAGAAATTCAACTGTTTTACCTGCCGGAACTATATTGCCGTCCAGGTCGCGAGCCATCTCGATGGGCTTGATTTCCATCGGGGGAATGGGTCTCGGCACCAGATACCAGGCGCTGTAGTCACCAGCGCCCTTGAGTGCTGCTCGGGTCAAGGAGCGTGCAGCAGACCAGCTGCTGTCGTCAAAGCCTGCCAGTTGCCATCCCCATGGATATTTGCTGCCTTCAACTCGGTCGGTAGCACCGGCGGCGTAGTAGCCTCGCACACTGACTGCCCCGGGAGAATAGGCGTCGCTGCGGAGCACCTTCCAGCTGCGGCCGGTGTCCAGAACGCGCTCTGCTTCGCTGTTGCCCTGCACCAGAAATCCCATCTGACCGCGACTCATCAAAGCTACCGGCCTCTGAGCTGCGAAATACCACACAACTGCGGCTACAACATTGTCGCCCTGGTGCAGCCAGGGTGCGATGTCCACCGTGTCGAAGTTCCAGTTGCGGACGTCGCCCTTTGCGGGGCCGTGGGCCACCTGAACCCCATTGACATAGAGCTTGTAGCGGTTGTCGGCGGAGACATGGATGACGAACTGCTGCGGTGCGGCTTTCAGGCTCAGCGTCTTGCGGAAGAAATACACTCCGTATTCAGCATCTGCATCGGGACTGGTAATCCACGATGCACTCCAGCGGTCGTTATTATAAGCTTGCTGACCGGACCAGGAATCCAGCAGCTGAGGGTTGATCCTTGAGTCATAGGCGGGCAGGCGTATCTGGGCTTTGGCAGAAAGGCAGCAGGCGGCGGCAATCAGTGCAGTCAGGACGATTCGTTTCATGATATTGATGTTACCAATCCCAAAGTTAAAAAGGAAATCGCTATATTTGTTTCCAAACTAAAACCAGTCACTATGTCAATGTCATTATTCAAGCGGATTATGATTTCCGCACTGGCCATCGGCCTTTTCGCATTGCTGACCGCATGCGCCCACAAGAATCTGAAACCTTGGACCAAGGGAGGCTTCGACACCCATAAGTACCGCAGCGTTTTCGCCGAGATGGGCTATTCACAGAAGGAGATAGACGCCAAGCTGGAAAGCATCTTCCAGGAGGTCTATTACGGCCCTGACAAGGTATATTTCGAAGTCGGGGATGACATGGCATATATGTCTGATGTCAAGAACTTCGACGCCCGCACCGAAGGAATGTCATACGGAATGATGATAGCGGTCCAGCTCGACAAGAAGGATGAATTCGACCGTCTTTTCCGCTGGGCGAAGAAATATATGCAGTACCAGGACGGCCCGATGAAAGGCTATTTCGCATGGAGCCTCAGCCCGGACGGCACTATCCGCGGCGCCGGCCCTGCATCTGATGGAGAGCTTTATTTCATCACTTCGCTGATCTTCGCCTCAAACCGCTGGGGAAACGACGGTGACATCAACTATCTGAAAGAAGCCCAGTTCATCCTGAACTCTTCATGGGAGAAAGACGGATCCGAAGGTATCTATCCTTTCATTGACAAGGAACGTCACCTGATTACCTTCACACCTGACGGAAGGGGCCCCGGCTACACCGACCCCTCATACCACCTGCCTGCATTCTATGAGGTATGGGCCCGCTGGGCTGACGACGGCCGCGCAGATTTCTACCGTGAGTGCGCCAAGGCCAGCCGCGAATATCTCCACAAGACCATCGACCCGAATACCGGCCTTAACCCTGACACCAACAATTTCGACGGTTCTTATATCCAGACTCCGGCTTGGGGTGGCAGGGTGATGAAACCCGCTTTCCGCTTCGATTCATGGCGTGTTCCCATGAACATAGCCCTCGACTATTCATGGGCCTGCGCTGACCGTGAGTGGCAGAACTGGTATGCCAACACCATCCAGGACTTCTTCTATTCAAAGGGCATCGATACCTTCGCTGACCAGTACAATGTGGACGGCACTGAGGTAGATTTCGCCATGCCTGCAGGTATGGGTCCTTACCGCGGCACCGGCACCCGCCACTCAGTGGGACTGGTATCAACCCTTGCAGCAGCCACCCTGGCCGCTGACCATGAGATTGCCCGCGAGTTCGCGCAGCGTCTTTGGGACAGCAAGAACGAGCCCTACGAGGACGGCTATTTCGATGCATACTACGACGGCATCCTCCGTCTTTTCGCCTTCATGCACCTGAGCGGTCACTACCGTGTTATAGAACCCGCTAAATAAAGCCCCCATGAAAGCTCTCAGCACAGACAAGGCTCCGGCCGCAATCGGCCCTTACAGCCAGGCCATCGACAGTGGCGCCGGCCTGCTTTTCCTCTCAGGACAGATTCCAATCGACCCTGCCACAGGTTCTTTTGCAGAAGGTGGAGTCAAGGAGCAGACAAGGCAGTGTCTCCTTAACGCGCAGGCCATCCTGCAGTCAGCCGGGCTCTCGCTTGCCAATGTAGTGAAGACTACAGTATACCTCGCCGACATGGGCGATTTCGCAGCTATGAACGAAGTTTACGCCCAGTTCTTCACGCAGCCGTTCCCGGCCAGAAGCGCAGTAGCAGTAAAAGCGCTCCCGAAAGGAGCACTTGTGGAGGTTGAGTGTATAGCTGCTAAGTAAAGCTTACCTGCTGCCATAAAAGTAAGGACACATTGACTCCGGTCAGTGTGTCCTTACTTTGAGGAAACGCAAATTGTCTGACACGGCTATGATGGAGCCGCTCTGACCGGCAGGGATATATCCGACTGAGGTGGCGGGAAGGCGCACCGCAGTTCCGTCTATTACTACATCAGCTTCTCCTTCGAGGATAACATAGGCCAGCTGGCGGCCGTCAGCTGGATCTTTCACAGTCTTGCCCTTCTTGATGCTAAGAGATTGGATGTTGAGCCCGCCGAGAGTCTGCTTAGGACTGAGATACCAGAAGCTCTTCTTGTTGCTTAAGGGAACGTAGCAGTCTGCTGCCTTGTAGTCTGTCTTAAAGAAAGGCGGCGTCATGCCGAGTCCGCCGGGAGTCTCCAGCGTGAACATCATGTAGGTGATGGGCTGGTCTTCAGAGGTCCTGCGGAGAGCATGCGACGATTCACCGGGGCACATGAAACCGTCGCCGGCGTGCATCACGGTTTCCTCACCGTTCATGTACAGGATGCCGTCTCCCTCCAGCATGAGGAAATACTCGTGGTGGTCATGCTGGTGAGGGGTGTGTGACGCCATCACCTTGTTGAGCTGCGACACCTTGATGTTCAGGGTGTCGGCCACTTCAGTGGGGATGTACCAGTACGACCATCCGTTGCCGTTGGGAATCTCGTCGTATTTCGAGAAGACTTTGTAATAAGGCTCCTTCTTTTTCAGGAATTCCAGACCGTAGTTGTCGCCGTCGGTCGGAATAGCGTTGCGGTTGAGGAAGATGTAGGTGGTGTTAAGGGCCATGTAGTCGCGCGACATGTACCAAGTGCCGTTGTACGGACCGTAATTGCCCCACGTGTTCTTTACCAGATAATAGGGCTTGCCGGTTTCGTCGACAGCCTTGCCGTAGATTAGCATCACATGGTCGTAGGTGAAACGCCAGTCGTCCCACTGCTGCTGGCGCAACTGCTGGGTAGGAACGACTCCGTCGGGCAAGTCTGCTGTGGCTGTGGTGCGGTTGAAATCGCCGCTGACGTCACCGCCCCATGCTACAGTGTACCCTGCGTCAAGAGCGCTGTCGATCACGTCCATCAGCTGTTCGATGGGGATGTTGTAGCTAGGTTTCAGACGCCACTTATAGGGGGCTTCTATGACGAACCACTCGCGGAACGGGTGATGTGTGTAGCTTGTCAGGCTGACGTATTCGTCGAAGTCAAGCCCGAGGCTTGCTGCGAAGCTCTTCGGAGTATACCTCTTGCCTTCATACTCGAAATAGCGCGGGCAGATGCCGACATATTTGTCGATGAGGGCCTGGACACTGTCTTTCCAGTGAGGCACGGGCTCCGTGGCCTCTTTCACTACAATGCTGCGCACCAAAGCCTCAAGCTCGGGAAAGAACACCGTGAAGTTGGCAAGTGTGTCGCCGACAAGCGAACCGGGGGCGGGCATGGCCTCTTCCGGACAGATGCCGTATGTCTTTAGCACTTCCAGCACGTCATCGCAGGAACCTCCTTCTGAAATCTGGCTGTAGCCGTGCATGCGGACGTAATGGGTTGCATTGTCCATGTAGTCCTTGTTCACCACGAACATCTCGCAGAGGTCGTAGGTCTTTCCTGTCTTGCGGAGGATTTCGCTCTCGAAGAATCCCAGCGTGCCGAAGTCCCAGCAGGTGCCGCTGCGGTACTGGTTCTTGACGCTGGTGACAGGAAGTTCCTTGACAGTCTTGAAGGTCCTGGCATCTTGTGCCGATGCAGTCACTGCAAGAAGCACTATTGTCGCGATTGTCAAAACTGATCTCATTCGGCAGGAAGTTTTATTTCTTCTGAATCTTCTGACCGATAAGGAAGATGACGGCGGCAACTGCCATACCGTTGATGGCAGGGAAGCCCCATTTAACGAGGTTGGCCACCACTGCGCCGGCTATAACACCGCAGATTGCAAACCAGTCAACTTTCTTTTCAGGAACAGTATTGTCGGCGTAAGCCTTGCGATTCATGAAGTAGTGGATGATCAGGATGATGCCGACAGGGGGAAGAGTGCAGTTGAGAATGTTGAGCCAGTCGCAGAAATTCCAGTAGAGCCATACGGCTGCAATAGTACCGATGATGCCGGAGATGATTACCATGGTCTTCTTCGACAGTTCGAAGATGTTGGACAGGCCAAGACCGCCAGTGTAGAGGGCGTTGTCATTGGTAGTCCAGATGTTAAGGCCGAGAACCAGCAGTGCGATGTAGAAGAGATTGAGGTTGATCATCACGTCGAAGATGTCGTTGCCGCCTACATATATGCTGGAAACAGCGCCGAAGAGGAACATCAGTGAGTTGCCGATGAAGAAGGCTACTACCGTAGTCCAGAGACCCACCTTGGCATTCTTTGCAAAACGCGTGAAGTTCGGGGTGGCAGTACCT
The DNA here is from genome assembly GCA_017617655.1 of Bacteroidales bacterium. Classification (GTDB taxonomy): domain Bacteria; phylum Bacteroidota; class Bacteroidia; order Bacteroidales; family UBA932; genus Equibacterium. The sequence continues at coordinate 10,148 of JAFZVU010000032.1, forward strand.
CCTGAGACGAAGCTGCCGACTACCAGACCTGCGCCGGCGATGACGCCGAGGTCTTTTGTGCCCTTTGCGAACTGCTCTATAAGGCCCGTGTCACCGCTGCGGACTGCCATTATCATGGCGGTGGTGCCGAGGATGGCTACCAGCGGAACTGCGATGTAGCTGATGATGGTGAGGCTCTTGATGCCGAAGTAAGCACTGGCTGTCATCAGGATGCCGGCAATCACAACCAGCAGATATCCCTGCCAGGGCATTACGTCGGGAGTCACACGGAGGCCGAATATCTCCTTGGCCACAGGGATGGCGAACATGGCCAGACCTACGCCGAACCAGCCGATCTGGGTGAAGCTGATCATGGCGCTGGGAAGGTAGCTGCCCTTGGTGCCGAAGCTGCGGCGGGCAAGCATGTCGAGGGAGAGACCGCTTTCACCTCCGATGAAGCCGAGGGCACCGGTGTAAGCGGCCAGGATGAGACCTCCGAGGAGGAGGGCCCAGATGAAGTCCCACCAGTTGAGGCCGGCAGCAAGCTGCTGTCCCACCCACATGCTGGCAGAGAAGAAGGTGAA
>JAFZVU010000033.1 GCA_017617655.1 Bacteroidales bacterium
CGGCTCAATTCGAACCGGTCTTTTTTCTATTTGTCATCCTGAGCAGAGCGAAGGATCTAGTATAACTTACCGACTATCCAGAGCATCAGCCTGGTGGGCAGGATCCTCACCAGAAGGCCGACAGCCTTGTAATCAATGCGTGGAGTAGATGTGGGAGCCATCTTGCGTCGCTGCAGCTGCTTGAGCACTGCTGCGGCGATCTTGTCGGGATTCATGCCGTTCTGCTCGTCATGCTCCATGCGGCCTACAGACTCCTTGGTCTTCTTATAGTATACTGACGAAGAGTCAGACGATGCCTTCACGAACTTGCGGGCGGCGGTGAAGCCGGTCTTGGTGTCGCCCGGCAGGATGCTGCAGCACTGGATGCCGAACGGCTTGAGTTCGAGGCGCAGGGCCTTGGTATAGATGAGAACTGATGACTTGACAGCGCTGTAGAAAGCCTGGAACGGGATGGGAACTACCGCAGCCACCGAAGAGATGGTGATGATGCGGCCGCCACCCTGCTTGCGCATAGGCTCCAGAACGGCTCTGATGGTGCGGTGCGCACCCCAGAAGCAGGTCTCGAACTGGTACTTCCCCTCCTCCACCGTCGTCTCCTCTATTGCACCGGCAATGCCGTTGCCTGCATTGCAGACCACTGCGTCGATGCGGCCTTCTGCGGCCAGGACCTTGTCGACAGCCGCCTTTACGCTGGCCTCGTCATTTACGTCCATGACCAGAGGGGTCACGTTCTCAAGAGCGCCGTCTTCCAGAGTACCGCGGCGCGAACCGGCCCAGACATGCATGCCGGCTTTGCTGAGCATCCTGACGATAGACGCTCCGATGCCGGAGCTTCCGCCGGTTACCAGCACGACTTTAGTCGTTGACATAGTATAAACTGATTTAAATTACTCCGTATTTCTTGAAAACCTTCTCGATTTTCTCCAGGGCGTAATCTACATGCTCGAAAGTATGTGTCGCCATCAGAGAGAAACGGATGAGGGTGTCCTGAGGAGGAACTGCGGGAGCAACCACAGGATTCACGAAAAGGCCTACAGGTTCTTCATTCAGCAAGTCCTTGGTAATCATGAAGGTCTTTTCATTGTCGCGGATGAACAACGGGATGATAGGGCTCGCCGTGTTGCCCACCTCGCAACCCATCTCCTTGAATCCTTTGAGTGCATAATGCGTCAGGTCCCACAGATGCTGGATGCGTTCAGGCTCGGACAGCATAATGTCGAGGGCAGCATTTGCGGCTCCGACTGCGGCAGGAGTGGCGCTTGCGCTGAACATATATGAGCGGGCACTGTGACGGATATAATAGGCTGTCGTATGGTCGCATGCGATGAAACCGCCGAGGGATGCAAATGATTTGCTGAAAGTAGCCATGATGAGGTCGATGTCGTCGGTAACGCCTTCCGCGTAGCAGAGTCCCTGTCCCTGAGGTCCGAAAACGCCTACGCCGTGGGCCTCGTCAACCATTATGGATGCCTTGTATTTCTTGGCCAGCTCGACCATAGGTTTGAGCGGAGCCAGGTCTCCTTCCATGCTGAACACTCCGTCCACTACTATGAGTTTCACTTTGTTCGGTCGGCAGCGGCGGAGCATCTTCTCCAGATGGTCCATGTCGTTGTGCTTGAACTTGTAGACAGTCGACATGCTCAGACGGCGGCCTTCGATTATTGAAGCATGGTCACGCTCGTCGATGAGAAGGTAGTCCTCCCTGCCTGTAAGGCATGAAACGACGCCCAGATTCACCTGGAAGCCTGTAGAGAACACAATAGCCTCATCTTTGCCGACGAATTTGGCAAGACGAGCTTCGAGCTCTTCGTGTATGTCAAGGGATCCGTTGAGGAAACGTGATCCTGCGCATCCTGTTCCGTATTTTCTGATAGCCTCGATAGCGGCTTCCTTCACCTTGGGATGGTTTGTAAGCCCCAGATAGCTGTTAGAACCGTACATGAGGACTTTGCGGCCATTTATGATCACCTCACAATCCTGTTCGCTAGATATTGGCCTGAAATAGGGATATATTCCTCTGTCGATTAATTCCTGGGGATATGTAAACTGAGCCAGCTTGTCTGTTAAAAGACTCATTATTAATAGTTTAGCTTAGGTTCTTGGTTATTATATCAGTTTCTAACCAGCAAATTTAGTTTTTTTTCTCTATTTATTAACTTTGCATGACTAAAACCTTATACACTATGACTTCTACTTCAGCCGTGCAGATAGTCCCTGTCGAGACGAAGAAGCAACTGAGAAAATTCATCAATTTTTCAATTGATCTATATAAAGACAATCCCTATTACGTCCCCGAGCTGGCGATGGACACAAAATCCAGCCTCACCACCAACCCGGCCCTGCGGTTCTGCCAGTGCCAGCCTTTCCTGGCGTATAAGGACGGCAAGGTTGCCGGACGAGTAGTCGCCCTCATCAATCCCAGGGCCAACGAGGCCTGGAAGACAAAGGACGTCCGTTTCAGCTGGATCGATTTCATAGAGGACTACGATGTCTGCAAAGCGCTTCTGGACACTGTCGTTGCATGGGGCAAGGAGCGTGGGATGGAACACCTCGAAGGGCCTATCGGCTTCATCGACTATGACCGCGAAGGCTGCCTTGTAGAAGGTTATGACAAGATGAGCACCATGTCGCTGGCGTACAGCTACCCCTACTACGCCCAGTTCTTCGACCGCTACGGCCTTGTGAAGAATGCCGACTGGGTGGAATACCGCATCACCATACCTGAAGAGACCGACCGTTTCACACGTATGGCAGAAGTGGTCACCAAGAGATACGGCCTGCGCCTGAATATATTCAAGAACAACAGGGAGCTTCGCGACAAAGGAGCCAAAGACATATTCAAGCTGTTCAACACGTGCTATGCAAAGCTTTACGGCTGGTCGCAGCTCGACGACGCCCAGGTTCAGAAACTGATCGACGACTATATCCCCTTCGTGGATGTAAACATGCTTCCCACCATATACGATAAGGATAACAATCTTGTGGGCTGTGCGATAATGATTCCGTCTCTCGCCAAGGCTATCCAGAAAGCCAGAGGTCGTCTCTTCCCGTTCGGCTGGTGGCACCTTGTCAAGGCGCTGAAGCTCAAATATGACGATACAATCGAGTTCCTGCTTGTCGGCGTAAGTCCGGACTACAGGGGCAAAGGTCTCAACGCCCTTATGGTCAGCAGCGTATTCCCTTATGTAAAGAAGAAAGGTTTCAAATATTGCGAGACCAACGCAAACCTTGAGTCCAACAACAGCATCCAGGCTCTGTGGAAGTCTTTCGACCACGAGCTGGTGAAGAGGCGCAGAGCTTATATCAAGGACATTTAACCCCACGATGGCCCAGACTACCAATGTAATGCGCCTGCTCACAGCCGCAGGCCTGCCTTTCAGCACGCACAGTTACGACCCTTCGACGACTGACGGCATGCTGGTGGCCGCCGCATTGGGAGAAAACCCTGAGCAGGTATTCAAGACTCTCGTGACAGAAGCCGACGGAGGCGTCGGAAGCGGTGGCCACGGCAGCACTCATTTCGTCTTCGTAGTGCCCGTCAACTGCAGCCTCGACCTGAAGAAGGCGGCCAGGGCGGCCGGGGTGAAGAGCATCCAGATGATAAAACAGAAAGAGCTTCTCCCTCTTACCGGGTACATCCACGGAGGATGTTCACCCGTCGGAATGAAGAAGCCCTTCAAGACTTTCATAGAGGAGTCGGCGACCCTCTACGAAACCATTTTCGTCAGCGCCGGCCAGGTGGGGCATCAGATAGGCATCAACCCCCTGGACCTTAAAGAATACGTCGGCGCCGACTTCGCCGACCTCGTATAACTATACAGAGAACTGTTTTACCAGCGCATCCATCTTGGCGTCGGGGTTGTCACCCTTCACGCCGAAATAGAATTTGATCTTGGGTTCGGTGCCGGAAGGCCTTACCGAAACCTTGCTGCCGTCGGCGCTGAAGAACTGGAGCACGTTGGACTTGGCAAGACCGGTCTTTTCCGTGTCGAGATAGTCGATTACCTTGACTACAGGCGAACCTGCAAGATCCTTTACAGGATGCTCGCGGAAATCCACCATCATCTGCCTGATCTGCTCAAGACCTTCCTTGCCCTTGCGGACTACAGAGATCAGCTTCTCAGTATAGAGGCCATACTCGGCATAGATCTCCTGCAGGAAGCCATACAGGGTCTGGCCCCTGTCGGCAAGCCATGCTGCACATTCGCAAACTAGGCCGCAGCTAACGGCTGAATCCTTGTCGCGGACGAACTCGCCGGCGTTGTATCCGTTGCTCTCTTCGCCGCCGCCGATGAAGGTACGGCTACCCTCGTTGTTGCGGACGATCTCGGCGATGTTCTTGAAGCCCGTGAGAACCCTGTACAGTTCTACGCCGTAATCCTCGCAGATGGCGGTGAGCATCTCGGTGGTAACGATAGTGGTGACCATATACTCCTTGCCGGTGAGCTTGCCGAGGGCTTTCCACCTTTCAAGCAGATATTTGGTGAGGATTTCGACTATCTGGTTGCCGGTAAGAAGCTTGAGAGCGCCTTTGTCGTCACGTACGGCCATGCCGATACGGTCCGCGTCGGGGTCGGTGCCGAGGACTATGTCTGCCCCCAGTTTCTCGGCCAGATCCATAGCCATCTTCATTGCCGTAGGCTCCTCGGGGTTCGGAGAAACCACTGTCGGGAAGTTGCCGTCGCCGACAGCCTGCTCTTCTACTATGAACAGATTCTCGAAGCCCATCCTCTTGATAACGACAGGGACGGTCTTGATGCCGGTGCCGTGCAGAGGGGTGTAGACTATCTTGATGTCTTTGTGGCGGGCCACGGCGTCAGGAGTCACCATAAGGGAGAGGATAGCCTTGAAGAATGCCTCGTCGACCTCCTTGCCGATCATCACCGGCTTGGGAGCGTCCTCGGCGGCGAACTTCACCTGTGAAGGATCCTCGATCTTGTTGACCTCGTCGATTATATTCTTGTCGTGAGGGGCGGTCACCTGTGAGCCGTCCTCCCAGAAAACTTTGTATCCGTTGTATTCCTTGGGATTGTGGGAAGCGGTGATCATCACGCCGGCCTTACATCCCAGATGGCGGATGGTGAAGCTGAGCTCAGGGGTCGGACGGATATCGTCGAAGAGATATACCTTCAGGCCGTTGCTCATCAGCACGCCCGCAGTGATGTCTGCGAAGTAGCGGGAATTGTTGCGGGAATCATAAGAGATGGCGAGCGAAACGCCCTTGCCGAAGTTCTTGACCACATAATTGGCAAGACCCTGGGTGGCCATACCCACCGTATATTTGTTCATGCGGTTGGTGCCTGCGCCCATGACGCCGCGAAGGCCTCCCGTTCCGAATTCAAGGTTGCGGTAGAACCTGTCTTCGAGTTCTTTCTGGTCGGTATTGAAAACCTGTTCAACTTCTTTGCGGGTAGCCTCGTCGAAAGCGCCGCTCATCCATTTTCTGGCATTTACAAGATACAAAGCCTCTTCCATATCATATTATACTTGGTTATTACACAAATATAATATTTTTTTCAGAGAGAGCCTTGTAAAAATCATCTTTGACTGCTTCGGAAACGGCGATCCTCTCATCGCCGAAAATGATCCTTCCCTTCTCCATCGAGGTAACCTTGTCGAGGGCCACCAGATATGAGCGCTGGACGCGGAAGAAGCGGCCTGCAGGCAGGGTTTCCTCCATCTTTTTCAGGCTGACCAGAGACATCAGGGAGCGGCCGTCGCTGCAGTGTACCTTAACATAGTCCTTGACGCTTTCAATGTAAACTATGTCGTCGATGGCAACCTTCAGCATCTGCCCGTCGACCTTGAGGAAGAGGGACTCTTTGTCTGTCTCCTTCTGGGGAGCGTCGCTCATGGTCTCGAAGTACTCCCGGGCACGGTTGGCTGCGTCGAGGAAGTCTTTGTAGCTGATCGGCTTCAGAAGATAGTCCAGAGCCGAGACCTTGTACCCTTCTATCGCATATTGGGCGTAAGCGGTGGTGAATATGAATTTCACCTGCGGCGAGGAGGCCATCTTCGAGAGTTCCATGCCGGTAAGGTCAGGCATCTGGATGTCGCAGAACACCAGGTCGGCCTTTCCTTCCGATATCAGCTGCAGAGCATTGATCCCGTCAAGGCAAAGGCCCGCAAGCTCCAGGAAAGGAGTCTTTTCCACATAAGATGCGATCAGCTTGCCGGCCAGCGGCTCGTCGTCGACCACCAGTGTCCTTATAGTCTTCATCTCTTCAGGGGTATTTCGAGTTTAGTGGTATATGAGCCTTCTTCCTTCTCGACCTTCATAGTCGCCTCGTCGCCATATATGAGTTCCAGCCGTTTGCTCAGGTTGTCCAGGCCTATGCCGCCTTCGCGACGGTCGTCCTCGTTCTTAGGAAAGAGAGAGTTGGAAATAGTCGCATATATCCTTTCGTCTGATATATGGATCAGAATCAGGATGAACGACGGGGAGGTGTTGCTGATGCCGTGCTTGAAGGCGTTCTCGATCAGCGTCATGAACAACATGGGAGCAATCTTGTAACCTTCCGTACCTTCGGACGGCATCTCGACCTTCAGGCTAAGCATGTCGCTCGAGAAGCGCATCGACATAAGGTCGATATAATCCTGCGTGAACTTCAGCTCGTCGTACAGAGGCACCATCTCCTCGTTCTTCTCGTGGAGCACATAGCGCAGCAGATTGGACAGCGCATGCGTAGCTTCCTGGGCCTTGTCCTGGTCTATCGCTATAAGCGCGTAGACAGCATTAAGGCTGTTGAAAAGGAAGTGAGGGTTGATCTGGCTCTTGAGCCCTTCCAGTTCGGCCTTGATGTGCTGGGTCTCCAGATCCTTGAGCCTGGTCTGAGACTGGGTCCAGAACCAGGAAGTCTTTATCAGCGAGCTTATCAGTATGAAGAACATGCCTGAAGGCAGATAGGAAACTGCCAATACGGCCGTCAGCATCTTTATATCGACTTCCTCAGGAATAAATACAAAAGCGCCAAACTTGTTGTAACAGAATATGTAGCACTCATACTGAATGAATATGCACAGCAGCAGCGCAGCCAGATTCAGCAGCACGAATGCAACATATTTCTTCCTTGTCCAGTATCGCCCGATCAGTAATCCGTAATTCAAGTAGAACAGGGCGCAGGAACATATCACGGCCGGGATCTCGGCATATACCAGAGCCCTGTGCTCGGTCGACACGAGGAAGGCCAGAAGCACGTCGAAACCATAGATCAGCAGCCATGCTGCCACATGAATAGTCCAGCGGGGAAGTTTCTTACTCATACCTCAGTGCATCAATAGGATCCAGACGGGCCGCCTTGCGGGCAGGATACCATCCGAAGAATATACCTGTAAAGGTACAAACCAGAAACGCAACTACAATGGATTTGCCGGAAATGAGCATGCTCATAGAAGAACCGGTCATAGTCATTATAAGGCTGATCAGTCCGTTCAGTACGAGTCCCGACAAGATGCCGATGATGCCGCCCGTGACGCTTATCACCACGGCCTCGATGAGGAACTGCATCATTATCTGGTTGGACTTGGCGCCTATGGACATTCGCAGGCCGATCTCCCTCGTGCGCTCTGTAACCGACACGTACATTATGTTCATGATGCCGACGCCGCCCACGATCAGGGAAATGAATGCTATAGCGGCAAGCAGCAGAGTCAGGGTGTTCATCACCTGGTCGATCGTATCAAGGATTTCGTCCATAGACATAACTCTGAAATTGTTCTTGGCGTCGCCCTTGATGCCGTGCTGCTGGCGCAGGATGGCGGTTATCTCGTCTATAGCCTGTCCGGAATATTCCTCGCTGAGGCCTGATGCCACGATGGAAGGGATGTAGTCAATGGCCATCACCCTCTTCTGCACCATGGTGTAAGGAGCCACTATTATGTCGTCCTGGTCGGAGCCCATGGCGCTGGAGCCTTTCGACTTCAACACGCCGATTACTCTGAGAGGCAAGTTGTTGAACCTGATGACACTGCCCAGAGCCGCCTGGCTGTCGCCGTCGAAGAGCTCGTCGACCACAGTCTGGCCGAGGAGGCAGACCTTGGCGATCTCGCGTATATTCTCTTCGGTGAACATCTCGCCGGCCAGAAGATCGAAGCCCTGGATCTCGAGGTATTCGGTATTGACTCCGTAGATGGTCGTAGGGGTATTGTTGTTGCCGTTGATGGCCTGGCCGCTGCGAGAGAACGACGGAGAGATGTAGCGCAGATATCTGGCCTCGCGCCTGAGAGCTTCGTAGTCGCTCATCTTGAGCGACTGCATGTCAGCTGCGCTCCTGCGCGCTCCGCTCTCGTCGGCGCTTGTGGGCCAAATATTTATCAGGTTTGAACCTATGGAAGAAATTTCACCTTTGATGGTCGACTTGGCGCCCTGGCCAAGTGAAATCATGAGGATGACAGCCGTGATGCCGATTATGATGCCGAGCATAGTCAGCAGCGAACGGATCTTGTTGTTGCGGATGGCCTTGATGGCTATCTTGAAAAGATTTGCATAATTCATAGCCTGTCCTCCCTAGTCTTCCTCCGGCGGCATGGCTGCCAGAGCCTCGGCTGCCGACTGGATGTTGTCGTTATACTTGTCGTCTATGATGCGGCCGTCCTTGAGCACGATATTCCTGCTGCTGAACGACGCTATCTCGGGGTTGTGGGTGACGAACACTATGGTGCGGCCCTCGCTGTGAAGCTTCTGGAACAGCGCCAGGATTTCGTAGGATGTACGTGTGTCGAGGTTACCGGTGGCCTCGTCGGCGAGGATGAGCACAGGGTCGTTCACAAGCGCCCTTGCGATTGCCACCCTCTGCTGCTGTCCTCCGGACATCTGGTTGGAGCGGTGGTTTATACGGTCGGAAAGGCCTACCGCTTCCAGCGCTTTCAGAGCCCTCTGCTTCCTTTGTGAAGCCGAAACTCCGGGGTTATAGAAAAGAGGCAGTTCCACGTTCTCGAGAGCGGTAGTCTTCGGAAGCAGGTTGTACGACTGGAACACGAAGCCTATCTTGCGGTTGCGCAGCGTGGCGCGGCGGTTGCCGTCCATCGTCCTTACAGAGATCTCGTCGAGGAAATATTCTCCCGACGTAGGGGTGTCGAGGCAGCCCAGCAGGTTCAGCAGGGTGGATTTTCCCGAGCCGCTGCTGCCCATGATGGTAACGAACTCGCCTTCCTTGATGGTGAAGGAGACGCCTCGCAGCGCGCGCACAGTCTCCTCTCCGACAACGAAATTGCGGTGTACGTCCTCGACTCTGATTATATTATTGGTTCCCATGGCGGTCTATCTGCCGATAACTATCGATCCGTCAGTGCCCTCTCTCTTGCGGGCGATAAGGGCGTCCAGGGACACATATTCTGTGATCACTACGTCGCCGGCCTTGATGCCGTCGCCCTCGACTACGCAGTTGATGCCGTCATTGATGCCTACGGTGACTGTCACAGGGGTCGGAGCATCATCTTTCATAAGCCACAGGGTGTTGCCGTCGTTGGGGTCCGGACTCTCGTTGGGAGCGAAGCGCAGGGCTTTCATGGGCACAGTGAAGACATCATTCTGCTCTGCAGTATAGATTGTGATGTTTGCGGTAAGGCCGGGCTTGAGCTTGAGGTCCTCGTTGGGAGCGTTCACGATTATCTGATATGTGGTAACGTTTGAAGTGGTCTGGGGATTGAGCCTTACCTGTGACACGCTGCCGTCGAAAACATCATCCGGGAAAGCATCGACTGTGAAGGTAACCCTCTGCCCTTCCGAAACCACTCCGATGTCAGCTTCGTCGACAGAGGCTACCACCTGCATCTGGGTGAGGTCTGCGGCCAGCTTGAAGAGAGTCGGGGTGTTCAGGCCGGCGGCGACTGTCTGTCCTTCGTCAACCTCGCGGCTGAGCACGACTCCGTCGATGGGAGAAGTGATGGTGGCGTATTCCAGATTGCGGCGCGCCTTGCTGATCTCGGAGCGCTGACGCTCGAGCTGAAGCTTGGATGTAGAATACTGGTATTCGGCGCTCTCGTAGTCAGTGTCGCTGATGAGGCCTTTCTCGTGGAGACGCTTGCTGCGTTCGTAATTCTTGAGCTGGTAGTTGTACTCCACCTCGGCCTGGTTGAGCATAGCAGTGACCGAATTGAGGTCGGCGATGAGGTTGGTGCGGTCCATCTCGGCCAGAAGCTGGCCTTTCTTGACTTCCGAGTTGTAGTCAGCATAGAGCTTGTCGACTATTCCGGACACCTGGGTGCCGACTTCCACCTGGTTGATGGGTTCGATGGTGCCTGTTGCGGTGACACTGCGGGTGATGCTGCCTTTCTGGATGGTGACAGTGTCGAAGGCTGTCTTCTTAGAGGCGCCGACGCATGAGGAAACCACAATGACTGCAGCACAGAGGGAAACTGCCGCTACCGCATGTTTTATTGATCTTTTCATTTCAGTGATATTATATTTCGATAGGAATGCCTTGATAGAAATTGAGGAGCTGGCGGCAGAGGATTGCCTGATACTTGGCCTGGAGAAGCTCCTGCTGGGCTGCCAGATATGTATTCTTCTCGGTGAGCAGCTCCACCGGGTTCACCATGCCTTCGTTGTACTTCTCGCTGGCGAGATTGTAGCTCAGCTCGGCGCTCTGAAGCTTCTTCTGCGCGGCCTGGTAACGGCTCTGGGCCGAAACCACGTCCTGATAGAGGCCCTCGAGGGTCGACAGCAGGTTCTTCTGGGAGCTGGCGTAGTTAAGCGCAGCCTGCTGCGTCTGGATCCTGGCCCTGGCCTTCGAGGTCTTCACGGAGCGGCCGTTGATTATGGGGATTGACAAGGTGAGTCCTACTCCGCCTCCGAAGTTGTCAGACAGCTGGTCGGCAAACGAGCGGCCTGTGCCGTAGACGTTGCGGGACGACATGGAAGCCGACGCAGAAATAGACGGGATGCCGGACGCCGAAGCTATGTCTTCGTTGAGCTTTGCTGCCTCGATGCCGAGACGGCCGCTCTTCATGTCGGGGAGTATCTCCTCGGCCACATAATAAACCTCAGCTACGGAAGGCAGGGCGGCCACCACGTTCTCGTCGCCTATCTCAGGATAGAAGACTGCGAACTCCTCGTTCAGCCCGAGCTCGAGCAGCTGCTTCAGGTTCAGGGTATTCTGGGCGAGCGAAGATTCGTTCACTGCAAGCTGGTAGACGTCGCTGCTGTACTGGCTTTCCATCTGGGCATATTCGCTCAAGCTGATGGAGCCTTCCTCATACATGGCCTTAGCCCTCTCCCACTGCGCCTTGGCGGCCTCCACATTGTTCTGCGAAGTGGTGACATTCTCCTTTGCGTATAGGATGTTCAGGTATGCCTGGGTCACGGCCACCTCTATGTTGTTGCGGGCTGCGTCTATGTCATATTCGCCTGCGAGCGCGTTTATCTCTGCCTGACGTATGCTGTTGGCTATCCTGCCTCCATTATAGAGAGTGACACCGCTCTGGATGGCATAGCTGCCGCTGTAATACGGCTCCGTCCCGTTCAGCAGAGACATGTTCTGCGATGATGAAGCGTTAAGGGTTGGAAATCTCGAAGCCTGGGCCTGGAGCAAAGACTCCTCGGCAGCGGCCTGGCTCAGCTGGGCGTTCTGCACCTGGATGTTGTTGGTGCGCGCATAATCTATGCATTCCCGCAGGGTCCACTGCCTGGCCTCGGCCGGACGTACCCCGGCATAAAGGAAGCATAGCGCCAGAATGAATAACCGTCTCATTGCAAACTTGTGTTAATTTGTTTTGACCGCAAAATTAACCAAGCTGCAACGCCTGTAAAATAAAATAGACGAAACCGGTGTTTTTATCGACGAAAAGTCATTTTCCCTGGTCGGGAAGAAGGAGGCATAGTATCTGGGCGATCAGGTACCAGGCAAAAAAGAAGAAGAGCATCAAAAAGAACAGCGCGAAGAATGGAACTCCTTCTGGCCTGAAGATGATGCAGAGGATGATTATCAAGACCGCTGATACCAGTATCACCTTCCTTATGACGGCAGCTTTCTTTGAATCGGCGCCGCCCTTGAGAGAAAACATGGGGATCTCGCTGATTAGCATCAAGGCCAGGAAGACAGAGGCCACCGGAATGAACCAGCTGCTGCAGAGCAGCCTCAGCAGGACGCCGTCCACCCCATTCTGCATGCAGACATGGCCGTAGGCAGTAAGCGAGCCCACTATCATGGCCAGCGACGGGGTTGGAAGCCCGATGAAGCCGGTCTTCTGACGGTCGTCAAGATTGAATTTCGCCAGCCGGACGGCCGACAGCGGGGCGATTATAAGAGCGATGAAAGCCACCCATGAAGGGTAATCGGTATTAACCTTGTAATACCACGAGAAGAACATCAGTGCAGGAGCCAGCCCGAAAGTGACCATGTCACTAAGCGAGTCCAGCTCCTTGCCGATGTCCGAATATGCGTGCAATAAACGCGCAGCGGCACCGTCGCAGAAATCAAACACCGCCCCTGCCAGCATGAAGCAGAAAGCCGGCCACCAGTAGCCCCACAGCGTCAGGATGACAGCCGCGGCGCCGCATACGAGATTGAGACAGGTGATGATGTTCGGGATGTGCCGTTTCATGATTATTTGATGCCGAGTTTATTCTTGATTGACTTGGGAATGGCGTCCTTGTGGACAAGGATGTTGAGGGTCTTGTAGCGTACGAAAGAATCTGAGCAGTACCAGATGCCGTCATACTTGCCGGTAACGCCCCAGGAGTTCTTCACCATGAAGTATCTGGTGCCCCTCTGGTCCACAGCGGTGCCGAAGATATGCATTCCGTGGTCGTCGGTAGTCTCCTTGTTGTCGAATGCTTTCTGGCGCATCTCCTGGGTGATGGTCATCTCGGGAGCGTTCTCGCGCATCGCAGCCATCTCCTTTGCCTTGTCCTCAGCAGAAACGCCTACCCAGCGGGCCTGGTCGCTGCCTGCTTCCTCTACTGCCTGGACGTCCGGCATGACGCCGATACCCTGGCGGTCGAAACCGTTCTCGCTTACGTCAGAGCCCCATGCTACAGTGTAACCTTTGTCGATGGCGTTGTACATGACTTCCATCAGCTCGTCGATAGGGAGGTTGTAAGAAGGAGTCCAGCGCCAGTTGTCAGGAACTTCGATGGCGAACTGGGTGTAGAAAGGATGATGGGTGAACGAGGTCAGAGAGATGTATTCGTCGAGTTTGTCGGCGCCGAGGCCGATCTCGTCCCTGTACTGCTCGGGAGTGTAGGTCTTGCCGTTGTAGACGAAAGTCTCGGGGCATGCGCCGAGGTATGCGTCAACGATACCGCGGAAACCGTCTTTCCATGCGGTTGACAGACGGCGGTTGGGAACCTTCACGATAGCCTGGAGATAGCCTGAAAGGGCGCTGGCCAGCTCGCTGTGCATGTGGCGGGTCTCGCCGTAGTTGAGGCCGTCCATTACTGAATTGGGTACGATGCCGTAAGTCCTGATGGTCTCTATCACGTCGCCGAAGTCACTGCCCTGGCCGAAATTGAGGGCGCCGTCCAGACGGATATATTTCTCAGCCTTGTCCTGGTATGCCTTGCTTACCACGAACATCTCGCTCAGGTCGAGGTCGTCGCCCTTATAACCTTTGCGGATAAGTTCGCTCTCGAGGAATGAGATGGTCGAGAAGCACCAGCAGGTGCCGGAGCTTGCCTGGTTCTTCACAGAAGTGATGGGCAGCTGTTTTACTACAGTGAATTCATAAGTCTTGGGAGCTGCGGGAACAGGGGCCACCTGGGCTGATACTCCAAGAGACATTGCGGCTAGCGCAACGATTAACAATAACTTTTTCATATCTATTCAATAAAATAATAATATTTCAGCCAGTATTCGAAGAGCGGATCGATCAGCGACACGTTGCCGTCGTCGTCCATCGTGATTATCTCCTTCTTCAGCAGGGAATCGCGGACGCGCGCCACATGGGCGGAGCTGATGAGGTTGTACTGCTCCAGTATGTCTGCAGAGCAGAAGCGGGTCACCTTCTCGTTGACGGCCATCAGGAAATTGACCTGGTTGTTGGTCAGATCGCGCATTATCTCCCTGAAGGTGGAGTCATGCACATAGATCAGGGACTCCCTGGCATGGGTTATCACATGCTGGTTTATATAGCCGATCGTGCTGTCGTAGCATATAGAAGCGAAATGCTGGGTGTACCAGGGATGACCTTTGCAGAAGTCGTATATCTCTTCCGCCATGTCCTGCTCGATTACCCTGCCGGTGCGCTGGAAGGTGGATATTATATAATTGGTGAAAGGTCGGCGGTCTATGGCGCCAAGGGAAATCTTCTCTATATCTCCGCCGAAATAGCCGGCTTCGTTGAAGATGTACTTCATGCGGTTGATGCACGAGCCGCTGAAGATGTACGACACGGCGCTGTGCCTGCGCAGCACGGCGGCATAGTCTTCCATGAACTTGTCGCCCTGCTCGAAGCTGAGGATGTTCTGGAACTCCTTGAAGTAGAGGACTATGTTCAGACCGAAATGCTGGGCCATCATGTCGGGAAGGTCCATCAGCATGTTGTCCGAAATGTGCTCGGTGTCGATGTCCAGAGGCAGCGGTGAAAGGATGTTGTAGCGGTCAAACACCGGCAGCAGCTCGCGGGACAGGATCTCGAGGAACTGGGCTTTCGAACGTATGTTGAAAAGGTCCAGGCTTATGACCAGGTCGCGATAGCCGCTCTTCTTGAGCGCCTGCAGAGCATTGCGCACGAGCGAGGTCTTGCCGGTCTTGGGCGAGCCGTAGATGACGGCCTTCTTTTTATTTTTAACGCATTTGACCAACCTGGCTGTTTCATCTGTACGGGCTATGAACTGCGCGCCTTCAGCCGGTTTTTCATACGCGAAGAGTATTTCCATTTAGGTTCAGGTTTTCGTCGGTTTTAGTGTGGAACGAAAAAATAACACTTGCGTTACAAAAGTAACAAAAAAATTTGCTGGTACAAATAAAAACAGTATATTTGCACTCCCAAAGAAGGACGACAGCTGTTAAGCTTTTGAAAAAGAGATATTTAGTAATTTGAGGATATCCGCTTGCAGCTATAAATTTTTAAAAATTTATTTTTATGTACGCAATCGTAGACATTGCTGGACAACAGTTCAAGGTTGAGAAAGGTGCTCAGATTTTCGTAAACCGTCTGGCAGCTGAGGAAGGTTCCTCAATCGACTTTGACAAGGTTCTCCTTACCGACAACGACGGCAGCGTCAAGGTCGGAGCTCCCTATGTAGAGGGCGCAAGTGTGAAGGCTACCGTAATGGAGCACTGCAAGGCTGACAAGGTTATCGTTTTCCACAAGATCCGCCGCAAAGGTATGACCAAGAAGAACGGACATCGCCAGTACCTTACCAAAATTCAAATTGAAGAAATCGCATAATTAAAACGTTTAGATTATGGCTCACAAAAAAGGTGTCGGTAGTTCAAAGAACGGCCGCGAATCGGAAAGCAAACGCTTAGGCGTTAAATTGTTCGGCGGACAGGTTGCCAAGGCTGGCAATATCCTCGTGCGTCAGAGAGGTACGGTCCACAATCCTGGCCAGAACGTCGGAATGGGCAAAGATCATACTCTTTACGCTTTAACTGACGGTGTGGTTACTTTCAGGAAGACCAGGGAAAACAAATCATTCGTTTCTGTCCTTCCCGTTCAGGAAGCCTGACAGTACTGAGAAGACTTAAAGAAGAGCGCTTGATTCAAGTGCTCTTTTTTTTTATATTTGTGTATTATGATGATCTGGATAATATTCATTGCCTTGACATTGGCAAGCCTGCTCGTGCAGGGCACGCTCAGGCGCAGGTTCGCCCGGTATTCCCAGGAGCCGCTGAGCTCCGGGCTGACAGGAGCGCAGGTCGCTCAGAAGATGCTTTACGACAACGGCATCCATGATGTCAGCATAATCCCCACCAACGGCACTCTCACCGACCACTACGACCCCACAAAGAAGACCATCGCCCTCAGCGAGGACGTTTACAACAGCTGCAGCATAGCTGCCGCCGCCGTAGCAGCCCATGAGACCGGCCACGCTCTGCAGGACGCCACCTCCTACGCCCCCCTGCGCATGCGCTCGGCCCTCGTTCCCGTGGTGAAGTTCGCCTCCATGACGGTCCAGTGGGTTATCCTCGCCGGCCTGATCCTCATAAACATATTCCCCAACCTGCTCTGGGTCGGAATCGCCATGTTCGCGATGACCACCCTCTTCAGCCTCATCACCCTTCCGGTTGAAGTCAACGCCAGCAGGCGCGCCATAGCATGGCTCACCGACTCCGGCGTCGTCGACTATGACAACAGGCCTATGGCCATAGACGCCCTGAAATGGGCCGCATTCACATACTTCATCGCCGCCGTCAGCTCGCTGGCCACCCTCTTCTACTACATAGGAATCGCAAGGAGATAATACCATGAAACGCCTCCTGACATTATTCGTCGCCGCCGTCGCGATACTGTCATTCACTTCATGCTCAAAAACCGTCCTTTTCAACGGCCGCAACCTCAAAGGCTGGGAGTTCTACCTCGACCCTGATGAATTCGGAGACCAGGTGCCCTTCGAGACTGTCTTCCGCACCACGAAAGACAAGGAAGTAGTCGTCATGGGCAAGCCCTTCGGCTACATGAGGACAGATAAGCCCTATTCCAACTACCATCTTCATGTAGAGTATTATTTTCCGGAAGAGCCGGGCAACAGCGGACTGTTCGTCAACGCCCAGGTTCCGCCCGACAAGAAATGGCCGCCCTGTCTCGAGAACCAGCTCTCGGCCAACAACGCCGGAGACATGCTGATGATAGGCGGCACCGACTGCGACCAGATCACTGACGAAATCCGCGCCCAGGCGAAAGAGCGCGGCCGCAGCCCCTACCTCAAGAAGAAAGAAGCCCCTTCTGACTACATCATAGCAGAATGGAACGAAGTGGACGTCTTTTGCGAAGGCAATCACATCACCACGTATGTAAACGGGGTGCTGCAGAACGAATGCACCGGCTTCACATACGACAGCGGATATATATGCCTCCAGAGCGAAGGCTATCCGATAGTATTCAGGAATATCTGGCTTAAAGAGTTGTAATAGCTCTTTACAGACAGAATTGACGCAGGGCCCGCCTCTATCTGAGAGCGGCCCTGTGTTTGTTTTCGAACGCGCCCAGTATCTTGGCCATGATCCTTTCGACGTCGTTGTCGGTGAGGGTCTGGTCCGGATTCTGGATCACGAAGTTAAGCGCATACTGCTTCTTGCCTGCAGGAATCTTGTCGCCACGATAGACGTCGAAGAGCGACACGTTCTTGAGCATCTGTTTTTCGGTCTGGAAAGCGGTTTTGCGAAGCTCGCTGAAAGGAACGTTCTCGTCCAGGAGCAGGGCCAGGTCGCGGCGTACTTCCGGATAGCGGGGCATCTCTTTGTATTTGACCCTGTTGCGGCGTACTATTTCGAAGAGTACGGGCCATGATATCTCAGCGGAATAAACCTGCTGCTTGATGTCGAAGGCCTTCAGGAGTTTCTTAGAAACAGTGCCCAGGGTTGCGAAGGTCTTGCCCTGCAGCTTGTACTGCATTCCTTCGGCATAGAGGTCTTCCGGAGCGGGAACAGCTTCCAGTGAATAGAGGTCCATGCCCAGACGTTTGAGCAGAAGCTCGAGATAACCCTTCAGCAGGAAGAAGTTGCCTGCCGGCATCTCGTTGCGCCATGCCTTCTCGGCCGGAGAACTCATAAGCAGCACCATGCTGGTGTGCTCGCTGTAGTTGGCCAGGTTGTTGCCGCTGAGCGGATCATCTTCTTTGGCGCGGTAGCTGTAGACGTTACCTATTTCATAGAGCCTGAGGCTGTTGCACTGGCGTTTGATGTTGTAAGACACAACCTCGAGGCCGCCGAACAGCAGGGTCTGGCGCATGCTGTCAAGGTCTGCGCTCAGAGGGTTAAGCAACTTCACGAGCTTTGACGAAGGATAGGTCTCCATGTTGTCATAGTAAGAGCTCTTCGTCAGGGAGTTGTTCATTATCTCGATGAATCCGTTGTGGGTGAAGAAGTCAGAAACTTCCTTGCGGATCACCTCGTTGTCGGGATGGCTGGTGGGGCTCACTGAAACCCTCATGCCCTCGGGGAATTCGATGTTGTTATAGCCGTAGATACGGAGCACTTCCTCCACCACGTCGCACTCGCGGGTGACATCCACCCTGTATGCGGGAACTGCCACGCGGCAGCCTTCGGCATTCTTTGAAAGGATTTCGAAGCCCATGTATGAGAGAATCTCGAGGATCTTGTCTGCTCCGATCTTCTTGCCGATAAGAGACTCCATGCGGGCGAAGTTCAGATCCACCTCGGCCTTCTTGTGAACCTCGGGATAGAACTCCTGGATGTCACCGACAATATGGCCGCCACCGAGCTCGGCGATAAGCATCGCAGCCCTCTTGGCAGCGTACATGCCGTTCTCTATATCGATGCCGCGCTCGTAGCGGAACGAAGCGTCGGTCTGTAGGGCATGTCTCTTGGAAGTCTTGCGGATATATACAGGGTTGAAATATGCGCACTCGAGGAATACGTCGCGAGTTGCCTCGGTAACGCCTGACTCGGCGCCGCCGAATACGCCTGCTATACACATAGGACCGTCGGCATTGGCGATAACCATATCCTCGGCGCTAAGAGTCCTCTCTACACCGTCCAGAGTGACTATCTTCTCCCCTTCCGCCGCCTTGCGCACGATCACCTTGCCACCTTTTATCTTAGAGATGTCGAACACGTGCAGAGGTTGGCACATCTCGTTCAGGATGAAGTTGGTAATGTCCACTACGTTGTTGATGGGATGCTGGCCGATGGCGTTCAGACGGTCGCGCAGCCAGTCGGGAGAAGGACCTACCTTCACGTCCTTTATGGTGATGCCGATATATCTCGGAGCTCCGTCGGGGTTGACAACCTCAACGGGGATAGCCTCACCAGGCTCGGTCTGGAAGCCTTCCACTGAAGGGAGGGTCCATTCTGCAGGAATGCCGTTCAGCTTGCAGTATGCGTAGAGGTCTCTTGCGGCGCCGATGTGTGACGCGCCGTCGATACGGTTGGGAGTAAGACCTATCTCATATACAGTGTCGCTCTTGAGGTTGAGGGCCACCTTTGCAGGAGTACCCGGGACGGCAGAATCGTCGAGCACCATGATGCCCGAGTGGTCTTCGCCTATACCAAGCTCATCCTCGGCGCAGATCATGCCGAAGCTCTCCACTCCGCGGATCTTGGACTTCTTGAGCTTGAGTTCCTCGCCATGGATGCTGACCAGTTTCGTACCTACGGTAGCCAGAAGCACCTTCTGTCCTGCAGCAACGTTCGGAGCGCCGCAAACCACTTGAAGCGGTTCGCCCTGACCGATGTCAAGCTTGGTAACATGCAGGTGGTCGGAATCCGGGTGCTCAACGCACTCCAGCACATGGGCCACAAACACACCCTCAAGCCCTCCGGGGATCTGTTCTACGGTTTCAACATGCTCGACCTCGAGGCCGGTGGAAGTCAGTATTTCAGCAACTTTCTCGGGTTGAAGGTCGAACTTCAAATAATCTTTCAGCCAATTGTACGAAACAGTCATATTATCCTTTGAATAATGATTCTACGAATTCTTTCTTGTCGAAGGGGCGCAGGTCTTCTATCTTCTCTCCTACGCCGATAAGTTTGATGGGGATCTGGAACTGGTCGCTGATGCCGATCACCACGCCGCCCTTGGCGGTGCCGTCGAGCTTGGTGACAGCAAGCGAAGTGACATCAGTGGCGCGGGTGAACTCCTTGGCCTGGTTGAAGCCGTTCTGGCCGGTGGAGCCGTCGATAACCAGCATCACCTCATGAGGAGCATCGGGAACCACCTTGCGCATGACATTGCGGATCTTGGTGAGCTCATTCATCAGGTTGATCTTGTTGTGGAGACGGCCGGCGGTGTCGATAATAACCACGTCGGCATCCTTGGCAACTGCGCTCTTGACGGTGTCGAAAGCGACGCTGGCAGGGTCGCTGCCCATCTGCTGCTTCACTATCTCGACTCCGGCACGTTCGGCCCAGATGGTAAGCTGGTCAACAGCGGCGGCACGGAAAGTGTCGGCTGCACCGAGGATTACCTTCTTGCCTTCGCCCTTGAGCTGGGCTGCAAGCTTGCCGATGGTGGTGGTCTTGCCCACTCCGTTGACGCCTACGACCATTATCACATAAGGCTTGGCAGAAGAAAAATCGAAGATGTCCTCGCTGGCAGTCTCGCCGGCGCAGAGCATGTCTTCGATCTCCTCGCAGAGGATCTTGTTGAGCTCGTCGCTGCCCAGGAACTTGTCGCGGGCGACTCTTGCTTCGAGACGCTCGATTATCTTCATGGTGGTGTCAGCTCCGACATCGGAAGCTATCAGAGCCTCCTCGATAGAGTCGAGCACGTCGGCGTCTACCACCGACTTGCCCATCAGAGCGTGCGACACCTTGTCGAAGAAAGAGCGGCGGGTCTTGCCGAGACCTTCGTCGAGCGATTTTTGCTGCTCAGTTTCTTCCTGTTTGTTTCTTCTGAAAAAAAGCCCCATCGTGTTATCTCTAATCGCGCAAAGATACAAAAGTTAATCTTTTTTGTGCCTTTTTGCGAGCTCTTCTTCGAGGTCTTCTATACCCATTCCCATCTGCTCGCAGAGCACGAGGAGGTGATACACCAGGTCGCCGGCTTCGTAGAGGAAACGCTCCTTGTTGCCATCCACAGCCTCGATCACTGTCTCGACGGCCTCCTCTCCCACTTTCTGGGCGATCTTGTTGACGCCTTTGGTGAAGAGATGAGTGGTGTATGAGCCTTCCGGCATGTCCTTGTGTCGCTGGCGGATGCAGGCCTGGAGGGTGCCCATGAAGCGTTCGTTCTCACGGGTGTCGAAGCATGCGGTGGTGCCGCGGTGGCAGGTCGGTCCGTCGGGAATGGCCCTAACAAGCAGGGTGTCCATGTCGCAGTCGGGATACATCGCAACCACGTTCAGGAAATTGCCGCTGGTCTCGCCCTTGGTCCACAGGCACTGGCGGCTGCGGCTGAAGAAGGTCACTTTGCCTTCGGCAACGGTCTTGTCGAAAGCCTCGCGGTTCATGTAGCCGAGCATGAGCACCTTGAGGGTGTTGTCGTCCTGGACTATGACTGGCAGCAGGCCGTCTGCGCATTTATCGAGTTTAAAATCGTCAAAGGTCATATTCTTACTGGTATATTTAGTTTTTTCAATTCACGTTTGAGGTCCGGGATGCGGATTTCTCCCAGATGGAAGATGCTGGCCGCAAGAGCGGCGTCTGCACAGCCTTCGCCAAGCACGTCGGCGATGTGCTGTATGCAGCCGGCGCCTCCTGAGGCTATTACGGGGATGCTCAGAAGACGGTTCAGCTCGCGGTAGGTCTCCAGCGGATAGCCAGCCTTCGTACCGTCGTGGTCCATCGAGGTGAACAGCAGTTCGCCCGCCCCGCGCTCCTGCGCCTCGTGGGCCCAGCTGAAGAGCTCCTTGTCGGTGGGGTATTTGCCGCCGTGGGTGGTGGCCATCCAGCGGCCGTCCACGTGCCGGGCATCTATCGCAATCACGACGAACTGGCTTCCGTACTTCGAAGCAATATCGCTTATAAGCTGAGGGTTCTTTATGGCCGCGGTGTTGACGCTGATTTTGTCGGCGCCTGCGTCCAGCAGCCTCGCAGCGTCATCCACACTGCTTATGCCTCCGCCCACCGTAAAGGGGATGTTGATGGCCAAGGCTATCTTCTCCACCAGGGAGGAGAAGGTCCGGCGGCCTTCGAAGGTGGCGCTTATGTCGAGGTAGACCAGCTCGTCGGCTCCTTCGTCGCTGTAGCGGCGGCCGAGCTCAACGGCGTCGCCCACGTCCCTCAGCGAGACGAAGTTGACGCCCTTGACGGTGCGGCCGTCCTTGACGTCGAGACAGGGGATTATGCGTTTAGCGACCATCGTTCCAAGTCTTTTAATGTTATGCGGCCTTCGTAGATCGCCTTGCCGACAATCACCTTGCGCAGGCCGGATTCATCCAGCTTCTCTATATCCTCCATGCCGCTGATGCCGCCGCTGACCGTGATATCGATGGCGTCATAGCACTGCTGGAGGTCTTTGTAGAGTTCGAAGGCAGGGCCCTGCAGCATGCCGTCCTTGCTGATGTCGGTGCAGATCACATTGTCCAGCCCGTCGCCGGCGAACATGTCGATGAGTTCTTCTATGCCCAGTTCTGTCTCCGCCAGCCAGCCGTTCACCGCCACCTTGCCGTCCCTTATGTCAGCTCCCAGGATCACCTTCGGTCCGTAGCCCAGCAGCCATTCGCGGAACAGCTCCGGTTTCAGCGCAGCCACACTGCCGCAGATACCGTAGGTAGCGCCGCTGTCGAACACGCTCCGCAGCGCATCGAGGCTCTTGATGCCTCCTCCCCACTCTATCTCCATCTCAGTCCTGGAAGCCAGCAGCTCCAGTACCTTCAGGTTCGCTGGCTTGCTCTGTTTGGCCCCGTCGAGGTCCACCAGATGCAGGCGGGTAATACCGGCATCCTGGAAGGCCAGAGCCATGTCCAGAGGCTTGGCGTCATACACCTTGCTGCGGCCGTAGTCGCCCTGGCTCAGGCGTACGCAGCGCCCTTCAATTATATCTATTGCCGGAATTATCTGTATCATAGCTCCAGGAAGTTCTTGATTATTGCAGCCCCAACCTCACCGCTCTTCTCGGGGTGGAACTGGGTGCCGTAGAAATTGCCGCGGGCCAGCGCGCCGCTGAAAGCCACTCCGTGAGTCGTGGTGGCAATAGTGTCGCCGCATAGCTGCGGATAGAATGAATGCACGTAATACACAAAGCTGTCTTCCTTGAGGCCCTTGAACAGATCAGTCTTCAGGCCGCTGATGGAGTTCCAGCCCATGTGGGGAATCTTGAGGCCTTCGGCGGGTTTGAAACGCACCACATCGGTGTCGAATATGCCCATGCAGGCTACGTCGCCCTCCTCGGAGCGGCGGCACATCAGCTGCAGCCCCACGCAGATTCCCAGCACCGGCTGAGCCAGGGTCGGGATGAACTCCGCCAGGCCGCAATCCTTCAGGGCCGCCATTGCGCAGGAAGCGTCACCCACCCCGGGCAGCACCACCTTGTCGGCCTTGCGCAGCAGCTCACAGTCGGCAGTAAGCACCGGCTCAACCACCCCTGCCCTGGTCAGGGCATTGACGACAGAACGGATGTTGCCCACACCGTAATCTACTATCGCTATCATAACAGCCCCTTGCTGCTCGGCAGCTCGTAATTGAACGGAATATGCGCCACGGCGCTTCTCAGGCAGCGTGCGAAAGCCTTGAAGACCGCTTCTGCCAGATGGTGATTGTTCTCGCCTGTGGCTTTAATGTGCAGGTTGCACTGCATGGCAGCAGTAAGAGATGAGAAGAAATGCTTGAACATCTCCGTGGGAGTGTCGCCTACATATTCTCTGGTGAACTTGACGTCCCAGGCGAAGTCTATGCGACCGCCGAGGTCCATCAGCACTATAGCGTCGCACTCGTCCATGGGGAGAGCGAAGCCGTAGCGGCCAATGCCCGCCTTGTCGCCGAGGGCCTTGCTTATGGCAGTGCCGAGAGCTATGGCCACATCTTCCATGGTGTGGTGCTCATCCACCTCCAGGTCTCCTTTCGCAGCGATCTGCAGGCTGACTCCGCCGTGATGCGCTATCTGATCCAGCATGTGGTCGAAGAACTTGAGACCAGTGTCGACGCTGCTCTCAAGCCTTCCGTCAAGGTCCACGGTGACGCTTATCTGTGTCTCTTTGGTGTTGCGCACAACTGTCGCCACGCGGCTGCCGCGCCTCAGGTATTCGGCCACATCGGCCCAGCTGCGGGCGGTGAAGTCAGCTTCAAGGCCGGCGCCCTTGCCTTCCACATCGAGCAGTATCGACTTGCAGCCCAGGTTCCTGGCCAACTGCAAGTCGGTGGCGCGGTCGCCTATCACATAGCTTTGAGCCAGGTCATAGTCGCCTGCCAGGTATTTGCCGAACATTCCGATGCCCGGCTTGCGGGTCGGAGCGTTCTCGACCGGAGTGGTAGGATCTATAAGCTCGTCGTCGAAGCGGATGCCTTCGCTGGCAAGCACCCTCTCCATCAGGCGGTGCGGCCCGATGAAATCGTCGTATGGGAAACTTGCAGTCCCGAGGCCGTCCTGGTTGCTGACGAGCACCAGCTCGTAGTCCAGACCAGAGATGCTCTTAAGGGCGCTGATGGCGCCTTCGACGAACTCGAACTTGTCGAAGCTGTCGACCTGCTCGCTCGGCATCGGTTCTACCAGGATGGTGCCGTCGCGGTCGATGAAAAGGGCTTTCTTCTTATTGTCTGTCATAATCGCTTATGATTTCTATCAATTTCTTATTCTCGGCGGGGGTTCCGACGGTGATGCGCAGGCAGCCTTCGCAGCCCTTTGTAGTCGAGCGGTCCCTCACGATAAGCTCGTCAGCGATCAGGCGGTCATAGAGCTCGCGGGCCCGCGTAACCTTCACCAGCAGGAAGTTGGCGTCGCTGGGATACACCTTCTCCACGCAGCGGAACTTCGGCAGCTCGCGCTCCAGCATGTCGCGCTGCGCCTTGAGCTCCTCGATCTGGCCGGTAATGTCCTTCTCCAGATTCTTCTCGGCGAAGCCCAGAGTGTCGGTGCCGATATTGTAGGGGTATTTCACCTGCTTGAAGATAGACACCACCTTCTCGTCTGCAATGGCGAGGCCCACACGGAGACCGGCCATTCCGTAGGCTTTCGACAAGGTCTGCAGCACAATCAGGTTGGGATATTTGTCGATATATGTCTTGAGACTGCCTTTGTCAGAGAAATCTACATAAGCCTCGTCAACCACTACCATTCCGTTGAAACGCTCCACCAGCTGCAGCAGCTGCTCCGGCTCGAATGCGTTCGCAGTGGGGTTGTTGGGCGAGCAGAGAAACATCAGCTTAGAGTGGCTGTCGGCAGCCGCCAGCAGCTCCTCCACCGGCAGTGAGAAATCCGGCCTTAGAGGCACGCTGCGGAACTCCACGTCATTTATCGCTGCGCAGACGCTGTACATGCCGTAACTGGGTGCAATTGAGATGGCGTTGTCGATGCGCGGCTCGCAGAACACGCGGTAGCACAGGTCGATGGCCTCGTCGCTGCCGTTGCCCATGAACAGACGCTCGGGCCTGATGCCCTTCAGCTCAGCTATGCGCGCGCGCACCTTCTCTTTTTGAGACGGCGAGGGGTAACGGTTCAGGCCGTTCTGATACGGGTTCTCGTTGGCATCCAGAAAGATGCCCAGAGCGCCCTTGTACTCGTCCCTTGCGGTCGAATACGGTGTCAAACGGGCGATGTTGGCCCTCAGCAGACTCGTTATATCAGTCTTCATTCCTTCTTTCTATTTTGTTGTTGTACAGCCTCACCTTCACGGCATTTCCGTGCGCTGTCAGTCCCTCTGCGTCAGCCATGCTGATTATAACGTTGCTAAGCGACAGAAGGCCTTTCTTCGAGAGCTCCTGATAGGTGATATAGTGCAGGAAACTGTCGAGACCCACTCCGCTGAACGAAGCTGCCCAGCCCATCGTGGGAAGGGTGTGGTTCGTGCCTGAAGCATAGTCTCCCGCGCTTTCGGGAGAATACGGGCCGATGAAGATGCTGCCAGCCGCAGTGATGCGGTCGGCCACGCTCCACGGGTCTTCCATATTGATGATTAGGTGCTCGGATGCATAGCCATTTGCAAACTCTACCATAGTGTCGACATCGTCGAAGACCACTATGCGGCTGTTCTCCAGCGCCCGCTCGACTATCTCCCTGCGAGGGAGCTCCTCAGTCTGGGCCTCCACCTCCATATAGACCTCGTTGGCCAGAATCTCGTCGTTGCAGACCAGGATAGCCTGGCTGTCGGGGCCGTGCTCAGCCTGTGAAAGCAGGTCGCAGGCCACGAACGAAGCCCTCGCGTTCTCGTCGGCCATAACCATCACCTCAGACGGACCGGCCGGCATGTCGATGGCCACTCCGCTTGCGCTTACAGCCTGCTTCGCCTTGGTGACGAAACGGTTGCCCGGGCCGAATATCTTCATGACCTTCGGAACGGTCTCAGTGCCGTACGCCATAGCGGCGACGGCCTGCGCTCCGCCTATCTTGTATATCTTGCTGACTCCGCACACCTGGGCTGCATAGAGCACCGCCGGGTTAACCTGTCCGTCCTTGCCGCAGGGAGTGCAGAGTACTATCTCCTTACAGCCCGCCAGCTTCGCAGGGATGGCCAGCATCAGCAGGGTTGAGAACAGAGGCGCGCTGCCACCGGGGATGTACAGTCCCACCTTCTCGATAGGGATGGCTCTGCGGCGGCACACCACTCCGGCCATGGTCTCGACCTCGACCGGCACCGGGGTCTGCGCCTGATGGAACTCGCGGATGTTGCGCGCGGCGGCGTTTATAGCCCTCTGCAACTTGGCGCTGACAAACTCTTCAGAAGCTGCTATCTCTTCTTCAGTCACCTGCAGCACATCGGGGCAGAACCCCTCCACTTCCGTGGCGATCTGCCTTATCGCAGCGTCTCCGCCCTCTTTTACTTTCCTCAAAATGTCGTTCACTATGGCGGCTATGTCGTCGTCATTGCTAGAAACGCGGGCCATCAGTTCGGGCCACTGCTCTTTCGGAGGATTTACGAATATTTCCATCACGCAATAACTTTATCAAGGTGCAATACAAGGATGCCTTCTGCTCCGAGGGCCTTCAGCTTTTCTATCTTGTCCCACATTCCGACCTCTTCTACCACTGAGTGCAGGGAGCACCAGCCTTCGGCTGCAAGCGGCATGACGGTGGGGCTGCGCATCGCGGGCAGGATCTTAACCGCCTCTGACACCTTGTCGGTGGGGATGTTCATCAGGATATATTTCTTGCCGCGGCTGTCAATCACAGCGTCGAAGCGGAACAGCATAGACTCCAGCAGCTTGCGCTTTGCAGGGCTCATCTTCTTATTGGCTATGAGCACGGCCTGGCTGTCCACCACAGTGTGCACTTCCTTCAGTCCGTTGGAAATCAGAGTGCCGCCTGAAGACACTATATCGAAGATTGCGTCGGCGATGCCTGCCGCGGGAGAAATCTCCACAGAACCCAGGATCACACGGATCTCGGCGTCGATATCGTTCTCGTCAAGCCATTTGCGCAGCACTTTCGGGTATGAGGTTGCGATCTTCTTGCCGTTGAAGAACGCCGGGCCGGTATACTCCTGCTCCTTGGGTATCGCGAGTGAGATGCGGCAGTCGCCGAAATCCATCTTGCGGACCACCTCCACGTCGGCCTCCGACTCCAGAACCTCATTCAGACCCACTATGCCGATGTCGGCCGAGCCGTCGGCAACTACGCCGGGGATGTCGTCGTCGCGGAGGTAGAGCACCTCCATGGGGAAGTTCGCGGCCTTCGCCAGGAACTTGCGTTTAAGCTCGTCGATCCTTATTCCCGAATCTTTCAAAAATGCCAGGCTGTCTTCACTGAGGCGTCCCTTGGCCTGGATTGCTATTCGCATCAAATTGCTCATATCTGTTATCGTATTATTCTAAACAAAAAAGCTTACTCCGTGTAAGAGTAAGCTTTTGCGTATTTGTAGCAGAACTATATGCAAACACCTACCCTTATCAGTCGATATGGTGATGGTGGTGCATATGGAATCTGTTGGTCATTCTTTTACCGTTTGCATCTGCAAAGGACGATAATATTTTTGAATTTACAAAACCTATTCGTCGAAGAATGCCATTACATCGGCCCAGATCTGCTCTTTGTTGATCTCCAGGAGCAGCTCGTGCTTCAGGCCGGGGTAAAGAATGCGGTCTACATTCTTGTAGCCCTGCGACTGCACGAACTCGATCAGCTTGGCCCAGCGCTCGGGATTTCCGATAGCCGGATCATTCTCGCCGGCGATGAAGAGGATGGGCAGGTCAGGATTCTCGATGCCCCAGTTGTCCTTGGCGATCTCCCTTGACATCATGCTCAGATTGTACTGACCGTTGTTGGTGAAAGGATAGCCGCAGAGCGGGTCGGCGTTATATGCCCGCACATTGTCCTCGTTGACAGACAGCCAGTTGTTCTTCAGACCGCCGTTGTCGAAAGCCTCGAAGGTCTTGGTGCTGTGGACCTTGTGGGGAGCCCAGAAGTTCCTCCACTTGATGGCGAAGCTCACCTTTGCTACGGCATTTCCGCCCGGAGCGCCGCAGAGCACAGCCTTGTCGATAGAGTTGTCGTAGTCCTGCAGATACATGCGGCCTACCATAGTGCCCATGCTGTGGCCGAACAGATAGACCGGAAGACCCGGATACTGGTCCTTCATGTAAAGCACCATCTGCTGCAGGTCGTCGCTGATAGCGCGCACCTTGTTGGTGCCGAAATCGCCCAGGCCGGCCTTCTTGGTAATGCTGCCGCCGTGGCCGCGATGGTCGTGCATCTCGCAAACATAGCCGTTCTTGGCCAGATACTGCATGAACGGATAGTAACGCTCCTTGTGCTCCGCCATACCGTGCGAGAACACCACGACAGCCTTCGGAGTCCCCACCGGCCTGATGATAGCCTGCGCCAGCGGATGCCCGTCAACATTCGACTTCAGCGTCTGAGTCTCGATCGGCAGATCCGGAATCGCCGCCGCCTGCGCAAACTCCAGCTCCGCCTGCTCCACACTCACCCGATTTGCCGCATTCACACCGAAGAGGCAGAGTGAGGTGAGGAATAAAATAGAAAGTATCTTTTTCATATAGTTCTGATATTAGAGGTTCCGGTTCTAAATGTAGGAATATTTTTGCAATTTTACATCCGCGAACTATGAAACGGACCCTCTTCCTCCTGCTGGCCATCGTGATCCTATGCGTTTCCTGCGCCGAGCCGACGGGAAGCGAAGCGTTCCTTGCACCCGAGATCGTATCCATTGCCGCCGATGCCCAGGAAACCACCGCAACCCTCCGATGCACACTCTCCAGCCCCAGAGCTACGGCCTGCGGCTTCGTCTGGTGGGCCGACGACGGAGTCCGGCAGACAGTGGACGGAGTATTGTCAGAAACTACTTTTACGGCGACCATAACCGGCCTCTTTCCCGGCAAGACATACGAATGGTATGCTTTCGCCAAAGCTGGCGAAAGCGAGATCCAGTCCACCACCGAATTATTCGCCACAAGGGAAATCCCGCCCAGGCCCAATACAGTACCGATAAGCGACGAAGTTTTCAAGAAGTATCTCGTCACCAGTTTCGATAAAGACGGTGACGGAGAGATATCTGAAGAAGAAGCCCTGCTCGTCCGGAAGATTGCAGTCAAGACCGACAATATCCTCTCTCTGGATGGAATCGAATATTTCACCAACCTTGACTCATTAATCTGCCGTGGAGTCGATCTTGATATGGATGAGCACGCGGAGATAGCCACGCCGGGGCGGCTGACATCTCTTGACCTCAGCAAGAACATTTTTCTGAGCCACCTGGAATGCGACGCCAACCATCTCAAGACGCTGATTCTCCCCGACAATCCCTGGATGGTTTTCTTGCTCTGCTCACACAATTATCTGACAGAACTCGACCTGTCGAAACTGTCGGGTCTGGAAGTCCTCAAGGCTTTCAACAACCAATTGACCGCCATTGATGTCAGCCACAATCCTTTCCTAAGGACGATTGAACTTCATAACAATTTCATTGAGAGCATAGATGTTACATGCTGCCCCATTGTAGACTGCCTTAATATAGGCAATAACAAAGTCAAGGAAGTTGACATCTCAAAATGTCCCAAACTATATTGGCTGGGGGTATTCAGCACCGGCGTTACTTCTGTCGACTTGAGCGTCTGCACCAATCTGCACTATCTGTGCTGCTACGAATCGGCCATTTCATCTCTGGACCTCACCCCCTGTCTGTCTCTCTACGAGTTAAGATGCTACGACTGTATGATAAAGGAGCTGGACATCAGCATGCTCCCGAATCTAGAGATAGTCGACTGCGCTCCCATGAATTCATTGACCACATTGTATGTTTCAGACATACAATCAATCGAAGGGATTACTCGCAACCGCTCTGAAGAGAATATCCCGGCAAGGACGGAGATTGAAGTCCGTTATACAGGTGCGCCCGAAGGCAGAGTCGATGTCAAAGACCCTGTTTTCAAATCCTACCTGATCAAGAATTTCGACAAGAACGGCGACGGAGAACTCTCCAACGCAGAGGCATTATCGGTGAAGGAGATTGAGATTGAGACCGGAAACATTCACACTCTAAAAGGCATCGAACGCTGCTTCAATCTGGAGAAGTTATATTGCAAGGGCGAATTCCTAGGAACCAGGACTGATGATTATGGCGATTCTCATGAGATATGCGAGGGCCTGCTCACGGAACTCGACCTGTCCGGAAACCCCAGGCTGACTGTAGTCAATTGCGCCGCTAACCGGATTGAAACTATCAACCTGTCGGCCAACACGGAGCTGGAAGAGCTTATAATCGACCGCAACAGATTACAGAGCATAGATTTGACTCACAATCCTAAAATCATGAGTCTTGCCCTCCAGGGGAACCCGCTGACGTCAGTCTCTGACATCAGCGGCCTTCCGTTACAGTCTCTGCACATATCGGGTCTGGATATGGCCAAACACATGGTTCCTGATTTCCTAACCAACTTTCCGGAACTCAAAGGTGTCAATATCAGCGAGTATGAAGGAGAGATTCTGGACTTGAGCAAGAACACGGAACTGGATGCAATCTGGTGCTTTAACATGCCCAATCTCAAAGTACTGGACCTTTCCAACTCTCCTAAACTGGAATCATTGTACTGCGGCAGTGGCACAGGCATGCCGGAGAAGGTGATAGTCCATAAGGACATTGATATAAGCAAACTGTTGATCCGCAAATCTGAAGATACGGTTGTTGTAAATGCGGAATAGGATATTCATAAGATTTTTTGTCATGCTGGCACTGATGATGTGCTCGCTGGCGGCGCACTCCCAGAGTTCATGGGATGCCGCCCTGGACCGCTACGAACAGTTCACGGAGCAGTGTATCGACCTTCGCCAGCGCTCGCTCGCCGGAGAGCAGATAGAAGTGGCTGAAATCAACGCACTGCTCTCCCAGCTCTCTTCCCTTCGTACGACTCTTCAGGATTCTGCCGGACAGATGACAGCCACACAGCGTTCTCGCTTCGACCGGATCAAACAGCGCTATGCAGAAGCATTTGGTCTCGATAGCAAGACGGACAAGGCGACAGACCAGCCTATGGAAATAGTCGAGCCGGCCGAGCCGGTCCGGGAAGAGCCACAAGATTCCTCTCCGGAATTATATGAAGTTATTGAAGAGGTTGCACCTGTTCAAGAGGAAACGGTTGTAGCAGTTCCTTCCCGGCCAGCTTTCCACGCCGGTGTGATCGCCTACTGCGCAGCTCCGACCGTAAGGCCCGGCCTTATGGTCCGTTTCGACATAGGACGTTCCGGATTCTATCTTAAAGGCTCTCTGTGGCCGGCACCTCAGGCAGCATATTTCTGCAAGTCCGACGGAACTGCCGACAATGGCTTTATCTGGACCACCGGCCAAGAGAAGGCCGGTGCTTGGAGCCTCTCCGGCGGAGCGACGCTGCGCATTGCCAAGCCTCTGCGGTTTTATGCCGGCTGCGGCTATGGCGCTGATACTGTCCTTTGGGAAGACTCCTCCGGCAAGTGGGCTAAAGTGTCAGACATATCTCATTCCAGTTTTTGCGCTGATGCCGGCCTACTGGTGGATATAGGTCATTTCACCATAATGGCAGGGGCCACCACCCTCTCCTTCCGCACCGTCGGTTTCGAAGTCGGTGCCGGTATTATTTTCTGACGAACTGTTGGATTAATCTTCGAACAGATCGGTGGCCTGACGGAACAGGTCGTCAATCAGAGTAGTGTCTACCTTTATCTCCTTATCGGAAGCAGCATTTTCGGTTTTGGACTTCTGTGCCGGAGGAGTATTGGCTGACGGTGTAATCTGTGCCTTCGTGGCATCTTGAACCTTCGGAACCTCAACAGGATCTGCACTGGCTGGTTGTTCAATAGCGGCATGAATCTGAGTCTCCATAGCATCTGCTGGCTGCTGACTTGGTTGACTCTCCACTGTCCGTGACAAAAATGGCCAGAGCGCCGCTATGGCAATTCCGACAGCAACAACTGCAGCCGCAAGCAGCCAGGGCCAAATTCTTTTACGCCTGTGCAGCGCCTCTTTTACTTCAGCGACAGACGCATAGCGGGCCTGCGGGTTGCTTTCGCAACACTTGCGGACCACAGCTTTGTGACGGTCCGACAGCGAGCCGATCACCAGTCCCAGCGAATAGATGTCGCTGCGCGCATCCGCAGTGCCGCCAGCCAGCACTTCTGGGGCAGCAAAGCTCACCGTGCCCGCTGACGCTTTAAGTATCGAATGCCCGGCCGAATCCGAGAAACCGAAATCGATGAGCCGTACGTGGTGGCCGTCATGGGTGAGCATTATGTTGGAAGGCTTGAGGTCGCGATACACCACGCCGCGCATGTGCAGATAAGACAAGGCATCGCAGATCTCGTCAAGAATGCCGTCCTCGAGTTTCCTGTCCAAAGGTTTGTCCTTCCTAAGAGCATCTAGCGTGCTGCCGTCCACCCACTCCATCTCTATGCAGTGACCGAGCCCAGGCTCTTCAACAAAACCATAGAACTCCACGATGCCGGGATGGCGGAGAGAATAGCCTATCTCGAATTCTTTGCGCAGCAGGTCTTCATAGAGCCGGTTGCCGCGATACTCCTCCTTCAGGCACTTCAGGGCGCGGAAACGGCCCATGCGGTCTGCCCGCCAGATCTCAGAGCAGCCCTTCTCCGACCTGTGTATCAGGCAGAGAGAAGAATTGAGCGAAGCATCTTCAGGTGAATTGAAAAAAGCCGATGTATCTTCTTGCATACCGATGGATTCCATCCACAAAGATAGCAGAAATTACAAGCGCTCCACACGGTTAAGTCCGCCGTTCTTGCCGGCGACGTAGGAAGGCGTAGGGCCGTCGGCACGGTCGACATGGTCGATATAGAGAGGATATCCCAGCAGGAACTGTGTGACACAGAAGCGGTCAGCTTCCCTCAGCTTGGCATTCTGGCTCTCCAATACCGTAAAACCGCTGCCGCCATCATAGCGCAGCGTCACCAGACGATTCGGCTCCCAGCCGATGAGGACTCGGTCCCCCACCGCCAAATCCGCCGCCGCCACGCAGGTCGCACTGAAAAAGTCAGACTCAGAGTCAGGCCTCTGTCGCAGACTCTCGCGGTAATCCGCGAAATTGCCGTAGCCACAGAAACGGCTCAGCACATCGAGAGTCGCAACCCTCGGCGCCGGCTTAAGGCTCACATAGCCCCAGAGCCGCTTCAGAGTAGAAGCCGATATATACTCATTGATCTCCCTCTCGATCACCACCGAGAGCGACTCGAAGTCGGTGGAAGTATTCACCTTCCTCCCGTACTTCACCTCAACCTCCTTCAGGAGCGTAGCAATTTCTGGAATCGTATTAGACATGCAGCGTAAAGGTACTAACAAATGAATGTACACACAAAGATATCCCCCCTTCCGCCGCACATCAAGTTCATGTTAGTTCAAATGGTCTTGCTCTGAACCATACACAGACTTAGGCTCCGCAACTTTCGAGATGGAATGATTAGAGATTCTGTAACCCGACACGGAACTTAATGCACTAGCCAGGATATCAATATCCAAAGCCATTTCCAGGCGAGCAATTGTTTCCAGCGTCATGTTGGAGCTGCCCTTCAACAGGTTTGACACATACTGTTGAGAACACCCCATCCGCTCTGCCAACTGAACCTGCGTCACAGACTGTTCATCCATCGCCCTATGCACTTCAAGCGTAATACGCCGGGCATATTTGAGCCAGAACTCATTATCCCTCCGCCACTCAGCATCCTGCCGCCAATGCGAAGGAGTCGCCGCCTTGTGCGCCTCCAAAAAGTCGATTGCTTTACTCATTATCAATATAATCTGTTAATCCATCAAGGTCATAGACACTATTGTCGATAAGATAGTTTCGTACTGATTCTAGCTTGGCCAACTCTGCAAATGTATGACTACGTTCCTCCATATTGGCAGTCAACTTAATAGCTCCACCTGTAACCAGATAAATCCCTGGTTCAATCTTTATTGCATAAATACGCAGCCAGGAATGATGGCCATTTATACCTTTCCCTTTTGCCTTTTCTCGGCCTAAAGTCATCTCAGAAATACGATAGTTCTCAAGATGTATGAACATTGAATCAAGATTTGCATCCGGGGCAATATCAAGCATCAAGCACTCCAGCCTCGTCGCATCCTCCATTGTCTCAGCGATAGCCTGATAAACATCAGTAACGCGAAAATAAGACGTCAAGTCCGAAAGGTTTTCATTGAAAAAACCTTTCAGCCACTTCATATCATACCACTTCGAGAACAGGGCATCAAAGCAATTGTCCCGTTCCCCTACATACTTGACCGCCCAAAGCCGTCCGTCTTCCAATATCTTGACAAACTCCATATCCTTTCTTTCTGCGAACTTTCTGCGAAGATAAAAACAATATTTAAATTGTACAACTTTTATATTGTTTTATTTCCATCACATATGCTTTGTGACACCAAATGAACCATTGTGAACTTGACTGGAGATGCTGATTTCTTAAACTTTGTAAGAAAGACACTATTATAATTTAATAAGCTATGGAAAAGAGACTGTATGTAGCTCCGGAGACGGAGGATATTAAAATCGAGATGTGCTCTATTATTTGTGATAGCGGTGGGGCCGGAGGTGGCGGTGAACATGGCGGTGGAGATCCTATCACATCATACTTCCCCTTTATCTACGATCCTTATGCAGATCCATATCAAGCTCCACACGAATCATATTAAACTCAACGGATATGAGGTCCTCAATCATTCCTCTTCTATCTCTACTTCTGATTCTTACAGCTTGCAATCAGGAGTTGCCGATGACTCAGGACGACCAGCAGGAAGCTCGAAACATCGTGTTTTCCCTGAGCCAGCCTGTCGGTGATATTCTCACAAAAACAAGCTACGATATCGGCGAAAATGTATTCTTGTGGGCTGATGGTGATGCAGTCGGCATTGTATCTCCACAGGGAGGTCAGCTGAAATTCACTATCAAGCCTGAAGATTATGGTAAAGAGAGAGCCAATTTTGACGGCCGCGGGTTCGCTTTGAAAGCTGGAAATAAGTACGCCAGCTACTACCCTTTCTTACCTGACTTCGACCTTGATCCCACAGTTCTCCCCATCTGTCTTCTAAATCAAATCCAAGACGGAGAAAACAGCTGGGCTCACCTTGGCGCCAGCAACTTCTCTGTGGCACAGGGGATATCCCCTACTGCAGGTCAACTTGATTTCACTTTTCTAAACGTCGGTTCACCGCACAGGTATCGCCTGCCCGTACTCGCCGGCACTTATACACAGTTGACCATCCAGATTCCCAGTCAAAGTTTTACTGTCCGTGGCACTGTGAATCTTATGGCAGATAATGATACCGATTTGCGAGCCATCGCCCCCACTGAGACCACAGACAGGCTAACTCTCGAGCTGAGGAACACTACAATGGCTTCGACAGGTAACCTTCGCTGCTGGATGATAGTAGCCCCGGTAAATCTTCAAGGCTCAGCCATCACAATGATTGCGCAAGATTCAAATGAACAAGAATATGTAGCATCAGTCGCCGGAAGAGACTGTCCCGCTAATACCCGTAGGGTTTTCGATGCTCTTTCATCAGTATTCCCGCGCGTGAGCGTAATTACCGCCGAGGGAGGCAGTGTCCAGATCAAGGTGGTCAAATCTGCTGCAGATGTCGAAGTTACGCCATCGATTGGTGCAGGATGGATTACATCAGCCGGTTCCTCTACCGACGGCCTTGTCACCACTTACACCTACACTGTTGCAGA
>JAFZVU010000034.1 GCA_017617655.1 Bacteroidales bacterium
GGTTCCCTCAGGGAACCAACTGTGTCAAGGCTTTGATTATCATCCCTGATTCTCAGACAATACAATATTTTGCAAAAAAATGATAATTTTGAAGACGTATTTGGATGCGTTTGGTGTTTAGTGTGTATAAACATTTCGAGACATGAAAAAGACTTTTCATTTTTCCACGCTTTTATTTATATGCCTGCTTATCCTGGCCGGTTGCGATAAGATGTCGCAAGACGGGCTGCAGGGTCGGTGGAAACCAGTATACGCCAGCATCAGTTACGAAGATGCAGTATCCAGATATTCTTGCGACGGCACAGTCGACGAGCACGGATGCATCCCGATGTTGCGAGTTGGCATCCAGCACCCGGATGTGAAATACGAAGAGCCCATAAAGATTGCGGGAATACGCTTCTTCAAGAAAAACGGAGAGGATGTTTTCATAACCTTCTTCATGGATACTCCGAAGGAAGATATCGGAAAACCTCTCCTGTACAAAATTGAGAACGGCAAGCTCTACCGTGAATGGCCTATGGGTGCGTTCATAAACTGTTCTCCCGAAGTTCTGGACGAAGGCTCCGGCGAATTCGACGAAGGAAGTCCCATCTCATTCCTGCCTGACGGTCAGGTCAAAATCGGCGACATCACATACCAGAGGTTCTAGCTGCAGCCCACACTACTATTTGAATAACGGAACCGGATTGCTATATTTGTGAGTTATGAGAGGGCTCACGAAATGAGAAAGCATTGGATTGACAATCTGCGCTGGGTAACTGTGCTCCTGGTGCTCCTGTATCACGTATTCTACTTCTATAATAACAAGGGTGTCTTCGGCGGCATCGGCGGTTTCGACAGCTACCCGGAGTGTCCGCAGTATCAGGATGTGGTGATGTACATCCTCTACCCTTTCTTCATGCCGCTGCTGTTCCTGCTGGCAGGCATCAGTTCCCGCTATGCGCTTCAGAAACAGTCCGGTAAGGAATGGTTCCGCGCCCGCACCCGCAAGCTTCTGGTTCCCGGCACCATCGGCCTGTTCGTCTTCCAATGGATGACCGGTTATTTCAATACCGTCGTGGCCGGCAGGGGCTCAGATCTGGCAGCCGTGCCCGGACCTGGTAAATATATAATGTGCGCCATCAGCGGCATCGGACCGCTCTGGTTCATCCAGGTGCTCTGGCTGCTCTGCCTCGTGCTGCTGCTTGTGCGCGTCCTGGACCGCAAGGACCGCTTCTGGAACTGGTGCGGCAAGGCCGGCATCTTCTGGATCATCATGCTGGGCGTACTCTTCTGGGTCGGCGAACAGACTCTTATAAAGAACCCGCGTCCGGACAGCGCCGACGGCCTCTGGAACTTGTATAAACCCCTGTTCTATATTATTCCCTTCCTGATGGGTTACTTCGTGTTCTCTCACGACGAGGTTCAAGAGAAAGTGAAGAAGGCATGGATTCCGCTGGCAGCCTGCGCCGCAGTAGCCGGAATAGCACTCATCGTAACCACCTTCGGACAGGACAATACCTCGCCGCAGTACCTCGGCAGCCCTCTGAACTGCATCTACGGCTGGCTGATGTGTCTGGCCATGATGGGCATCTTCAGTGCGAAGTTCGACCGCACCGGCCGTTTCGCCGGCTACATGACCCGCAGCAGCTTCGGACTCTATATCGTCCACTACCTCGTGATCGCCAGTCTCGGCTACATGATGAAAGTCTATACCAGCCTTCCTCCGGTAGCGATGTACGCCATCCTTACCGTAGCCGTCTTCGCGCTCTCTCCCCTGCTCTACGAACTCCTCCGCCGAATCCCCTTCGTCCGCTGGGCGGTGTTCGGAATCAGAAAGAAGTAATCGCAACTTCGCGACTGGCCTGATTACGACCGCCAGGCATTCAGGCAGAAGTGTGCGCGGCCAATGTGCCCCACAGAGCGCACAGACGCTACCAACAGCGCACACTGCCCTTTAAACGGGTGGTGTGCGCTTGTCGTATGCCCTGGAGGGGTCTCCAGAGGGGGTGAACGGCGCACACTTCTGCACAGAGGCACAAAAAAAGCGATCAGTCTTTCTTGCGAAGCGGTATGATCCGGACGCTGCCGTTAAGACCGGAGGGCACGGGTTCCCACCATCCGTAGGTGGTGTGCTGGTAGTTGACGTCGACGAGGTTGATTTCCTTGAATTTGCGCCACGGGACGCCGCGGCGGTCGAGTTCTGCGATGCGGTTGGCGGGCAGGTTGGTTACATCGACCTCGATGGTGTTCTCTCCGGGCTGTAGAAACGCACCTATCTTCAAAGTGAAGGGTACGGCCCAGACGGTTCCGGCTTGCCGGCCGTTGATGCGCACCACCGCGCTTTCGCGGACATCTCCGAGGTCCAGAAGCCATTCGTCGGCCTGAGCAGGATTGATGGTGAAACTATTGCTGTAGCGGCCGGTACCCATGGTAATCTTAGTGTTGGGAGCGTTCAGCGCAGTCCATGAAGAAGGTGAGTCTATCTTGAAACTGCCCCTCACCGGTGGCTCGCTCTCCACAAACGACAGTGTCCAGCCCTTGTCGAGCAGAATCTGCGGTGCGGTGTCTGAAGTCTCATAGTACGGCCACTCCTCAACGCCACTAAGCTGCTTGTCGAAAGTCTGGATTATTATGCTCTCCCCCGAGCGAAGCTGAATATAAATCTCCGGGAAGCCATCGGAAGCGGTTCTGAAAGGCACCCTGCCTTTGGCTGAAGTCATCGGGTCGAAGAGCATCACGTCAGCCGCAGGTACTGCGAGTTTCACCCAGCCTTCATAGCCTTCATGCTGGAGGACGGAAACGAAGTAGTGATGGCCGCCGGCGTTGCTGCGCCTGATGAAGCTCAGCCCGTGGCGACTCATATCTTCAACAGGAATGCCGCAAAGCGCAATGGCGGAAGCGTAGTCAGAACCGGTAATAATCTTTCCTCTGTGATAGCGCTGAAGTCCTGAAGTGGCAATGTCCCGGACCTGCGGCAGCTTGCGCAGGACGCGCTCCAGCCGTCTCTGCCGTTTTTCAAGCTTGCCGAAGCCCGGCACGGTTTCGGGGTAGCCGCCCACGAAGACCACCGTAGCGCCTTTGCGGGCCAGCTTCTCTATGCGTGAGAGCACTTCCACCGGTATGTGCTTGCACTGGGGAATTACCAGCGCCTTGTAAGCCGTGCCACAGGAAACCACCATGCCGTCTGCAACCTTGCATTGCAGAAGGTATCTGTCAGAGATATAGTCGGTATCATGCCCGCTGGCAAGTATATCCTCCACAGCCTTCTTGAAAACGGGTGTATACCCGGCCGTCCTGTCCTGCTCGAAAGCCAGATAACGGCCCGGCACGTCGTTCCAGACGTCGTAAATGGGAAAATAGGTCAGGAGGTCGTTGTCGGGCTGGCCCATCTGCAGGAAGGACTGGCAGCGCGTGATGTAATCGAACATAGCCGGAGCGTCTTTCCAGATTGAATTGGTGGGCGACATGTCGATGCTGGCGTAGAACTTCCAGCCGGGCCACTCGTCGTCCACAGGCGAATAGGCTGTGCCGTGGAAAAACACGTGGTTCACTCCGGAAAGGAAGAGCAGGTCGATATCAGGCTTGCACTGCGACAGCGAAGTGCGGAAATGCTCTGTCAGCCAGGTCATGCTCTCTGAAGAGACCAGAGGCTTGCCGGTGATATGGGCCGCCGAAGCGGAATACTTCATGAAGGTGCGGTCGCACTGGTTCGGACGCACCAGCGAATCCACCCGCAGCCCGTCTATATCGAAAGACGACAGGCCAAAACCCTCGCATTCCGGGATATCCACAGCGGCATAGACGTCAATAAGGTTGGCCGGCGAGCCGTGAGCCTGGTTGCGGGTCAGCGAACCCATCTTATGGGCCCAGGCGGTCCATTGCTCTGTGAAATTCTCGAGCAGCAGGTCGCTCATAGTCTCGCGGTAGTCGCTGATTATACGTGCCGACACATCGTCGCGCTCGTCGCTGAAGAACTCGGCAAGATGGTCTTCCAGCCTGTAGCCGCGCCTGCGGGCGAACTCGTCGAACATGGCCGGCGTCCAGTCAGCGCCGTAGACCTCGTAGGAATCGTTGAAGAAATTATAAGGGGCCCGGACTCCGCTCTGCGCGAATGCCTTCGTGAATCTGTCCAGATAATTGGCGACGGCAGTGCGGCTGAAATGGTCGATAACCAGCCCTTCTCCTCCCGGGGCGGCGCGTTTCACCATCTGGCCGGTCTTGCCGATGGAAACTGAGATGCCCTGCCCGTCAGCGCCTGAATCATCCCGTATAAGCTTCGTGGCAGCATCTTCCTCGCTCACCAGCGGACCACCGAAAGGCCAGCCGGTGCCTGTGTTCATGTCTATCCTTATGCCGACCCTGTCGCCTATGGTATTGCAAACTTGCAAGGCGTGCATCCATTCCGGCGACAGAAACGGAATGTCGGCAGCATCATTCCCCTGCACCCCATAGATCGGAGTTATTTCAAGCTCGGTAATGCCTGCCGCTGCGTATTCGCTCATCAGGGCATCGAAATTTACAGAGTCCACGGCGCTGCCCAGCCACCACCAGCGGGAGGCTGGATGCATCTCGGGCTTCACCGCCGGCCAGTCTTGAGCAGACGCAGCGGTTACACACAGCAACAGTATAGCAATGAAAGAATATTTGATTTTCATCGGATAGAGTGGTTGGTCCTTACAAATATAAAAAGAATAGTCCTGTCTTCTACGAGGAGGACA
This sequence comes from Bacteroidales bacterium, assembly GCA_017617655.1. GTDB lineage: Bacteria > Bacteroidota > Bacteroidia > Bacteroidales > UBA932 > Equibacterium. The sequence goes on from JAFZVU010000034.1 coordinate 4,701, forward strand.
GGACTAAAACTTATTAATGCTTCAGACTTATCTTACTGCAATCTCCCTTACGGGCTCGAGGGGTGCCAGCACGTTGTTTACCTTCCAGTTCTGGGCCTTCTTGAGGCTGTAGGTGGCTGTAGCGCGGACATCCTTCACTGAAGCAGAGAATGCTACGGTGTAGTTGCCGGCTGCGGCTTCCCACTGTGAGGTGGCCTCGTTGAACGATGCCAGAGCGTAGTTGTCGACAGTCATAGTGAGGGTCTGGCTCTCGCCGGGAGCGAGCTCGCGTGTCTTTGCGAAGGCCTTGAGTTCTTTAGTGGGTTTCTCAAGTCCGCCTGCGGGAGCTGTAACGTAGAGCTGGACAGCTTCGCGGCCTGCTACCTTGCCGGTGTTGCGCACGGTGATGGTGGCAGTGAAGCCGTTGGCAGTGGCTTTGACGACGGGTTTGCTGTATTCGAAGGTGGTGTATGAGAGGCCGAATCCGAACGGATATGAAACCTCCTTGCCGGCAGTCTCGAAGTAACGGTAGCCTACCCAGATGCCGTCCCTGTATTCAGTATAGTCCACATCCTTCACGGGCTGGGGCTGCCTTCCGCCAGGGCCGCCCATGCCGCCGAACTGGTTGTTGTTCTGAGGACGGGTGTAGTTGTACGGGAAGTCGCGTGATGACGGGTTGTCGAAGAAATTCATGGGGAAGGTGGTGGCGAGCTTTCCTGAAGGGTTGGCCTTGCCGACCAGGACGTCAGCTATCGAAGCACCGGCTTCCATACCGGGCTGCCAAGCGAGCAGGATGGCGTCGGGCATGTGTTTCCATGAAGCAGTCTCGATGGCGCCGCCGATGTTCAGCACTACGATTACCTTCTTGCCTTCTGCGTGATATCCACTGCAGAGAGCTTCGAGGTTCTGGCGCTCGCTGGCTGTCAGAGCCCAGTCGCCTGCCACGGCCTTGCGGTCAGCACCCTCGCCGGCGTTGCGGCCGATGGTGATGATGGCTACGTCAGTGTTGGCGATCTCACGGGTCACATAAGCCTCGGGCACTTCCATCTCTGCCAGAGGAGCGCGGCCCCACATTCCACCGCCGCCGGCATTGCGCAGCTGAGCGGCATTCTGGTAGTCGACATATTTGGCGTAGAGGTTCGCCAGGTCTGCATCAACCGTAAAACCGTCCATCTCGAGGCCTTCCTTGAGGCTGCGGACATATTTCTTGTTGACAGCACCCGAGCCGGTACCGCCGGGGATCATGTCGTATGAAGTCAGGCCGAAGAGGGCGACTTTCTCGTTGCCCTTCAGAGGCAGGGTGGCGTCATCGTTCTTCAGCAGCACCATGGTCTGGGTTGCGGCCTTGCGGACGAGAGCCTCGTGAGCTGCCAGGTCAGGCTTGTTGGAGAACTTGTAGCCTGCGAAGCGGGGGGTGCGGACTATGTATTCCAGCATGTTGCGGACGTTGCGGTCGAGGTCGGCCTGAGAGATTGTGCCGTCCTGGACGCCCTTGATGATGCGCTCGATCTCAGAATCTGCGCCGGGCTCCATCAAATCGTTCTGAGCGATGACGGCCTTCACGGTGCCTTCCTTGTTGCCCCAGTCGGTCATAACGATGCCGTCGAAGCCCCATTCCTCGCGGAGGACGGTGGTGAGCAGTTCGTGGTTCTGCTGGGTAAACTGACCGTTCATCTGATTGTATGATGACATCACAGTCCAGGGCTTGCCTTCCTTCACGCAGATCTCGAAGTTCTTCAGATAGATCTCGCGGAGGGCCCTCTGGCTGATGAGAGCGTCGTTCATGTTGCGGTTGGTCTCCTGGTTGTTGGCCATGAAGTGTTTGATGGATGTGCCTACGCCGTTGCTCTGGATGCCGCGTACGTATGCAGCAGCCATCTTGCCGCTAACCAGCGGATCTTCTGAGAAGTACTCGAAGTTACGGCCGCAGAGCACATTGCGGTGGATGTTCATGCCGGGTGCGAGGAGCACGTCGACTCCGTACTCGCGGACTTCCTGGCCCATAGCTGTGGTCAGTTCTTCCACCAGTGCTATGTCCCAGCTGGAAGCGAGCGAAGTGCCTACGGGGAATGCTGTGCAGTAGAATGTCTGGTCGGTGTCTCTGCGGGTCGGGCTGATGCGCAGTCCGGCAGGGCCGTCGGCCAGCACTGTAGCAGGGATGCCGAGGCGGTCGATGGCGCGGGTCCTTCCGGCAGCGCCGTCCACCATTGAAGTGGTTCCCGAGGTGACGCCGTTCACTATGGCGGCGCGGCTTCCGCCCACGAGGAGCGTGGCCTTCTCCTGCAGGGTCATAGCCTTGATGACTTCGTCAATGTTGTCCTTCGTCAGCTTGGGCTGGGCAAAGGCTCCGGCAGCTATCAGGAGCGATGCTGCAATCAATAATATCTTTTTCATAGAGGAAAATATATGTTGTTTCTTTTTATCTTTTAAAGATAGTGGAAACCTTTGAGAGACGCAATAGTGCGCAGCGAAAACAATTCGCGCAATCGGTCCGGTATTTTTGATGTCTGTGCCAAAGTGTGCGCTGCTCGCTCCCCCTCGCCTACTTCACTTCGCACCAGCCGCCGGGAACTGATGCGCCGACGGTGTTGTCGTACATAGCCTCGCAGATTGTGGCGGGACGGTAGAAGCTGCCTTTGTAGGTAGCTGTCAGGCGGGTCTTGATCACCACGGTGGAGTTCCTCGACAGGTAGAGGTATGTGTAGACTCTGTCGTCGCGAAAATCCTGATAGAGCTCGTCGGTGCGGTCAACGTGAATTTCCCATCCTGACGGGAAGATCTGGGTGAGCGCCAGGTTGGTGTAGTCGGTAGTCGCGCTTGTATTGGTTATATATGCGTTGACCACGAAGTCAGTCCCCTGGGTCAGTGACGAAGGATCGATGGCGGTGCCGTCCGGCAAGGTGTAGTTGACCGACAGCTGCAGCCCGTCGGCACGTGCACGCTCCTCCCCTTTCTCAGGAATGCCGGTAGAGCTCAGGACGATATAGACCGGAGCCTTGGAGTTGTTGTTCAGCTCAACTTCGAGCGAGCTGCCGACACCTGCGTCCAGGGCACCCTGTGCAATAGCCTTGGATGACTTCAGGGTGGTGCTGCCGTGCACAGTCTTCACGTTGACGTTAAGGCCGTCCACAGAATTGGTCTTCATATAGTCAGCAACTGCGCGCAGCGACCAGGCCGTGCTCTGGGTGCTCATGTAGTGGTTACGGTCGTTGAGCCAGCCGGAGAGCTTCTCGATGCACTGGAAGGCTGCCGTCTTATTGCCCACGGCATTGTAAACCATTGCCGCGATGGCCTGCAGGCGCTCTTCGCTGTCATAGTTGGCAGAGAAATGGTTGAAACGCTCCGTGCCGGTCTTAGTCTCCTGCAGGATCTTCTGGGCCACATCTTTCTTGCCGTCGAGCAGATATGCGCCTGAAAGCAGCAGGCGGGCGGACTCAGGCAGGGTGGCCAGGTCTTCGCGCAGACGGTTCATGTCGCCGCGGTCAGCAGAACCTGCCAGTGCGAGAGTATACAGGGCGTATGCGCGTGACTCGACATCGTAGCTGCGGCTCGAAGCCACTGTGCGCAGATATGAGAGATTGGACTTGCGCAGCGCTGCCGGAACTGCATAGCCGGCTTTCTGAGCCTCGATCATGAAGTGGGTGGCGTAGACTGTCGCCCAGACATTAGCGCCAGCATAAGAAGATGTGCCGGGCCAGGTAGTCATGCCGCCTGAAGGAATTGCGAACGAGCTGAGCCTGTTGATGGCAGCCTTCACGTTATCGGCAGTATTGTTTATTTCCTTGCTCTCCAGGTCGATCAGGTCGCCGAGATAGAGCTGCGGGAAGGCCGCAGAGACTGTCTGCTCGAGGCAGCCGTGAGGATAAGTCGTCAGATATGACAGGCGGTAGTCCAGATCTACAGGAGGTATGGTAGATGCCTCGACTGTAACGGTGTTGGTGCCCGGACGTCCGGCGAGAGCGAATGATGTCTTCAAGGTCTTGCCGCCTTCAACCAGCCTTACAGATGAATTGGTAGAGAGCGGATTCGGGTCGCGAACATCTATCTCGATGTCTTCGGCAGATTTATCCCCGGCTCCTCTGGCCTCGGTGTGGATAGTGCCGATGCCTTCAGCGGAGCCGGCTTTCAGAGTGAAATAAGCCAGCTCTTCACCTGCCTTCGGCAGATTGACGGTAGCGGTATTGCTGCCGGACAGGGCCAGCGCACCTTCAGCCTTGACTTCGACAGTCACAGTGCCCACGCCGTCCTTGTTGGCAAACACGGTCACGGGAAGCACAACCTCCTCGTCGGTGCCGACAACTCTGGGCAGGGTAGCCTTGACCATCACGGGCTTGGTAACAAGCACGCTCTTCTCGGTAGAACCCATGGCCGAACCGTCGGTAGCGATAACCATGGCCCTCACATTACCGATGTACTGAGGTATCTGGACGGTATGTTTGTCAGTGCCCTTGGCCTTCACGGTGAAAGGTCCCAGGAAGATTGAAACCGGTTTGAAGCGGTCAGCCTTGCTGTTGGGCGTAACTGCACCGTCGCCCTCGCCGTCACCACCGATGGCGAAGAGTTTCTCCATGCGGGCTCCGTATGCGCCCAGGATCAGGTCGTAGAGGTCCCATGTGCGGACGCCCAGAGCCTCGGTGGCATAGAAGCTATTCCAGGGATCAGGAGTCTTGAAGCGGGTGAGGCTCAGCAGGCCTTCGTCTACCAGAGCCACCACGTAGCTCATCGGACGGCCGTCCTGCTCCTTAACGGTGAAGGAGATTTCCTTTTCAGGCTGCACTTCGGCCGGGATGTCGATTACCGGATGCAGATGGGTCGCAGGCTCTTCCACCAGGATGCGCTGTACGCCGAACAGGCGGATGGGCGCATCATTCTCAACGGTGTTGTACGGCTGGATCAGAGTCACTGCAGCATATACGTTGGGAGCCATACCGGCCTCGACGGGGATCGAGATGTCAGTCTTTTCGCCCTTGCAGTCAACCCAGAAGCTCTTCAGCACGCGCTGCCCTTTTTCTATTGAGACGAGGGCGCGGGCGCCGCTGGCAGAAGGGATGGTCAGCTGGGCGGTTTCACCCACATTGAAGCGCTCCTTATTGATAGTCATGGGCAGGCGGGCTGCTGCGTCCGAACTGCCGTCGCCATAAGATTCGTAACTGTTCCTGACCAGAGTAACGGCAGAAGCCGCATGTCCGCCCTTAGGATCGACAACCCTGAAGAACCAGTAGCCGCTCTCTTCCTTGGTGAAATCCATCTTGAATTCCGCGGTGCCGCCCCTCAGTGTGACTGTCAGCTCTTCGCTGGGCTCGTTGTATGAATCCTTGGCGTATGAGGCCAGGCCGTCGTATGATGAACTCCACCACCAGCTCCAGCCCATCTTGTATATCTCTACGTTGACCTTGACATTCTGGCTTACCGGATTGCCTTTGTAATCCACTGCGGCCAGACGGAAGGTGTGGCTGCGGCTCTTGTCAAGGTAGCGGTCGCCCCATTCGTCTTCCTGCTCAGGCACGCTGAGGCCGATGTAGGTGTCGTAAGGTGACAAGGTCGTGGTATAACGGTCGATGCTGAAGTCGCCGCTCTTCTCGAATACGCGGGTAGTGAACAGGGCCGTCAGCATGCCGGGCACGTCGTTTCCTTCCGCCTTGACTGAAGTGCGGAAAGATGTCTTGCCCTCAGAGTCTGTCTTGCCTTTGAAGAGGTCCATTTCCTGCTGCGAGAAGCTGCGTGAGCGGTCTTCGAATACATAGTCCTTGTAGTTGTCGAAAGCCGTCCGGCCGCGGGACAGAGCCACTTCGACGCGGGTCTCCAGATCCTTGGCGGGATGACCTACCAGCCAGCGGGCGGAGATATCTCCGCGGATGTCGCTGCCGGGGATGACAGGTTTGTCGTTGAGCTGCAGGTCGATTACTATGTTGTTGGGTTTTACGGTCTCGATCTTCACTGTCTTGTACCAGGTGTTGCCGCCGGCCGTCACAGCTGCTTCCCAGTTGCCGGTAGGAGCATCAGCTGAAGTGGTGAATGTGAAGCTGTACATGCCGCTGTGGCCGTTATTGTTCACCAGGGTGCTTATCACCTGGCCCTGGGGGTTGCTGAGAGTGGCTGTCACAGGATGGCCCGCAGGCAGCACTCCTTCGTCGAGCATAGACACGAATGTCAGGTGGATATCGTCGCCGGGGCGCCAAACGCCGCGCTCACCGAAGATGTAGCCTTTCTGGCCCTTGCGGGAAGCGTTGCCGTCAACTTCGAAACCACTCATGGAAATCGAGCTTCCGGGTGCCATGGAGAGATAGCTCTTGTCGTCTCCCTTGCTGATGACGGCGGTACGAACCATATCACCGCCGGTGTTGCATGTAAATCGGCCGCCGTTCCCGGTGGTTCCCTCTCCTATCACCTGATTGACAGAGTTGTAGAGAGTTACTTTAGCGCCTGATACGGGCTGTGCGGAGAGGATGTCCGTCACGAATACAGTGTATTCACCCTTGTCGGAGCCCTTGCCGATTACAGAAAGGTCTGATACCAGCAGGTTGCGGACGCGGTTCTCGTAGTCGCTGTAGTTGCCGAAATAATAGTCGCTCTCATAGTAATAATCATCGTCGTCACGCTCCTTGAGAGGCTCTACTCCCCTTATCTCCATCCTGTAGATGGCGCCGCGCTGCACTTTCACCAGGTCGGCTACATGCAGGCCGTAGGTGTTCAGATTGCGGAGTTTGGCGGAATTGGAATCACCCAGTACGAGGGTGGTATCGAGGATTACGCGGGCCACGTTGTCGGTATAACACCAGGTGTCGCCCAGCTTGTTGTCCTGCAGGAACTGCAGCACATTGTTCTCATATATCTGTTTGATACGCACGCGTACCTTGGCGTAGTTGATGGCCTGGAACGGGACGTTCATGTCTCCAGAAGAGGGAAGCACGACGCCGCGAGAAAGGAATCTTACAGAGGGCTCGCCAGTCGGGATGTCGAACCAGCGCTCGAAGTCGCCTTCAAGCTTTTCACCCTTCGCACTGCGAATGCCTTTGCTGACAGAGATGAACTGACGCTCTTCGGCCTGCACTGACGGGGATATCTTCAGCACATTGTCACTGACGATGAATGAAAGCCTTCCGGCGCCGGGCGCTGACACCAGGCTGCTGAAGTCCTGCTTTGCATCGAGAATGGCGGAGAAGGCTATCTCAAAACCGTAGGGCTCTGACTTCACCTCGCTTTCCACTACGCTGAAGATACCTTTGACAGGGATGTCGAAGCTACGTGAGCCTTCGGCGGCGTATTTCGGCCACTTGTGGATCAGTTCCACCTTGCCGCGTTTCTCGCCCGCCGCGATGTTGCCGACAGTGACAGTGTGGGTACGGCTGTCCTCAGAGTGTACCCAGGAAACCTGCGCGGCTGCCCCTTTCACTGAGAAACCGTTCTCCAGATATTTGTCGTCCAGCGTCTCGGGAGAAGTGATTTCCAGGTCGATGTGATAGCGGCCTTCTATGTCTTCATAGCAGGTCAGCTTGCTGTAGTCGAACAGGATCACGGGCGCGAGGGTAGTCACTTCGTATGTCTGCCGGCCGCTGCGCGAACCTGCTATCGAGCCGAAGTCAGCAGTCACCTTATAGGTGGTGTTGTATTCCAGCGGCTGGGTCGGGACGATGCAGAGCGTATGTCCATCCACAATCTGCACATTGAAATCAACTTTCGGGGTGATACTTATTGCCTTCTTGGCGGCTTCGACAGTCTGGTCGCTGTCCTTCAGGGTGAAGGCTTCGAAAAGGCGGACCGTCACCGGGTCGTCGATGCGGATTTCCCGGGAAATGTCGGCCACGGAATCGCTGCTGGGGCCGCTGCAGGATGCCAGCGACGCAAGCGCAAGAATGAAACTCAGTGCTAAGGTGATTCTTCTCATATCTATTAGTTTATATTTTGCCTAATTTTGCGTGTAAATATAGGAATTTTCCTGTGCGTTTAAGCAAGAATCTTTGGTTGCTCATCGGTGTGGTCGCCGCGCTTGTCCTGCTGGTCATGGCGCTGCGTCCGCGCAAGCTTTTCGACAGCCCTGTCAGCGCAGTGCTGGAGAGCGGCGACGGGCGTCTGCTGGGCGCACGCATAGCCGCCGACGGGCAGTGGCGCTTCCCTGCCGTCGATTCTGTACCGGACAAGTTCGCGCGGGCTGTCGTCCGTTTCGAGGACAAGCGGTTCTGGCATCATCCCGGTGTCGATCCACTGGCGCTGGCGCGGGCGCTGCGGCTCAACCTGGCTAGCGGCGAGGTGCGCAGCGGCGGCAGCACCATTACCATGCAGACCATCCGTCTGAGCCGCGGCAACCCTCCCCGCACCGTCCCTGAAAAACTGTGGGAGATGGTTCTGGCGCTGCGGCTGGAATTCTTTAAGAGCAAGAAGGAGATACTCGCACTATATGCTGCCAACGCTCCCTTCGGCGGCAACGTCGTGGGGCTTGAGGCTGCTGCGTGGCGATACTTCGGAAGGCCTGCCGACCAGCTGTCCTGGGCCGAGAGCGCCATGCTCGCCGTCCTGCCTAATTCCCCTGCGATGATCCATCCGGGCAAGAGCCGCGACGCCCTGCTGGCCAAGCGCAACCATCTGCTGGACATGCTCTGCGACGCCGGAGATATCGATTCCCTCAGCTGCGTCCTGGGCAAGGAGGAGCCTCTGCCGGACAAGCCGCATCCTCTTCCCGAGCTGGCCTACCACTATCTGGAGACTCTCCGCAAGGCGCAGGGAGACAGGCGCTTCGAAAGTCATATAGACTATTCGCTGCAGCAGAGGGCCGAGGCTGTGATGCAGCGTCACGGCGATGTTTTCGCCACCAATGAGGTGTTCAATGCGGCTGCCGTAATCCTTGATGTTCACAGTGGCGAACCGATTGCATATTGCGGCAATATAGGCCACACTTCCCTTGCCCACGGCGACAATGTGGATGTGGTTCAGGCGCCCCGAAGCAGCGGCAGCACTCTCAAGCCTCTGCTGTACGGCGCGATGCTCGACGAGGGGCTGATCCTGCCGCAGACTCTGGTTTCGGACATTCCTTTCCACTACAAGGACTTCACTCCCAACAACTTCAACCATACTTTCGACGGGGCGGTGCCGGCCAGCGATGTCATCCGGCGGTCGCTTAATGTACCTTCGGTGAGGATGCTGCATGAGTATGGCGTGGAGAAATTCATAGACCTGCTGCAGAAGGCGGGCTTCACCACCATCACCCGCGGCGCCGATACATACGGCCTTTCGCTCATCCTGGGCGGCGCGGAAATCAAGCTCTGCGACCTGGCCGGGGCATACGCAAGCATGGCGCGGGAGCTGCAGGGTGAATCTGGCAAAAAGGCCTTCCCGCTGTCCCGCGGGGCTGTCTGGTGTACTTTCGATGTTTTGACTGAGGTAAACAGGCCGGAGGAGGAAGGCGACTGGCATACGTTCCACTCAAGCCGAAAGGTGGCCTGGAAAACGGGCACCAGCTATGGCAACCGCGATGCGTGGGCGGTCGGGGCTACTCCTGATTACGTCGTGGCGGTATGGGTTGGCAACTGTAATGGAGAAGGGCGCCCGCTGCTGACAGGTGTGGGTTATGCTGCTCCGCTTATGTTCGACCTTTTCAGCTTGCTGCCTTCTACGGGATGGTTCACAATGCCTTATGACGAACTGGTCGAAGTGGATTGCTGCTCGCTCAGCGGGCATCCTGCCACAGATCTGTGCGAGGCTGACGGCGTGGTGCCGGTTCTTGCTCCGCGTGCTCCCGCAAGCCCGGTTCCCTGCCCCTACCATAAACTAATCCACACCGATCCGGAAGGGCGTTATCAGGTTGACAGCGACTGCTGGCCTGTCGCCGAAATCCAGCATGTTTCGCGCTTCGTGCTGCCTCCCGCACAGGAGTGGTATTACATGAAGAGCCACAGCGACTATCGTCCGCTGCCACCGTATCACCCTGCCTACTCCGGCTCACGGTCATCGGGCGTCATTGAGATCATCTATCCTCAGGAAGGCATGCAGGTCGCCGCACCGGTATCTCTTGACGCGCGCAGCCAGGGCATAGTCTGCTCCGCTGCCCACAGCGATCCCCAGGGCACCATCTACTGGCACCTCGACGGCACCTTCCTCGGCGAGACCGCCCACGGCGAGCACAAGCTCAAGATCGTCCCCGACCGCGGTCCCCACACCCTCACTCTCATCGACGCCAACGGCCACTCCGCCTCCGTCCGCTTCACCGCCCTATAACTCCTGGCGAGTTACTCCAAGGAAATCACTAGGCCTTAGGGACATCCGGGCGAGCGGCTTGTCGCCTTTATCGGCAGACCTGCCCCTTGGCGAAGCTCCGCTCACTTCGTTCGCTCCGTCCCCTCCCTTTGCTTTACTGGGGCGCTGCCCCAAACCCCGCCGCTCCGGCCTGCTATCAGCACACGCTACCCTCACGGCCTGCGCTAGCGCCTGCAGGCGCCAGTTCGTCCTGCTTCACAGAACTCGCATTCGGCGGGCCCCTCCCCCTGCCCGCTCCGGGGGTGGAGATGTTCGCTAAGGGACAGTCTGCCTCAGGCGACTATCCACCCGCGCTAAAGTGTGCGCCATTGACCCCTTCTAGAGTGGTCTCCAGGCCATACGACCAGCGCACACCCCTTGTTAAACGACCAGTGTGCGCCAACAATCACTTCTGTACGCCGTGTAGAGCACTTCGGCAGCGCACACTTTTGCACGAAATGACTCAAGTGCGGGTAGTCGACATTTTTATGGACCACTACCATCACATACCATTCAAACAGCAAGTTATTTGGATTGTCTCTTGATTGTTTATCATGTCAATTATTAGGTTTTGGACAATAATTGACTATATTCGCATAGTTTATTCCCGGTAACCTCTGGAGCAATCCAAGTTATCGGGTTTCGTTTTAGGTGCGGTGGGTTAAAAGGGCGCATCAGCGCCGTGGCGGAGTGTGCGAGTGTCCGAAGGACAGGAGCCACGGAGCCACCCGGATTCCGGCAAGAGAAAAAGCGCCTGCAGGCGCTAGCGGAGGCCGTGTGGGCAGTATGTGCTGATAGCAGGCAGAAGCGGCGGGGTTTGGGGCAGAGCCCCAGTAAACACAAGGGGCTCCGCGCAGCGGTGGGGTGAAGTATTCCCACAAAAAAAGGACACCGTCGAATCGACGGTGTCCTTTTTTGTGGAGAATAAGGGAGTCGAACCCTTGACCCCCTGCTTGCAA
>JAFZVU010000035.1 GCA_017617655.1 Bacteroidales bacterium
ATGAAGATGAAGATAGTCCCGATGGCCAACAATTATTCGGACTATTTCCGCTTCCAGAGCAAGCTCAATATGAACATCGGCGAGCCTTTCGACTTCACCGAGCTGTATGATGTATATAAGGAGCACCCGGAACGCGCCAGATATCTGCTTGCCCAGAAAGCTCATGACGCTGTCGAGAAGCTGATGGTGAACCTTGACGACATCCCCAACTATGAGGCTCTGGAGACGCTCTGTACAGTTTACAGGAAGAACTATATCAAAGACAACAAGATCCGTCCCGCAGGCAGCATAACCAGCGAGACAAAGGCCGACCAGGCCATTGCCAACAGATTGAGGGAATACCGCACTGGCGAGGCTGACAAATATGCCGCCCTGATAGGCGAGGCAAAGGAGTACGGCGACCTTCTCAAGGATCTGAAGCTCAGAGACTGGATATTCACCAAGAGACGCCACCCCGTAATCGGAATAATCGTCAGGACCATCCTGTGGATGCTTTTCATACCTGTATGGCTGGTATGTTCGCTCCTGAACCTGATTCCTTTCTTCACCGGTTTCATATTTACGAAGAAGGTCAAGGACAAGCTGCTTCACCCTTCGTTCCACTTTGCTGTGGGCACCGCCGTGACTGGCCCGGTGTGGTATCTCATTGTCGCCGTCGTCGCCGCTCTGGTGACACATACATGGTGGATCGCACTGGTGGCGCTGATACTGCTTCCGTTCACGCTTATAATATTCTCCCGCTCTACTGGTTCTTTGAAGAAGCTCGTGAACCGGTTCCGCCGCTCTGCTTTCGTGGCTAAGAAAGACAAGCGTTTCTTCCGGGCGCTCGACCTCAGGGAGCAGCTGGTGGCTGACATGGACAATATCATGAAGAATAAATAACAGTTTTCAAATGGAAAGAAAAATCGTCATAATGGATCACCCGCTGATCCAGCACAAACTCTCAGTATTGAGGGATGAAGAGACCGGAACATACAAATTCAGGGCTCTGGTCAATGAAATCGCAACTCTTATGACATACGAGGCGACACGGTATCTGCCCCTTGAAGATATAGAGGTCAAGACTCCGTGCGGCATAGCCAAATGCAAGAAGATTTCCGGCAAGACACTGGCTTTCGTTCCCATCCTCAGGGCTGGTACCGGAATGCTGGACGGTGTGCTTCAGTTGATTCCTACCGCAAAAGTGGGTCATATAGGTCTTTATCGTGACGAGACCACCTTGAATCCTGTTGAATACTACTGCAAGCTGCCTGCTGACATCGAGTCCAGGGATGTTTTCGTGCTCGACCCGATGCTTGCCACCGGCGGTTCGGCTGTCAATGCCATCTCCCAGATCAAGCTGCGCCATCCGAAGTCTATCAAGTTCCTCTGCATAATAGCTGCCCCAGAGGGTCTCGAAGTACTGAAGAACGCTCATCCGGATGTCGATATCTTCTGCGCCCATGTCGATGACCACCTCAATGAGAAGGGCTATATAGTTCCCGGTCTTGGCGACGCAGGTGACCGCATATTCGGAACCAAATAACATAGTATAACGCCATGGCTACCTTTCTGTGGAGCGACATAGTATTCGGCCCCATACACAGCCGCAGGGTAGGGACCTCACTGGGAATCAACCTGCTGCCGGTGAACGGCAAGTTGTGCAGTTTCGACTGCATCTACTGCGAGTGCGGAGCCCTGTCTTCCGGCGCTCCAAAGAAAGACCGCAAGATGCCTTCCTTCGAACAGGTGTCGGACGCTATGTCCAGCAGATTCAAGGAGTTGTATGACGAAGGGGTGAAGGTGGATTCCATCTCCTTCACTGGCAACGGCGAGCCGACGCTCCACCGCAGTTTCCCGGCTATAGTAGACAAGACCGTCGAACTCAGGGACAAGTATTTTCCTGAGGCGGTGATTAGTGTCTTCTCCAATGCTACCACGCTGGAAAGGAAAGGAGTGTTCGAAGCCCTGATGAAGGTGGACAACCGCATTATGAAGGTGGACTGCAGCGACGAGCAGCTGCTCAATGTCATCAACAGACCTTCCGGCACTTTCCGTCTCGAACGCGTCCTGAAGAATCTGGAACGTTTCAATGGGGATTTCATCCTTCAGACCATGTTCTTCAAAGGTAGGGTAGACGGCTGTGAATTCGACCTGACCTCTCCCGCTCTGGTAGCCGGATGGAGCGACATTGTACGCCGTCTGCGCCCTGCAAGAATCATGGCTTACTCACTTGACCGCGACACTCCCGTGGCTGGCCTGATGAAGATCCCGGCTGAGAAACTCGAGGAGGTGACGGCCCCTTTGAGAGCAGAGGGTTTTGATATTGAGATTTTTTGAAGAATCTAGTAATCAATCAAATAAATACTGTTATATGAACGAATCAAAGAACATGTCAAGGCGCAGTTTCCTTGGCAGCGCGGCGCTTCTTTCAGGAGCTGCAATAGTCGGTCCTTCGATCATAAGGATGAATGACCTGAGTGCGGCCGAGCCGAAGAAGAAAGACAAATTCACCGGTCTTGTCTTCCCGGACGGCAAGCCTAATTCAAAGTTCGCCGGTGTGCAGATCGGCAACATCACCAACAGTTTCCGCAACATCAACACCCTCGAAGATTTCGTGGCTGCCTGCGTAGCTTCTAACGTCAGCTCAGTCGAGCTCAGGAACATGGGTCAGTTCGAGTCTATCATCGGCGGTCCGGCTAATCCGAACCAGGTCCGTCCCATGTGGGAGATGGTTAATTCTCCGAGACCGGCCGGCCCCCAGGGCGCTCCTCAGGGCGGAGCTCCGCAAGGTCCTCCTCAGGGAGGAATGCCTCCGCAGGGAATGCCCCCGCAAGGCGGAATGCCTCCGCAGGGTGCCCCTCAGGGACAGAGACCTCCTCAGGGTGGACAGGGCGGACAGGGTGGCAGGCCTCAGGGCGGTGGCCGCCAGATGACTCCTGAGCAGGAAAAATACAACAAGGAACTCGCAGAGTTCCGCAAATCGCCTGACGCAATCGCCGGTTGGAAAGAGCTCGGTAAGAAGCTTCGCGAGGCTGGCATCAACGTCCATCTTCTGAAATTCGAGGCTGGCGATACAGATGAATTGCTCGACTACTCTTTCGCTGCTGCCAATGCGCTGGGGGCAAAGGGTATCACAACTGAGGGCTCTGCCGAGAAATGCGCCTCATTCGGCAAGGTTGCAGAGCGCAACGGCTCTCTGGCAGTATACCACAACCACGGCCAGTATGCTAACTTGAGCATCGCCGAGATTGAAAGGTGGCTCGACATGTCTCCGGCCAACAGACTGAACTTCGATGCTCCCCATTATTTCGGCTTCGGTTATGAGGACGGTCCGAAACTCGACCCGATGGAGTTCATCGACTACTTCCACGACCGCATCGTCAGCATCCACATCAAGGACAAGACCAGCTTCAAGAATCCTTATCAGAGCAACCAGAACCAGGTATGGGGACAGGGTGAGACTCCGCTTAAAGAAATACTTCAGCTGGTGAGGGATAAGTATCCTTATATCAACTGCGATGTTGAGTTGGAATATACGGTTCCTCAGTGGTCTACTCCGGAAAAGGAAATCGCTACCTGCGTCAAATACGCACGTCAGATCCTGATCTAAGCTTCTAGTGCTGTGAGGGCGTCTGCGACTGTGAAGTTGCTGCCGCCGACGAATATGATGTCATTGGAATCTGCTCTTTCGAGGGCGGATTCCAATGCTTTTTTTACACTCTTCCTCACTGTCCCGCGGATGCCGAAGGGGCGGAGTCTTGCGGCGAGTTCCGAAGCATTCAAGGCCCTGTCGGTAGATGCCTGGGTGAAGATGTAGCGGTAGCGCCCCTCTGACGGCATGAATGCCGCAACCGATTCGAGGTCCTTGTCTGCCACCATGCCGAAGACTACATAGACTTTCTCCGCGCTTTCCTTCCGGAGCTGGGAGAACACCCATTTCAGTCCGTGCGGGTTGTGGCCGATGTCGCAGATGAGGGCGGGGCGGTCTTTGCCCAGGTCGATGCGTTCCCATCTGCCGCGCAGTCCGGTGGTCGCGGCAGCGCTCTTGAGCCCCTCTATGGCGGCGGGATCCTTAAGGCCCAGCTGGTTCAATGCGCATAAAACAGTACGAAGGTTTTCTTTTTGATAATCACCTTTTAAATCGAGTTTATCTGCACTTATACTTTCATTACTCATGTCGTACTCACCTGCGTGGATAAGGGGTGCTTTCCTCTCGCTTGCAAGCCTTTCGAAGACCGGTGCGGTGTGGCTGTCTTCGGCTCCGATCACTACCGGAATGCCGGGTTTGATGATGCCGCCCTTTTCGAAGGCGATCTCTTCCAGGGTGTGGCCGAGATATGTGCAGTGCTCGAGGCCTATGTTGGTGATTATGCTGAGGACGGGGGTTATTATGTTGGTGGAGTCGAGCCTTCCGCCGAGGCCCGTCTCAATGACGGCGACGTCGACTGCCTCCTTTGCGAAGTAATCGAAGGCCATTGCGGTGGTGATTTCGAAGAAAGACGGATTGTGGGTGTCGAAAAAACCGTCCCATTCGTCCAGAAATGCCGATACGGCCTCTTTCGGTATCATCCGGAAGCCCTGTGCCGTCACAATCTTGATGCGCTCCCTGAAGTCGACCAGATGCGGTGACGAGTAGAGGCCTACCTTCAGTCCGGAATGGGCGAGGGCGGATGCGAGCAGATGGCATACCGAGCCTTTTCCGTTGGTTCCGGCCACATGGATTGTCTTGTAACGCCTGTGTGGCCTGCCAAGGGCCTCGTCGAGTTCTTTGATGGTCTCGATGCCTGGTTTGTAGGCCCTGTTCCCGACAATCTGATATGACGGGAAGCGCTTGTAAAGCCGTTCGATCTGCTCTGTGTAATCCATTGTTGATAAATATATCCAATATGTCCGCAAATATGGCAATAATTCCTGTCATTGCTTTTTGATAATACCTAAATTTGCTGAATCAAAACTACCGCAATGAGTCAAAACCGGAAAATCCTGTTCTTTGAGACAACCCAGAATTCAGTAATAGCCGTCAGCTGCGGCAAAACCCCTGGTCATGATGATGTCAAAGCCCTCGAGTGGCTTTTCTCCGACGCCCGCCAGATAGATGCCGACAAGGTGGAAGGGCTCTTCATCGGCCCCAGGAGGGAAATGATAACTCCTTGGAGTACTACTGCAGTTGAGATAACGCAAAATATGAATATTGAGGCGATTGAAAGGATTGAAGAATTCTTCCGCGCCGAGTCCGAGGCCACTGCTTTCGACAAGATGCTGCAGAGGATGTACAAGGGGCTCGACCAGGATGTCTTCACCGTCAACCGCAAGCCGGAGGACATAGTCTATATAACCGACTTCGAGAAATACAACCTCCAGGAGGGTCTGGCCCTATCGGTCGACGAGATCGCATATCTCCAGAAGCTGAGCGAAAAACTGGGCAGGCCGCTGACCGATTCGGAGGTCTTCGGCTTTTCTCAGGTCAATTCCGAGCACTGTCGTCATAAGATTTTCAACGGTACGTTTATCATTGACGGTCAGGCAAAAGAACTCTCTCTCTTCAAGCTTATCAAGAAGACAACTCAGGAGCATCCGGGCATAGTCGTTTCGGCATACAAAGACAACTGTGCGTTCATCGAGGGTCCGACTCTCGACCTTTTCCATCCGGAGTCCGGCAGCAAGCCTTCGTTCTATGAGAGGGACAATGCCGAGACGGTTATCTCGCTGAAAGCCGAAACCCACAACTTCCCGACCACCGTAGAGCCCTTCAATGGCGCAGCAACGGGCACAGGAGGCGAGATCAGGGACAGGATGGCCGGAGGTAAGGGTTCGTTCCCGATCGCCGGTACGGCGGTCTATATGACGCCTTATCCGCGTTTCGAGGAGAATCCCCGTCCGTGGGAGAAGGCTCCCCGCAACTGGCTCTACCAGACGCCCCAGGAGATCCTCATCAAAGCCTCGAACGGCGCTTCAGACTTCGGCAGCAAGTTCGGCCAGCCCATCATCTGCGGCTCGCTGAGCACCTTCGAGTATTCTGACGAAAAAGGCACCTACGGCTATGACAAGGTTATAATGCAGGCCGGCGGTGTGGGTTACGCCAAGAAGCGCGACTGCCTCAAGGAAGAGCCCGGGGCCGGGGATGCTGTGCTGCTGATGGGCGGCGACAACTACCGCATCGGTATGGGCGGCGGCGCAGTCTCTTCGGTGGCCACCGGAGAGTATGCTGACGCCATCGAGCTGAATGCCGTGCAGAGATCTAACCCCGAAATGCAGAAAAGGGTCTACAATGCCATCAGGGCCGTTGCCGAGAGTGGACGCAACACAATCATCTCTGTGCATGACCACGGCGCAGGCGGTCACCTGAACTGCCTTTCAGAGCTTGTGGAGGCCACCGGTGGCACTATGGATATCGCCAAGCTGCCGATCGGCGACAAGACCCTGTCATATAAGGAAATCATAGGTAACGAAAGCCAGGAGCGCATGGGTATGGTGGTGAAAAAGGAGGATGTGGCGGAGATCAGGGCCATCGCCGAGCGCGAGAGGGCGCCTTTCTATGAGATCGGCGAAACTACCGGCCGCCACAACTTCACCCTGATGGACAGCAAGACAGGTGCGGTGCCCATGAATCTGGCCGTGAGTGACATGCTCGGCTCGACTCCCAAGACCGTGATGGAGGATGTGACACTTAAGAGAAGCTTCGCTGATGTACCTGATGTAAAGCTTTTGACAAAAGAGGATATCTTCCTTAAGATAAAACAGTTGCTTTCTCTTGAACAAGTGGCTTGCAAAGACTGGCTGACCAACAAGGTTGACCGTTGCGTCACCGGACTGATCGCCTGCCAGCAGACTTGCGGAGAGATCCAGCTGCCGCTTAACGACGTCGCCGTCACCGCCATCGGATATGACAGCAACGAGGGTATCGCAACCTCCATAGGTCATGCGTGCGTGGCCGCCCTCATTGATCCGGCGGCAGGCGAGAGGTTGACCATCGCCGAGGCATTGACCAACCTCGTATGGGCCGACATTGAAGGCGGCCTGGAAGCTGTCAGCCTCAGCGCCAACTGGATGTGGCCTACCAGGAATCCCGGTGAGGATAGCCGTCTGTACAGCGCTGTGAAGGGTGCCAGCGACTTCGCCTGCGCACTCGGGGTGAACATCCCCACCGGCAAGGATTCGATGTCGATGACCCAGAAGTACAAAGACGGGTCGAAGGTCCTGGCTCCCGGCAGCATGATAATATCGACAGTCGGCAGGGTGAAGGATATCACCAAGACCGTGCATGCCAACTTCGCTTCGAAGGTTTCCGAACTGCTTTATGTTCCCTTCGCAAAGGATGCCAGATATCCTCTCGGAGGTTCTGCGTTCGCACAGATTTTCTCTGCGGTAGGCTCTGAGTGTCCGGATGTTGAAGCTCTTTATTTCAAGAAATGTTTCAATGCGGTGCAGACCCTTGTCGACAAGGAACTTCTGCGTGCCGGCCACGACGTTTCTGCCGGTGGTCTGGTTACGACCCTGCTCGAAAGCTGCTTCCCGAATGTGACCGGCGGTGTCGATGTCGACCTCAGTGCTTTCGATTCCAACATACTTTTCAGCGAGACTCCTGCTGTCGTGCTGCAGGTTGCCGACAGCAAGGCCGTGAAGGCAGTCCTGGACAAGGCCGGTGTGACCTGGTATGCCATCGGCAGCACTTGCAAGGACCGTACTGCTACCATCAAGTATGCCGGCGGTACGCTGAAGATGGATATCGATGCTATGAGGAACGAATGGTTCCGTACATCTTACCTCTTCGACAAGCGTCAGACCTCCGGCGGAATGGCCGAAGAGCGTTTCAGCAACTATGGCGCCCAGCCGCTGCACTTCCGCTTCCCGGCCCGCGAGCTGTGGAGGGACGGCCTCTTCGCAGGCAGGGAGGAAGAGAAGCCCGTGGCTGCCATAATCCGCGAAAAAGGCTCCAACAGCGAGCGTGAGATGGCCTGGGCCCTCTATATGGCTGGTTTCAAGGTGAAGGACGTCCATACCACCGACCTTACCACCGGCCGCGAGACCCTGGATGACGTGAGACTGATCGTATTTGTCGGTGGCTTCTCCAATGCCGACGTACTCGGTTCGGCGAAGGGCTGGGCCGGCGCGCTGCACTATAACGAGAAGGCCCGCAAGACTCTCGAACGCTTCTATGAAAGGGAAGACACCCTGAGTCTGGGTATCTGCAACGGATGTCAACTGATGGCTGAATTGGATTTTGTAACTCCCGGACACAGAGGAGCTTCTCCTAAGATGAAACATAATGTTTCAAAGAAACACGAGTGTGCTTTCGTGGGTGTGGAAGTTCCGGCTTCGCCCGCTATCATGCTCAAGTCTCTTCAGGGATCTTCGCTCGGAATATGGGTGTCACACGGCGAAGGTCGCTTCAGCCTGCCTGCCGGAAAGAAACTGGAAGATCAGGAGTTCTCCGTTGCCCTGCGTTACAGTTACGCTGCATATCCGGCCAATCCGAACGGTTCCGAGTATGCGATTGCCGGTGTCTGCAGCCGTGACGGCCGCCATCTGGCCATGATGCCGCACCCCGAGAGGGGCTTGAGGCCTTACAATTGGGCCTGGTATCCCGAGGAAAGACGTCACGACGCAGCTACGCCGTGGGTGGACATGTTCATCAATGCCCGCATCTGGCTTAAGGAAAATTAGGGAAGGGGCTTAGAAAAGCTGCTGCTCGACGAGGCGCCTGAGCAGGTCAAGGGCGTTCGAAGCAAAGCGTTTTATGTTGACGTCCCTCGAGGCTGACATCGAGAGAACCTTCTTTGAAGTTACTTCAACTTCTCCTGTAGTTCTATTCCTGTGAACTGCTGCAATCCAGCAAGTTCCGACAGGCTTATCTTTGCTGCCTCCGTCCGGACCTGCGATGCCGGTGGTGGCGATTGAATAGTCTGTGTCCATCAGTTCGGCGACCCCGCGGGCCATGGCTTCGGCGCATTCGCGGCTTACTGCTCCGTAGCGGGCGATTATGTCCGCATCGACTCCGAGGACATTTATCTTTACTTCGTTGGAATAGGATGTCACGGACCCGTTGTAATAGCGAGAACAGCCCGGGATGGAGGTTATGAGCTGCGACAGGTGGCCTCCGGTGCAGGATTCGGCTACTGAAAGAGTCTCCTGGCGTGCGGCCTCGGGCGGGCATTTAAGCAGCCTGGGCAGGATTGACTGCAGGGTGTCGTCGCCGCTGCCGTATATGGTGGGGCCGAGCAGTTCCCGGAGCTTCTCGATTTCCTGATCCATGCGGGCTACCCTCGATTCGTCGTCGGCGCCGTAGCATGACAGGCGGAGCCGGATGCCTATCGTAGCATTGGGGAGATAGGCGAGGTGCAGCCACTCGGGAAGGGCGTCTTCCCAGCTCTCTATTTGCTTGGAAAGGACGGATTCTGGAACTCCGAAAGTAATTATGTTCTTGTGGATTATCCTCTCTAATTGGAAGTTATTCTTTATGTCTTCGAGAATGGCGTCGAGCAGGCCTTCAGCCTCATACGGAACGCCCGGCAGAGAGTACAGGACGGCCCGGTGGCCATATCTTTTTTCGTCGAAAGGGAACTTCATGCAAGGGGCTGTGCCGAGCTGGTTCGGGATTACTTCGCAGGTGTCCGGAACCAGAGCCTGGGCCAGGTTGATGTCCAGCAGGTCTATGTGTCTTGCGCCCAAAATCCTCTTCACGATGGCCAGCTGCTCGGGTGATTCCTTGTATCCGGTGGCGCCTGAAAGGCTTGCCAGGGCATCTTTCGTTATATCGTCCTTAGTTGGACCAAGACCTCCGGTAATAATGACTATATCGGTGTCTCTAAGACATTTATCAAGATTTGAAATTATCTCTTCGCGGTCGTCTCCTATGGACAGCATGTAGCGGACCTTGATGCCGAGAGTGTTGAGAGCCGTACTGATCTTTGAAGAATTCGTATCTACGATCTGGCCGATGAGGATCTCATCGCCGATAGTGCATATTGAAGCTGTTGTCATTTTTTCCTTTTGGCGTATGCCTTTGAAAGGTATTTGTTTATCCGTTTCACATAGGCAGGACCATTATAGATAAAGCCTGTGTATATCTCTATTAATGAGGCGCCCGCATCAAGCATCTCAAGCGCTTGTTCCGGTTTCATGATACCTCCGCAGGCAACGATGGGGATGATGCCGGCGGTCTTCTCATGGATGTGTTTGACGAAGGCCAGGGACTTTTCGTAGAGAGGGGCACCGCTCAAACCGCCATTTCCTATCGATTCTATGACTTTAGGGTCTGTGACAAGGTTTTCCCTGGTCCGGGTGGTGTTCGTGGCTACAATGCCCTCTATACCGCTCAGCAGGGCCAGATCTAATATCTCGTCGAGCTGCTCCAGCGGAATGTCGGGAGAGACTTTCAGCAGGACGGGTTTGTATTCGTCATTAAAGCGGCGGATGGTATTCACATGTTCGAACAGCTCTGCAAGGGCGGGGATATCCTGCAGCTCGGTGAGGTCCTTGACATTGGGGCAGGATACGTTCAGGACGAAGAAATCTACGAAATCATATAGTATGGCAAGGGACTTCTCGTAGTCCTTATAGGCTGATTCATTGGGTGTTGTGGCATTCTTAGTGATGCTGGCCGCAACCTTGCAGCGGACCGGCTTCTCGGCTATCAGGGCGTTGGCAGCATAGCGAGCGCCTTTGTTGTTGATGCCCATCCTGTTGATGATGGCCCTGTCCTTGGGAAGCCTGAAACAGCGGGGAAGGGGATTCCCTTCCTGGGGGCTGGGTGTCAGGGAGCCTATCTCGATGAAGGAGAAGCCGAAATTGGCCAGATCGTTATACATGTCGCCGTTCTTGTCGAAACCGGCCGCCAGACCGACGGGATGCTTGAAGGTAATGCCGAACAATTCACGCTCAAGTCCCTTTGTACGAGGGCAGTAGCACCAACGCAAGAAGGTCCGGCACATAGGGATGTACCTGCAGAATTTCAGCAGGTTCATAGTCATCCTGTGGATATTCTCAGGCTGGAAGAGAAATAATATAGGTCTGATCAATTTGTACATCTGTACAAAAATAATCAATTATCTCTTTTCGTATGTACCGTCCTCGTATAAAATCAAGATTGCCTTGATTGCTTTAGGTGCGTCGGAAATAGGAGAGGGTCGCTTAATTTCCTCTACTTCATCAATTTGTACATTGTTACCGAAATCTATTATTTCGGTAGTTTCGACTGGCTGAAGCTCCGTGGCCGGGGTGAAAAGATTGGCTTCGGGAAGGTTCTCAGGCTGGGGGGCGACCGGGATTTCGGGGCTTGCTGACGAGTCTTTATAGGGTTTTCCCTTGCCCAGGATGAGCCATTCCGCATTCAGGGTGGGGAAGGTCTGAAGCATTCTGGTGATAAACTCAAAACTAGGCTTGTTACGGCCGGATAGGAGGTGGGTGACGCCTGAACGCTGGATTCCCATCTTGTCTGCGAACTGACTTTGGCTGAGCTGCTCCATCTGCAAAAAGAGCTGTAATCGCTGTTCCATTTTGTAAATTGCTAATCATTACAAATGTAAAGAATTTTTCGGACGATACAAATATTCCCGGATGTTACAGAAGTAATCGTTAATGATGTAACATGCCTGATCTGAGCGTTTGCTGAAAGGGCAGAGCATATCTCTGAATATATGGCTGAAGTTGTTCTCGCGGTGATTTTAATAAAACACTGGGATTTCGGATAGTTGTCTGTTGATAATTGCTGAAAATGGATATTTTTGACCGAAAATGGACGTCCCGGATATCGTTTCATAGGCGATATAACATTGTGTAAAATACTGGGTTTATGGTAATTGAGTTTAAAAATTTTTAACTATAATTTTTTGTTATAATTCTACATCAATTGTTGGTGTTGGTTGTGTTAATAACATCTGTAAACATGTGTTAATAACCCGTGGTATTACATTTGTGAAATTTGGGCTGCAAATTTTGTTGCTTTTTGTGAACGATAAAAAGTTGACGAAAAACATCAAACTCCCCTGCTCTCTGATTAAAGCAGCTTTATTTTTCCAAGTGCTTATTTTGACTATCTTTGTTGTCCCTATAATTAAATTAAGGTGAAACTGGCAATTAGAATCGATGATTACTGCTACGATCTTCCTGAAGACCGTATCGCAAAGTATCCCCTGCAGCACAGGGATGATTCGAAATTGCTTATTTATCTTGAC
The DNA here is from genome assembly GCA_017617655.1 of Bacteroidales bacterium. Lineage (GTDB taxonomy): Bacteria > Bacteroidota > Bacteroidia > Bacteroidales > UBA932 > Equibacterium. Next base: position 12,156 of record JAFZVU010000035.1, read on the forward strand.
GAAACTCCCCGAGAAGGCCGTTTCAAGGATATTGCAGACTATCTTCCGTCTGATTCCCTGATGGTTTTCAATGAAACCAAGGTGGTTCCTGCCAGACTGCTGTTCAAGCGTGATTCCGGCGCCCTGATTGAGGTCTTCTGCCTCGAGCCCAAGGAGCCGGCCGACTATCAGCAGGCCTTTGCCACTACTGGCAGCTGCGTGTGGAAAACTATCGTTGGAAATGCAAAAAAATGGAAGGGAGACACACTTTCGTTATATATTGAACATCTTGATAATGAAGAAATAAAATCGGTTAATCTAAAGGCTGACTTGATTAACCGTGACGGCAACGCCTTCATTGTCCGCTTCAGCTGGGAAGGCGGTTATTCCTTCTCCCAGGTTATGGAAATGTGCGGCAAGATGCCGATCCCTCCCTACCTCAACAGGGAGACCGAGGCCATAGACTATTCCCGATATCAGACTATGTATGCCCGTCTTGAAGGTTCTGTGGCTGCTCCGACCGCCGGACTTCATTTTACTGAAAAGGAACTCTCTGCCATTGATGCAAAGGGTATCGAGCGGGTAAAGCTCTGTCTGCATGTGGGGGCGGGCACTTTTCTTCCTGTCAAAAGCGAGTTTATCGCCGACCATACTATGCATGGGGAGCCTTTTTCCGTGACGAAAGATTTTCTGACCACCCTTTCCCGCTTTTGCGGCAAGGACCTGGTGGCTGTCGGAACCACTTCTATCCGCTCCCTCGAGTCACTTTATTACCTGGGTGTACATTGCATAGAGAGGGGTGAGCCCGGAGTGGTGGAGCAGTGGGAGCCTTACCGTGACGAGGGTTATGTTTACTCTCCTTCGGCTGCTATAGATGCTTTGATTAAATATTTAACTGACAATAACCTAAACTCTATTACTTCAAGAACTAACTTAATTATCGTGCCTTCCTATCAGTTCAAGTTTGTGACCTATATGGTGACGAATTTCCATCAGCCCAAGAGTACCTTGCTGCTGCTGATTGCGGCTGCTGTCGGGGATGGATGGAAGCAGATGTACGGCTTCGCCCTGGATAACGGATTCAGGTTCCTGAGTTACGGCGACTCGTCTCTGCTGAAGGTGCGGCACATTTTCAATGATTATCATGAGAAAGATTAGAAAATACATTATTCCAGTAGTGACCCTGCTCGTGGGCTTCGCTTGTTTTTCCGGGCTGCTGGGGTTCATGAACTCCCAGATGCTTACCGGATGGCTCAGACCTGGGGTCGGCGGCACATGGATATGGCTGGCCGTCGCTTTTGCCCTGATGTGCTTCCTGTTCGCAATTACAGTCATGTCCGGCAGGATCAAGGCTGGTGAGGCTTTATCGAAGTTTCTACGCAATTTGCTCTTCGGCGCCATCTGCGTGGCTCTGGCGTGGGGTGCATCGCTGCTGGCCGGCAGGATTGAGAACAACAAGATGGCTGAGTTGCTGTTCATTGCTGTCTTCCTGGTGGTTCTGATCATTTTCGGCGTGCAGTATCTGGTTGGCAGTTCGAAGGCTGGCAAGCTGGCGTCTGCTAATTCTCTCCGCAAGTCTGCAGCCGGGGCGGGGGTGATAAGGTATGATTACGCTTCGCTTTTCGGAGGCGCGATGCTTGTCTCCCTGCTGCTGATTGCCGGTGTGGCGTTCGGAGTTGATGTCAAGGTGCTGCTGATGGTCTTTTCCCTTGTGGGGATTGCTTTTCTGCTTTGGAGGCTTACTGGATGGAGGGGCTGGCTAATGGTTGCAGTGGCTTGCGCAACTGCGTTACTATTCTGCAGACTAGATGATTCAAAGTATTCATTTGAACAATTGCCTTATATAGTAACATTAACCTTTTCGATTCTTGCGATTGCCATGCCTTGCGTGGATCTCTATAGTCGCAGCGAAGATAATCTTTAAGACATGGATAAGAAATTCGACCCGATAAGACCTTATAATGACAGGGAGGTGAAGAAGGCTGCCAAGAGGATGGCCATTTCTCCTACCACTTATATGTTCGAAGATTTTCTTTTCGCCGACAAGGGGCATGGATATCTGACGTCGCTCATGATGGATATCAAGGGTGTGGAGGATTTCCAGACCAAGGTCATGATACCTATTGTCCAAAGGACTATCGATCTTACTACCGCGGGGCTGACTGTTTCCGGTGTGGAGAATTTCAGGAATGCTGACGGCAGCGTCGGCCGGTTCCTGCTGCTTTCGAGTCACAGGGATATCGTGCTGGACCCGGCTTTCGTGCAGATAACTCTTTTCAAGAACGGTATCCCTCTGACTGAGATTGCGGCCGGCGACAATCTGATCGGCGTGCCTTCTGTGGGCGACCTTATCCGTTCGAACAGGATGATTACCGTCAAGCGCAGCGGTTCCGTCAAGGAACTGTATAATTCAGCCCAGCTGCTATCGGAATACATCCGTGAGAAGATGAGAAACAATGCCTGCAGCATCTGGCTGGCCCAGAAGCAGGGGCGCAGCAAGGATGGTCATGATGCTACCGAGCAGGGCGTGCTGAAGATGCTGAGCATGTCTGGAAGCGGGTCTTTCGTGGAGGATTTCGCTGAGTTGAAAATAATGCCCATGGCTATGTCGTATGAGTATGAGACCTGCGGGGCCATGAAGGCCCAGGAGCTGCTGGTCAAGAAGCGTGACGGCGAATACCATAAGAGGCAGGGGGAGGACCTTGTGAGCATGATCAACGGTATCCAGCAGTACAAGGGGCGCGTGCATCTGGAGTTCTGCAAGCCTCTGACTCTCGAGGAGCTCCAGGAGGCAGACAAGGCTGAGAAGAACGACAAGTTCAGGGCTCTGGCGTCGATTATCGACAGCCACATCCTTCCGGCCTTCAAGTTATGGCCGTCGAATTACATTGCGGCGGATATGCTTTCCGGCGGTGACCGTTTCAGCGACCACTACACCCAGGAAGAGAAAGAAGCCTTCATCGCCCACATTGACAAGGACATGAAGGGCAAGCCTGCCGAGATGCGCGATGTCCTCCTCGGCATCTACGCCGCCCATCTCTTGTAAAAAACTTAGATTATTTTTGGGATTTCAAAAAATAGTGATACATTTGCAATCCCAAAAGTAAGGGAGCTTAGCTCAGTTGGTTCAGAGCGTCTGCCTTACAAGCAGAGGGTCGGGGGTTCGAATCCCTCAGCTCCCACAAAAAAGCCGAACATTCCGTTCGGCTTTTTTTGTGGCATATTGCGATAGCGGCAGTAATGCCTTGGGGCAACC